>NZ_JBSGWY010000026.1:82974-110321 GCF_053609145.1 Streptomyces sp. NPDC054961 | reverse complement strand
CCCGTCGAGGCCGTGAACTCGTCGGCGACCTCCCGCGCGATCCGGGCACCCGCCACCGACAGCTCGTGGTTGCGCTCCGCGATGTCGTACTCCGCCAGCGCCGCGTAGTTCGTGCCGAAAGTGTTGGTCTCCACGCAGTCCACACCGACCGAGAAGTACTCCCGGTGCACGTTCGCCACGATGTCCGGCCGCGTCACGTTCAGGACCTCGTTGCAGCCCTCGAGCTGCTGGAAGTCCTCCATGGTCGGGTCCTGCGCCTGGAGCATCGTCCCCATGGCCCCGTCGGCGACGACCACGCGGGTCGCCAGTGCCTCTCTGAGGGCATCGGCCCGGGTCTGGGTGTCTGCGGGCAGGTTCGGCAACGAGACCATGGCTGAGCTCCCTGGGATGCGACGGCTGTCGGCTTTGCACCCCCTCTGTGTCAAGGGTGCACGCGGTCAGGGTAACCGTGTGGACCCGGACCCGGTGGGGGTGTCCCACGTGGCGGACTGCATTCTGTGCCGGGGGACGGCGACTTTCGGCCGCGGTGTCACGGGTGACTCACGCCCGAAAGGTCTTGCCGCCCTGCACGAAGTCGGCATCGACCGATAGTGTTCAGCATTGTCGAACTACGTCAGCAGGAGGCTGCGCAATGGCACGGAACATCCAGTCGCTCGAACGAGCCGCTGCGATGCTGCGGCTCCTGGCGGGCGGCGAGCGCCGGCTGGGGCTCTCGGACGTGGCCTCTTCCCTCGGCCTGGCCAAGGGGACGGCCCACGGGATCCTGCGGACGCTGCAGGCCGAGGGCTTTGTGGAACAGGACCCGGCCTCCGGCCGGTACCAGCTCGGCGCGGAGCTGCTGCGCCTGGGCAACAGCTATCTGGACGTCCACGAGCTGCGGGCCCGCGCCCTGGTCTGGACGGACGACCTGGCCCGCGCGAGCGGGGAGAGCGTGTACGTGGGGGTGCTCCACAAGAGCGGGGTGCTGATCATGCACCACGTGTTCCGGCCCGACGACAGCCGCCAGGTCCTGGAGGTCGGGGCGATGCAGCCGCTGCACTCCACAGCCCTGGGCAAGGTCCTGACGGCCTACGACCCGGTCGCGCACACGCAGGCGGCGGAGGCGGCGCGGGAGGCGTTCACGCCCCGCACGGTCACCGACGACGCGGATTTCGAGGCGGTCCTGGAGCTGACGCGGGCCCGCGGCTGGGCGAGCGACGTGGAGGAGACCTGGGACGGGGTCGCCTCGGTGGCCGCACCCATCCACGACCGGCGCCGGATGCCGGTGGGCGCGGTGGCCGTCGCGGGCGCCGTGGAGCGGGTCTGCGGGGGCCCCGGGGAGCCGAAGGCCTCCCTCGTGGCCGCCGTACGGGACTGCGCGCGGGCGGTTTCGCGCGACCTCGGGGCGGGCCGGTTCTGACGCGTGCCCTGACCCCCGCCACCCGGCCAAAAACCACCCAAGGACCACTTTCATGTGGCATCTGGGTGGTTTTTGTCTTTTGCTGATCATCCATTGGCCTGATGTGGGCGATCACACCAGGCGGTAACGATCCGGCTCATTGGCCTGGTCAACCCTTGACGGTTGGTTCACCCGGGCGGAAAACTGCCGTTCATCGGTCGGCAATGCCGAACACCTACCGGCAATACGCGTTAAGGTGTGGCAAGGCCAAGGACCGGTGCAGCACTCACCGAGTGCGTGGGCCGCCGGAGGGACCCGGCGGCCGACCCCCCTGAACGGCAAAGGAGTCGCGGGTGTCCAGCTCCGACATCTTCATCGGCGAGACCATCGGTACCGCCCTGCTCACCCTGCTCGGTGGTGGCGTCTGCGCCGCCCTGACCCTCAAGAGCTCCAAGGCCCGCGGCGCCGGCTGGCTCGCGATCACCTTCGGCTGGGGTTTCGCCGTCCTGATCGCCGCCTACGTCTCCGCACCGCTCTCCGGAGCGCACCTCAACCCGGCGGTCACCGTCGGCATCGCCATCAAGGACGGCGTCTGGGACAACGTGCCGGTCTACCTCGCCGGCCAGATCCTCGGCGCGATGCTCGGCGCGGTCCTGATGTGGCTCGCCTACTACGGACAGTTCCGGGCGCACCTGGCCGACCCGGAGCACATCCGCGACGCCAAGCTCGGCCCCGAGGACCCGCACCCGCACGACGTGGCCGGTCCGGTGCTCGGCATCTTCTCCACGGGCCCCGAGATCCGTAACGTCGTCCAGAACCTGACGACCGAGATCATCGGCACCGCCGTCCTGGTCCTGGCCATCCTGACCCAGGGCCTGCAGGACGACGGCAAGGGCCTCGGCGTCATCGGCGTCCTGATCACCTCGTTCGTCGTGGTCGGCATCGGCCTCTCGCTCGGCGGCCCGACCGGCTACGCGATCAACCCGGTGCGCGACCTCGGCCCCCGCATCGTCCACGCCCTGCTGCCCCTGCCCAACAAGGGCGGCTCGGACTGGAGCTACTCCTGGATCCCGGTGGTCGGCCCCCTCGTGGGTGCCGTACTCGCCGGCGGTCTGTACAACATCGCGTTCGCCTGATCAGCATCGGCACCACGGCACCACCCGCACCGCCATCCTGATTCCGCCAACTTCGACACCTGCCAGGAGCAGCCACCATGACCAGCAGCACCGGACCCTTCATCGCCGCGATCGACCAGGGCACGACCTCGTCGCGCTGCATCGTGTTCGACCGTGACGGCCGCATCGTCGCCGTCGACCAGAAGGAGCACGAGCAGATCTTCCCGAAGCCGGGCTGGGTCGAGCACGACGCCGCCGAGATCTGGACCAACGTCCAGGAGGTCGTCGCCGGAGCCATCGCGAAGGCCGAGATCACCTCCGCGGACGTCAAGGCCGTCGGCATCACCAACCAGCGCGAGACGACCCTCCTGTGGGACCGCCACACCGGTGAGCCCGTCCACAACGCACTGGTCTGGCAGGACACCCGCACCGACGCCCTGTGCAGGGAGCTCGGACGCAACGTCGGCCAGGACCGCTTCCGCCGCGAGACCGGCCTGCCGCTCGCCTCGTACTTCGCCGGCCCCAAGATCCGCTGGCTGCTCGACAACGTCGAGGGCCTGCGCGAGCGCGCCCAGGCCGGGGACATCCTCTTCGGCACCATGGATTCCTGGGTCATCTGGAACCTCACCGGCGGCGCCCAGGGCGGTGTGCACGTCACCGACGTCACCAACGCCTCGCGCACCATGCTGATGAACCTGCACACCCTGGCCTGGGACGACAAGATCGCCGAGTCCATGGACGTCCCGATGAACGTCCTCCCGGAGATCAAGTCCTCCGCCGAGGTCTACGGGCACGTCAAGGACGGCGTCCTCGCCGGCGTCCCGGTCGCCTCGGCGCTCGGCGACCAGCAGGCCGCGCTGTTCGGGCAGACCTGTTTCGCCGAGGGCGAGGCGAAGTCCACCTACGGCACCGGCACGTTCATGCTGATGAACACCGGCGACAAGGTCATCAACTCCTACAGCGGCCTGCTGACGACCGTCGGCTACCAGATCGGCGACCAGAAGCCGGTCTACGCCCTGGAGGGCTCCATCGCCGTCACCGGCTCGCTCGTCCAGTGGATGCGCGACCAGATGGGCATGATCAAGACCGCGGCCGAGATCGAGACCCTCGCGTCCTCGGTCGAGGACAACGGCGGCGCGTACTTCGTGCCGGCCTTCTCCGGCCTGTTCGCCCCGTACTGGCGCTCCGACGCCCGCGGTGTGATCGCCGGCCTCACCCGGTACGTCACCAAGGCGCACATCGCCCGTGCCGTCCTGGAGGCCACCGCCTGGCAGACCCGTGAGATCACCGACGCCATGACCAAGGACTCGGGCGTCGAGCTCGCGGCCCTGAAGGTCGACGGCGGCATGACCTCCAACAACCTGCTGATGCAGACGCTCTCGGACTTCGTGGACGCCCCTGTGGTCCGTCCCATGGTCGCCGAGACCACCTGCCTCGGCGCCGCCTACGCCGCCGGACTGGCCGTCGGCTTCTGGCCCGACACCGACGCCCTGCGCGCCAACTGGCGCCGCGCGGCCGAGTGGACCCCGCGGATGCCCGCCGAGCAGCGGGAGCGCGAGTACAAGAGCTGGCTCAAGGCCGTCCAGCGCTCCATGGCCTGGGTCGATGACGAAGACGCCAGCTGACCGCACAGCGGCGCAATTCGACGAGTAAGTAGGAGTCAAGGGATATGAGCAGCCTGCAGAGCGTTCCCACCCTGGGTACGCACCCGACCGCCGGTTCGAACGCGAGCCGCGCCGAGACCCGTGAGCAGCTGGCGAAGGCCACGTACGACCTGCTGGTCATCGGCGGTGGAATCCTGGGCACCTCGGTGGCCTGGCACGCCGCGCAGTCGGGTCTGCGGGTCGCCATGGTGGACGCCGGCGACTTCGCCGGCGCCACTTCCTCGGCCTCCTCCAAGCTGGTCCACGGCGGCCTGCGCTACCTGCAGACCGGTTCGGTCAAGCTGGTCGCCGAGAACCACCACGAGCGCCGGGTGCTGGCCAAGGACGTGGCCCCGCACCTGGTCAACCCGCTCACGTTCTACCTCCCGGTGTACAAGGGCGGTCCGGTGGGCGCCGCGAAGCTGGGCGCGGGCGTGTTCGCGTACTCGGCGCTGTCCGCCTTCGGCGACGGCATAGGCAAGATCATTTCTCCGGCCCGTGCCGCCGCCGACAACCCGGGTCTCAAGACGGACGACCTCAAGGCCGTCGCCGTCTACTACGACCACCAGATGAACGACTCGCGCGTCGCCGTCATGACGGTCCGCGCGGCCGTGGAGTCGGGTGCGGTCGTCCTGAACCACGCCGAGGTCACCGGTCTGCGCATGACGCGCGGCCGGGTCAGCGGCGCCGAGCTCAAGGACCGCCTGGACGGCACCGAGTTCGGGGTGGACGCACGGGTCGTGCTGAACGCCACCGGCCCGTGGGTGGACCACCTGCGGCGCATGGAGGACAAGCACTCGATGCCGTCCATCCGCCTGTCCAAGGGCGCGCACATCGTGATGAAGCGCAAGTCGCCGTGGAAGGCCGCCATGGCCACCCCGATCGACAAGTACCGCATCACCTTCGCCCTGCCGTGGGAGGACCAGCTGCTGCTGGGCACCACCGACGAGGCGTACGAGGGCGACCCGGCCGACGTGCGCGCCACCGAGTCGGACATCGACCAGATCCTCGACGAGGCGGCCTTCTCGGTGAAGGACGCCGACCTCGACCGCTCGTTGATGACGTACGCCTTCGCGGGCCTGCGGGTGCTGCCGGGCGGTCCCGGCGGCGTCGAGAAGGCCAAGCGCGAGACGGTCGTCTCCGAGGGCGCGGGCGGCATGCTGTCCGTGGCCGGCGGCAAGTGGACCACGTACCGGCACATCGGCCGCGTGGTCATGGACAAGCTGGCGAAGCTCCCGGGCAGCCCGCTGACCGAGGACATGGAGCCAGTCAAGTCGCTCGTGCGCCGGATCGCGCTGCCCGGTGTCGCCAACCCGAACGCGGTGGCGCACCGGCTGCTGGTGGACCGTGAGCCCGGTTCGCGCATGGACCCGCTGACCGCGCGCCACCTGGCCTCGCACTACGGTTCGCTGGCCTTCGACATCGCGCGGCTCGCGAACGAGGACCCGGCGCTGGCCGAGCGGATCCACCCGGACGGCCCGGAGATCTGGGCGCAGGTCGCGTACGCCCGGGACAACGAGTGGGCCGAGACGGCCGATGACGTGCTGCGCCGCCGTACGACGGTGACGGTGCGCGGCCTGGACGACGCACAAGTGCGCGGCCGGGTCGAGGAGATGCTGGCCGAGAAGGCATAACGGGTCTCGCGGAAGGGCAGAGGGGCGGTTCCGAGGGGAACCGCCCCTCTGTCGTGGGCTGTGGCCGGTGCCCCATCAAGGCTTAGGCTGGCCCACGTACGCAAGGGAACTTCGGAAGGAGACCTGGGTGATCGAGCTTGAGGGCGTGCCCGAGCTGATCGACCCGGTCATGGTGGCCGCGTTCGAGGGCTGGAACGACGCGGGTGACGCGGCCTCCGGTGCGGTCGCACACCTGGACCGGGAGTGGAAGGGCGAGGTCTTCGCGGCTCTGGACGCCGAGGACTACTACGATTTCCAGGTCAACCGGCCGACGGTGTGGCTGGACAACGGGGTGCGGAAGATCACCTGGCCGACGACCCGGCTGTCGGTGGTCCGGATCGGCGGCGCCAAGCCGCGCGATCTGGTGCTGGTGCGGGGCATCGAACCGTCCATGCGGTGGCGGTCGTTCTGCAACGAGATCCTGGGCTTCGCCCACGAGCTGGGCGTGGAGATGGTCGTGATCCTGGGCGCGCTGCTCGGGGACACCCCGCACACCCGGCCGGTGCCGGTGAGCGGGGTCACCTCGGACGCGGACCTGGCGCGGACGATGGACCTGGAGGAGACGAAGTACGAAGGTCCGACGGGCATCGTGGGCATCCTGCAGGAGGCCTGCACCCATGCCGGGGTCCCGGCGGTGTCGTTGTGGGCGGCGGTGCCGCACTACGTCTCGCAGCCCCCGAACCCCAAGGCGACCCTGGCCCTCCTGAACCGCCTGGAGGATCTGATCGACATCCGGATCCCGCTGGGCGAACTGCCGGAGGACGCACGGGCGTGGCAGGTGGGCGTGGACCAACTGGCCGCGGAGGACAGCGAGGTGGCGGAGTACGTCCAGACGCTGGAGGAGGCCCGCGACACGGCGGACCTCCCGGAAGCCTCGGGCGACGCGATCGCCCGGGAGTTCGAGCGGTACCTGCGGCGGCGCGACCCGGCGGCGGGCCCGGCGCCGGAGCCGGGTGACGGTTCGTACCTGCGGGACCCCTCCAGCGGCCTGACCCGGCCGCCGAGGCGCAAGGCGGACCCGGAGCCCGAACCGCCCTCCGCGGACGGCCCCGCGGACGCGGAGGGGCCCCCGGCCACGGACGGGCCCCCCGCTACCGACGGGCCCCCGGCCGCCGACGGGGACGAGGCCCCGCCGGAGGCCTGACCGCCCTCCCCCGAACCCTCCTGTCGGCGGCCCGTGTTTCGATACGGGTTCGCACGCAGGAGGAGAAGGATGACCCGCACCACGCCCCCGCACCCGTTCGACGTGGCCTCGGTGTTCCCGGAGCTCGGGGCCATGGCCAGGACCGCGACGCGGCTGCACCCGCGCCCGGGTTCGCCCACCGTGCACGACAGCTCGGTGGGCGGTCCCCTGCTCTGGCCGGTCGAGGAGGCATGGCCGTCGTGCGCGCAGGAGCACGACGCCCCCTTCCCGCTGAACACGCCCGAGGAGGTCCGCACGCTCCGGCGGATCCGCGCCGAGGACGTATGGACCGCCGAGGACCATGCCGAGGTCTCCCGGATCCACGCCGGCCACGATCCGTCGCTGCTGCCGGAGGGCACGCACCCGCTCATACCGGTGGCGCAGCTGTACGCGCGGGACGTGCCCGGCCTGCCGTTCCCCGAGGGCACGGACCTCCTCCAGGTGCTGTGGTGCCCGTTCATCGACATCGAGGACCAGGAGGGCTCGGACGCCGTCCAGCTGCGCTGGCGGCCGGCCGACGGGGTGGCGGAGGCCCTGGCCGTCGCGCCGGAGCCCCGGTACGTCGGCACGGACGAGCTGGTGCCGGTCCCGTGCGTGCTCGATCCGGAGCAGGTCCGCGAGTACCCGGCCGCGCACGACCTGGGCGCGGAGCTGGCCGAGCGGGTCCGCCGCCGGGGAGAGGACGGCTGGGGGGACGGCTCCCTCCACTACCGCGAGGACCTGTCCGTCGCGCCCGGCTGGAAGGCCGGCGGCTGGGCCGCCCCCTTCACCTTCCGCGACTCGGACGGACCGCGGGAGCTGCGCTGCCGGGAGTGCGGGGCCGTCGGCGAGCCGCTGCTCACCCTCGACCACACCGAATGGAACGCCGAGACGGGCAGCTGGCGCCCGGTCGAGGAGCGGCACGCCTCGTACGCGCCGGGCGTCGATCCGCAGGCTCCCACTCAGGTGACGGTGGGCCGCGGCTACACCCTGCAGTTCTACGCGTGCCCCGTCGACCCCCGCCATCCGCCGGTGACCGTCATGCAGTGACGCGTCAGGCGTCACCGCGTCGGGCGTCGGGCGTCACGCGTCACGCGTCACGCGTCACGCGTCACGCGTCCGGCGGTGAACGGCGAAGCGCGCCCCGCGGCACGGGGCCGGGGCGCGCTTCTCCGTACGTCGGGCCGGGGCTAGAGGGCCACGCCCAGCAGGGCGTCCACCGTGCGGGAGACCAGGCCGGGGGCCGACTCGTCCTCGCCGTCCGTGGCGATCTGGAGCTCGACCCAGCGGTCCACGGCGGCCAGCGCCGCGGGGGCGTCCAGGTCGTTCGCCAGGGCCTCGCGAACCTCCTCGACCAGGGCGTCCGCGGGGATGCCGTCCGGGCGGGAGACGGCCGCGCGCCAGCGCTCCAGGCGGGCCACCGCCTCGGCCAGGACCTCGTCGGTCCACTCCCAGTCGGCGCGGTAGTGGTGCGAGAGCAGGGCCAGGCGGATCGCCGCCGGGTCCACGCCCGCCCGCCGCAGCGCGGACACGAAGACCAGGTTGCCCTTGGACTTCGACATCTTCTCGCCGTGCAGCGCGACCATGCCGGCGTGCACGTACGCCTTGGCCATCGGGAACTCGCCGGTGAGCACCTGGGCGTGCGAGGCGCCCATCTCGTGGTGCGGGAAGGCGAGGTCGGAGCCGCCGCCCTGGATGTCGAAGGTCATGCCCAGGTGGTCCAGGGCGATGGCCACGCACTCGATGTGCCAGCCGGGCCGGCCGCGGCCCAGCGAGCCGCCGTCCCAGCTCGGCTCGCCCGGGCGGGCGGCCATCCACAGCATCGGGTCGAGCGGGTTCTTCTTGCCCGCGCGGTCGGGGTCGCCGCCCCGCTCCGCGGACAGCAGCCGCATCGCCTCGGCGTCCAGGTTCGAGACCTTGCCGAAGTTCGGGTCCGACTCGACGGAGAAGTAGACGTCGCCGTCGAGCTCGTAGGCGGCGCCCGCGTCCCGCAGCCGCTCGACCAGCGGCACGATGCCGGGTATGGCCTCGACGGCGCCGATGTAGTGCTGCGGGGGCAGCATGCGCAGTGCGGTCATGTCCTCGCGGAAGAGAGCGGTCTCGCGTTCGGCGAGCTCGGTCCAGTCCTGGTTGTCGCGCAGCGCCCGCTCCAGCAGTGGATCGTCCACGTCCGTGACGTTCTGGACGTAGACGACCTGCCGCTTGGTGTCGAGCCACACGCGCTGCACGAGGTCGAACGCGTTGTAGGTGGCCGCGTGACCGATGTGGGTCGCGTCGTACGGGGTGATCCCGCAGACGTAGATTCGGGCGACGGGACCGGGGTCGAGGGTGATCGTCCCTCGGGTCGCGGTGTCGTGGATCTGGAGGTCGCGGCCCTTGCCAGGCAGGGCGGGGACCTCAGAAGCGGGCCAGGCATGCATGCGTCGAGCGTAACCGGACGGGTGTTCCGAAAACGAACCGGACCTGCACGGTTGTCTTGATCGGCACTCTTGCGCCATGGCCGGATCTGTGCGTGCGGGTGCGGTGGGATGCCGGTGGGCCGCGGAGCGCTCAGACCGGCGGCCAGGGGATCGCGGGCCACTGCCCCGAGGGCTGCGGATGCGTCCCGGTGCGCAGCAGCAGGGCCACCCGGGCCCGTACGGCGCCCAGCTCGGCGGCGGTGACCAGTTCGGCCAGCCGGGTGGCGAGGGGCTCTCCGGGGGCCAGCCGTGCCTCCAGGGTGCCCAGCACGGACCGCGCGTCCTCGGTCAGCGGCTCCCCCGCCCATCCCCAGAGCAGGGTGCGCAGTTTGTCCTCGGTGTGGAAACTCACGCCGTGGTCGATGCCGTAGAGCCGTCCGTCGGGGGCGGGCAGCAGGTGGCCGCCCTTGCGGTCCCCGTTGTTGATCACGGCGTCGAGGACGGAGATCCGGCGCAGCCGCTCGTCGTCGGCGTGGACGAGGAGGGCCGTGCGGCCCTCGCCGACCTCGGCGAAGGCGACGGGCCGCCAGCCCTCGCCGGCCTCCTCGCCGTCCACGAGCGCGAGCAGTCCGGCCTCCGGGGACTCCCCCGTCTCGATCCACTCCTGGACCATGCCCTCGCCGTACGGGCCGTCGCGCAGCACGGTCGGGGGGACGAGCCCCCAGCCGGTGGCCTCGGAGACCAGGTAGGCGGCGACCTCGCGCCGGGCGAGGTTCCCGTCGGGGAAGTCCCACAGCGGGCGCTCGCCCTTGACCGGTTTGTACACGCAGTCGGCGCTCGCGCCCCCGTGGGTGACGCTGCACAGCAGGACGGCGTTGGACGCCTCGCGGATCCGGCCGACGACCGTGAGCTCGCCGTGGGCCAGCAGCTCCTCCCGTTCCCCCGTGGCGTTCACGCCTGGCGCCGGTAGCCGTTCTGGCGGGGGCAGACGTGCCCCTCCGGGTCCAGCGGCAGGCTGCACAGCGGACACGGCGGCCGGCCGGCGTTGACCACGTCCAGGGCCCGCTTGGCGAAGGCCCGCGCCTGGGCGCCGCTGAGGCGCACGCGCAGCATGGGCGGGCCGTTCTCCTCGTCCTGGAGGAGCCGCTCCTCGGCCTCGGCGAGGTCCTCGTCGGATTCGGCCTCGAGCTCGACGAGGGCCTGCGCTTCGACGATCATGCGCTGTTCCTCGCCGTCCCACGCCAGGGCCATGGTGCCGACGCGGAACTCCTCGTCCACGGGGACGTCCAGGGGCGCGGTGTCGGCCGCTTCGGCGGGGGCCACGGCCGGGACCGGGGCGTTGCCGCCGGTGCGCCGTACGACCTCGTCCAGCAGCTCGTCCATCCGCTCGGCGAGCGCCGCCACCTGGGTCTTCTCCAGGGAGACGCTGGTGACGCGGGGGCCGGATGAGGCCTGCAGGAAGAACGTACGGCGTCCAGGCAGACCGACCGTGCCGGCCACGAAGCGGTCCGGCGGGTCGTAGAGGAACACCTGACGGGGCACGTCCAGTCTCCAAGTGTCCGGGACCCCGGACACGGTCCGGGGAAGGCAGGGGCAGGGATGCGCCCATGGGTTGGCCCGTCCAGCCTACTGCGCCGTTCGATCACGGCGCGCCCGCGCCGCCTCCCACGACCGCGCCGCCGTCGGCTCCGGGCCCGTCCTGGGGTGCCGCCGGGTCCGCGGCCGGGGTGTCGTGGCGCTCGAAGGCCGCGAAGTCGCCGGTGTCGCCGAGGCGGAGCAGGAACGGCCGGGTCGGGGTGTAGCGGATCGCGGTGACCGAGCAGGGGTCGACGTGGATCCGCTGGAAGAGGTCCAGGTGCATGCCGAGGGCGTCCGCGACAAGGGACTTGATGATGTCGCCGTGCGAGCACATCAGGAAGACGGCGTCGGCGCCGTGCTCCTCCTCGATCCGCGCGTCCCAGTCCCGTACGGCGTCCACGGCGCGGGCCTGCATGGCCCGCATCGACTCGCCGCCGGGGAAGGCTGCGGCCGAGGGGTGCTGCTGGACGATGCGCATCAGCGGTTCCTCGGACAGCTCGGAGAGCTTGCGGCCCGACCAGTCGCCGTAGTGGCACTCGCCGATCCGGTCGTCGGTGTGGAGCGCGAGTCCGGGGCGCGCCGCCAGCAGCGGCGCCAGGGTCTGGGCGCACCGCTCCAGCGGGCTGGTGACGGCGGCGGCGAGCGGTATCCCGGCGAGCCGTCCGGGCAGCGCCTCGGCCTGCCCGGTGCCGCGCTCGTCGAGGCTCACTCCCGGGGTCCATCCGGCGAGCAGCCCGGCGGTGTTGGCGGTGGACCGCCCGTGTCGTACGAGGATCAGCGTGGCCATGCGGCCAGCCTATGCGCTGGCGCCGGTGTGCGGTCGGGGCGCCGGCAAGGAAGAATGCCCGCGTGATTGTCGACTGTGCGATGTACCGCGACGGCCGCCGCTCCGAGGCACCCGGGGACCTCTCCGATGCCCTCGACGAGGCGCGGGCCGCCGGCGACGCCTTCCTCTGGGTCGGCATGCACGAGCCGACGGAGGAGGAATTCGAGCACGTCAGCGCGGAGTTCGGGCTGCACGCGCTGGCGGTGGAGGACGCGCTGACCGCGCACCAGCGGCCGAAGCTGGAGGTCTACGACGATTCGCTCTTCGTGGTCCTCAAGCCGGTGCTCTACGACGAGGCGTCGGACACGGTGAGCGCGGGCGAGCTGATGGTGTTCATCGGCGACTCCTTCGTGGTCACGGTCCGGCACGGCGAGGGGGCCGCGCTGGCCGCCGTACGGCACCGGCTGGAGCAGGATCCGAAGGTCCTCAGGCACGGCCCGACGGCGGTGCTGTACGCGGTCTCGGACGCGGTGGTGGACCACTACATCGAGGTGGCCGCGGAGTTGCAGGCGGACCTGGAGGAGCTGGAGGCGGAGGTGTTCTCGCCGAGTTCCGCGGACACCAAGAACACCGCCGCCCGGATCTACGGCTTCAAGCGGCAGGTCCTGGAGTTCCGCCGGTCCACGAGTCCGCTGCTCCAGCCGATGGACCGGCTGGCCTTCGGCGACGTGCCCTTCGTGCACGAGCACGCCCAGCCGTTCTTCCGCGACGTCGCGGACCACCTGACCAAGGCGAACGAGTACATCGAGGGACTGGACCGGCTGCTCTCGGACGCGCTGGCCGCGCACCTGGCGCAGATGGGCGTCCGGCAGAACGACGACATGCGCAAGATCTCGGCCTGGGCGGCCATAGCGGCGGTCCCGACGATGGTCGCGGGGATCTACGGCATGAACTTCGAGCACATGCCGGAGCTGACGCACCGCTGGGGCTACCCGGTGGTCGTCCTGGTCATGGCCGCCCTGTGCCTGGGCCTGCACCGCCTGTTCAAGCGGCGCGGCTGGCTCTGACCGGGGCGCCGGCCCGAGCGCCCGGGCCGCGGTTCAGGCGAACTCGGGCGCCGTCGTCGGCGCGCCGCCCAGCGGGTCGGTCCGCTCCGGCCGGCGCAGGTCCACCATCCGGTGCCAGCCGCTGAACCGTTCGTAGGCGTAGGTCCCGCGGATGCCGGCGGCCAGCACGGCCGCCTTCGGGGCGGGCCAGCGCAGCAGCCGTCCCATGTGGCCCATCACGGCGAGGCTCACGTCCCGGTAGACGGCGATCTCGGTGAGCGCGCACTCGCGCAGCACCCGGTGGATGGTGCGGCCGTGGCCGGCGCGGGCGAGGCGGAGCAGTTCCTCGTGGCAGTAGGCGAGGTGGTTGTCCTCGTCGGCGCCGATCATGCGGATGGCCTTGCCGAGGTCGGGATGGTCTCCGAAGTCCCGTACCAGCATGTCCATCTGGTCGGCGGCGCGCTGTTCGGTGACCCGGCTGTGCGCGAGGTAGACGACGACGTCCTCCTCGGTCAGGGCCCGCTCGCCGCGCAGGGTGGCGTGCGGGAGGCCGATGCCCCGGCGCTCCAGGAGCATCGTGTAGTCGGTCTCCGGCGGGACGGGGACGGGGGCCAGGCCGCGCTTGCGGAGCAGCGCCTGGAAGATCCGGCCGTGTTTGTCCTCGTCGGCGCCGTGCCGGGTGATCTTGGGTGCGAGATCGCGCATGGAATCGGGGACGAGGGCCGCGATCCGGGCGTTCTCCCAGCCGCCCTGGGCCTCGCCGCCGGCGGCGATGGAACAGAACAGCTGGAAGGACTCGTCGTGGTCGACGATCTCCTGGAACAGACTGCGCGCAGAGAGCATGCGTCGAGTCAAGAGCCGATCGGCGGCCCCGGCAACCGGGTGCGTCCGCGAATCGGCCGAATGAACGAGCCCGGCCGGCGGGCCCGGGGGCGTAACCCCGCGGGCACCGCGCGCGTTGTTGGCTGTGTCGGCCGTGGCGGGGAAGACCCCCCGAGCCCCCACCACGGCCGCAGAGCGTGCGCATCGGAGTGTGACCGCCGACCGCACCCCGGCGAGCCCGGGGACACGCGCCCCGGACCGGTCAGGCGAGGCCCGCGAGCTCCATGGCCTCGGTGCCGGCCCGCAGGGCGGCGATCCGCTCGTCCAGGGTGAAGCCGGCCGGGGCGAGCGTCAGGGTGGTGACCCCGGCCTCCGCGTAGGCGCGCATCCCGTCGGCGATGCGCTCCACCGGGCCCAGCAGGGTGGTGGAGTCGATCAGCGAGTGCGGGATCGCGGCGGCCGCGCCCTGCTTGTCGCCCGACAGGTACTTGTCCTGGACCTCGAGGGCTTCCTTCTCGTAGCCCATGCGCTGGGCGAGCTGGTTGTAGAAGTTCTGCTTGCGGCTGCCCATC
This sequence comes from Streptomyces sp. NPDC054961, assembly GCF_053609145.1. Taxonomy (NCBI): domain Bacteria; kingdom Bacillati; phylum Actinomycetota; class Actinomycetes; order Kitasatosporales; family Streptomycetaceae; genus Streptomyces; species Streptomyces sp. NPDC054961. The sequence goes on along the minus strand of NZ_JBSGWY010000026.1, from coordinate 96,167 downwards.
CCGCCCACGTAGAGGGCGGTGTACGGGCGGAACATGTCCGCGAGCGCGGTCACGTCGTCGCCGAGGGCCAGCGGCACGGTCGGGCAGACGTCGAAGCCGTCCATCGTCAGCCCGGCCTTCTCGCGGCCCGCGCGGATGTGCGTGAGCGCGGTGGCCTCCAGGTGCTCGGCCGCCGGGAAGATCAGCAGCGCGCCGTCGGCGATCTCGCCGGTCTGCTCCAGGTTCTTCGGCCCGATGGCGGCGATGTAGAGCGGGATGTGCTCGCGCTCGGGGTGCACGGTGAGCTTGAGCGGCTTGCCCGGCCCGTCGGGCAGCGGCAGCGTCCAGTGCTCGCCCTCGTAGGACAGGCGCTCGCGGGTCATCGCCTTGCGGACGATCTCCACGTACTCGCGGGTCCGCGCGAGGGGCTTGTCGAACTTCACGCCGTACCAGCCCTCGGAGACCTGCGGGCCGGAGACGCCGAGGCCGAGCCGGAAGCGGCCCTTGGTGAGGGAGTCGAGGGTGGCGGCGGTCATGGCGGTCATCGCCGGCTGGCGGGCCGGGATCTGCAGGATCGCCGAGCCGACGTCGATCCGCTCCGTCTGGGCGGCGACCCAGGCCAGGACGGTCGGGGCGTCGGATCCGTAGGCCTCCGCGGCCCAGCAGACGTCGTAGCCCAGCCGGTCGGCCTCCTGGGCGACGGCGAGGTTGTCGGCGTCCATGCCGGCGCCCCAGTAACCGAGATTGATGCCGAGCCGCATGTGTCGTCCCCTTAACGGTTCACCGATGAGTACTGATGAGCGATGAGTACTGATGAGTAACGTAGGTCTGCGGGGACTCTAGCGCGCCCGGGTGCCGCAGGACAGCGCCGCAGTAGTCTCAGCCCTCATGGAGCAGAGGCATCTCGGCCGCACCGGACTGCGCGTCTCACGGATCGGTCTCGGCACACTGACGTGGGGCCGGTCGGCGGACGGCACCGACGAGGCGGAAGCGGCCGCGCAGTTGAAGACGTTCTGGAACGCGGGCGGCACGCTCGTCGACACGGCGGACGTGTACGGGGGCGGGGAAGCCGAGTACCTCCTCGGGCAGTTGATCGGTTCCGTGGTCCCGCGGCGGGATCTGGTCATCGCGACGAAGGCGGGCGGCGTCGCGGACCGGGACCACCCCTTCGACTGCTCCCGGGGCCACCTGCTGGCCGCCCTGGACGATTCGCTGGCCCGCCTGGGCACGAACTACGTCGACCTCTGGCAGGTCCACGCCTTCGATCCCGGGACCCCGCTGGAGGAGACCCTCCAGGCCCTGGACCTGGCGGTGAGCAGCGGCCGGGCCCGGTACGCGGGCGTGTCCAACTTCAGCGGCTGGCAGCTGGCGAAGGCGGCGACCTGGCAGCTCGCGGCGCCCGGCGTACGGACCCGGCTGGCGTCGACCCAGATGGAGTACTCCCTGCTCCAGCGGGGCGTGGAACGGGAGGTCCTGCCGGCGGCGCTGGACCTGGGACTCGGGATGCTCCCCTCGTCCCCGCTGGGCCGGGGCGTGCTGACGGGCAAGTACCGGGCGGGCACCCCGGCCGACTCCCGGGGCGCCTCCGAGACGCTGTCCGCCTTCGTGGACCCCTACCTGGACGACACGGCGAGCCGCATCGTGGACGCGGTCGCGACGGCCGCCCACGGCTTGGCGGTCACCCCGCTCCAGGTGGCCCTGTCGTGGGTCCGGGACCGGCCGGGCGTGGCCGCCCCGATCGTCGGCGCGCGGACGTCGGCGCAGCTCGGCGCGGCGCTGTCGGTGGAGACGCTTAGTCTTCCGGAGGAGATCCGCCGGGCGCTGGACGACGTCTCGGCGCCCGTCCACCGCTACCCCGATCAGGACTGGAGCACCTTGTGAGCGACACCGCTGCCGCGGAAGACCCGGCACGGGACCCCGCCCCCGCCGCGGCGGCGACCCCCGCCACCCAGCCCGACCCGGCCCCCGGCACCGAGCCCGGAGAACCCGCGCCGGCCGGGACGGCCGGGGCGGAGCCCGACCACGCGGACGCGGTGCACGCCTCCGGCGGAGCCGGGGAAGCGGAAGCGGAGCCCACGGAGCCCCCGGAGGCCTCAGGCGGCGTCGAGGACGGGGGGACGGGAACGGAACCTTCGGCCGACGGGGACAGCGCCGAGGCCGAGGCCGAGACTGAGGCCACCGCCGACGGGGAAAGCGCCGAGGCCGAGACTGAGGCCACCGCCGACGGGGAAAGCGCCGAGGCCGAAGCTGAGGCCACCGCCGACGGGGAGAGTGCCGAGGCCGGGGTCACCGCCGACGCGGCCGGGGCCGCGCCCGCGCTCACCGAGGCCGCCGCCGAACTGGCCGCGCAGAAGATCGAGCGGGAGCGCATCGCCCGGCGCAAGGCCGAGCGCGAGGGCCCCGTCGACGCCGGGGCCAAGCTCAGCGGCACGGCCGCCGACCTGCTGGCCGCCGTACGGGCCGTGGAGGGCGGTGGCAGGCCCCCCGCCGCCTACGACGCGCCGGCGCCCCCCTCCCCACCGCGCGGGACCGTCCCCGCGCCCGCGCCGGAGCGCGCCCCCGTTCCCGCCCCGCCGGTCACGGTCTCGGCACCCGCCGACGCCGTCCGGGCCGTGCGCGCCGTCCTGGCCCGCGGCGGGGCCCCCGAGTCCCTGGCCCTGCAGGCCGCCACCGTGCTCGGTGACGACGCCGCCGGGCAGCTCGCCGAGTCCCCCTGGCGGCTGCTCGCCGTCGCCGGGGTCCGCCCGACCCAGGCCGACGGCTTCGCCCGCGCCCTGCTCGGCGCCGAAGCCACCGGTCCCGGGGACGAGCGGCGGGCCGCCGCCCTGGTGAGCTGGCTGCTCGCGCAGGCCGCCGCCAAGGGGCACACCGTGCTCGACGCCCCCACCCTGGAGTCCGCCCTCACCCAGTACGGCGTACCCGACCCCGCCGAGGCGCTCGAGGCGGCCGTCGGCGACGGGTCCGTGCTCGTCTTCGAGGAGCCGGTCGGCCCGCCCGCCCCGGAGGGCGAGGAGCAGCCCGTACGCCTCCTCGTGGGCCTGGAGCAGTCCGCCATGGCCGAGGAGAGCCTCGCCGAGGGCCTCGCCCGGATCGCCAACACCTTCACCGGCCCCGCCGACTGGGACGGGGCCGCCGGAGCCGCCCGCACCGGCGCCGAGCTGATCCGCGCCGCCGCCGGCCACGGCCTGGTCACCCACACCGGAGGCGAGACCGCCCGCGCCGAACCCCTCGCCCTGCTCGCGGCCGCGCGGAAGGCCGGCCTGCGGGCCTGCCTGGCCGCGCACGCCCCGGCGGACGGAGCCGTCACGGTGGCCGGACTGCTCGCCGGCGCCGAGGGCCCCGGCCGGGACGCGGACGGCCGGTTCGCGCTGGACCTGCTCATCGTCCTCGACGCCCCGCAGCTGGACGTGGAAACGGCGGCGGCGCTGGTGGAGTCCGTTCCCGACGGCTCCCGCCTGGTGCTGTCCGGCGACCCCGCGGTGCTCGGCTCCGCCGGACCCGGCCGGGTCTTCGCCGACGTCCTGGCGGCCCGCGCCTTCCCCCAGCTCGTCTCCCGCGTCCCCGACCCCGGCCCGATCGGCGAGCTGGTCTCCGGCATCGGGATCGGGGAGCTCCACCAGGTCGACGCCCCCGGCAAGGAGGTCGTCATCGTCCCGGTGAAGGACGCCGGGGAGGCCGTGCACCGCACCGTGCAGCTGGTCGCCGACTCGGTGCCCCGCGCGTTCGGCATCCCCGCGGACGCGGTCCAGGTCATCACCCCGGGCCACGGCGGCTCGGCGGGCACCCGGGCGCTCAACGCGGCCCTCAAGGAGCGGCTGAACCCGGGCCCCGGCCGGTTCGGCGGCTTCGACCCGGGCGACCGGGTCGTGCACGTGCCCTCCCCCGGGCGGGCGCTGCCGGCCCGGGTGGTGTCGGCCGACGCCCAGGGGCTGCACCTGGAGGGGGCCTCCGGCGCGCGGACCGTCGTGCCCCAGGAGCGCGTGGAGTCCCAGGTCCGGCACGGCTGGGCCGTGACCGCGCACCAGGCCGTCGGGACGCGCTGGCCCGCCGTGGTCGTCGTCCTGCCCGGAGACGCGGCGCAGGCCCTGTCCCGGGACTGGGTGTACACGGCGTTCGGGCGCGCCGGGCGGCACCTGTCGGTGGTGCACGGAGTGGACCAGGCGCTGCCGCGCGCGGTCGCGGAGGTGCTGCCGAAGCCCCGTACGACCCGGCTGACCGCCCTGGTGCGGACGCTCGCGGAAGCGGCGCGGGCCCAGGTGCCGGCACGGCCCGAGTAGCGCGCGACGCACGGCGGCCCCCGTCCCGGCCGGGACGGGGGCCGTCGTGCGCGCACGGGCCGGGCGGGGTCAGGCCGGGGTCAGCCCGGGCTGCTGCGCCTCGTCGTCGGCCTCCTCGGCGTCCTCGTCGTCCGCGTCGTCCGTCTCGCCGTCGAAGACCGAGCTGACGTCGAACCGGTGCATCACGTCCTGCGGATCGGTGTGCGCGAAGGGCGTGCTCAGCCACTCCCCCGGCTCGGCGATCTCCTCCGAGGCGGCGATCCAGAGCGTGGCGTCGCCTTCTTCCAGGCCGAAGTCCTTGGCACGGGAGGCGATCTCGTCCGGTTCGTACTCGCCGAAGAGCACGCCGAGCGCGTCGGCGGTGCCCCCGTCGTGGGCGAGCTCGGCATCGCGGTCGTGGGCGACGACCCGCTCGGCCTGGGCGATCAGGCGGGCCGGTTCGACGACGGCGTAGTCGCGGCGGATGAGCACGCTGAAGGCGGCGGGCTCGGCGGGCCCGGTGTACGGGAGCCCGTCCTCGGGAGTGGGGATCTCAAAGGGGGTGACCTCGTCGTAGCGGTCGTAGAGGAGTTCGTCGTACTCCTCGGCGGCGGCGGCGAGTTCGTTGAACGCCGCGTAGACGTCCGGATCATCGTCCCCGATCCTGCTCTCGACCGCGGCGAGGTGACGGTCGAGCGCGGCCTTGACCGCCTCGGCGGCGGCGCGTACCTCGGCAACAGTGGGCAGAGCGGCATCAGACATAGTGCAGACGCTATCCGTAGCAGGGCTCTGCCCGCACAATAGATGCGATGCCGGAATACGAATTTGTCGACCTGTACGTGCCCCGAGGGGTTCCGCGCCAGGAAACGACCCGCCTGCTGACCGAGCACGCCGAGTACGGACACTGGGAGCTCGATCGCCTCACGCTGCTCCGGGACGGCAGCCGCCGCGTGCGACTGCGCCGCCGGATCATCCGTCAGGTCCGCGCGACCTGGTGACGCGGGTCCCGCTCCCGGGACCCGCGCATCGGACCAGGTCCGTGTGAAACTCCGTCAGGCGGCGTTGCGCGCCCGGCGGTAGAGCACGGCGCCCGCCAGCAGCATGCCCGCGGCGAGGGGAACTCCGGCGGCGAGGACGTCACCGGCGCCGGTGGCGGCCAGTTCCCCCGTCGGGGTCGAACCGGTGCCCGGGGCGGGGTGCGTGACGGGCACGACCGGGGTGGTGCCGGGCCCGCCCGGGGTCCCCTGGTTACCCGGGCCACCGGGAGTCCCGTGATCGCCCGGCCCGCCCGGGGTCCCGTGGTCACCCGGACCACCGGGAGTCCCGTGATCGCCCGGACCACCAGGGGTCCCGTGGTCACCCGGGCCACCGGGAGTCCCGTGATCGCCCGGCCCGCCCGGGGTCCCGTGGTCACCCGGACCACCGGGAGTCCCGTGGTCACCCGGACCACCAGGGGTCCCGTGATCGCCCGGAGTTCCGTGATCGCCCGGGGTCCCGTGGTCACCAGGACCGCCGGGGTGGCCGGGGTGGTTCGGGCCCGCGTCCTCGTCACACGGCTCGTCCGGGTTGCCCGGATGGGTCGGGTGTCCGGGGTGGGTCGGGTGTCCCTGTGGGGTCGCGTGTCCCGGGCGGCCCGAGACGTTGGCGCAGCGGTTGCCGAAGGCCGGGTTCAGGGCCCCCACCACGTTCACCGTGTTCCCGCAGGCGTTCACCGGTACGTCCACGGGTGCCTCGGCGGCGTTCCCGGACAGCAGGCCGGGCGAGTTCGCCGCGTGGCCGGCGGCCACCGAGTCCGCCTGCGCGTAACCGCCGCCGAAGGCGAGCAGACCGCCCGCGGCCGCCATGGTGATCAAGGTCTTCCTGCCGGTGGCCTGTGCCTGTCGTCGCATCTGTACTTCGTCCCCTGGTGTGCGTCGTGCGCGCGCTCACGCGCACGGTCGGGTCGGCGCTCGGGCCGCGCGGGCTCCCCTGCCCGGTGCGCCGAAAGATCGTGGTCGGGCCGTAAAAGCCCGGCGGCCCCGGAGCGCTGGTGTGCGCTCCGGGGCCCAGTACTTCAGAAACGTCAGGCGTTGACGCAGGTGTTGCCGAAAGCCGGGTTCAGCAGGCCGATCACGGAGATCGTGTTGCCGCAGACGTTCACGGGGATGTGAACGGGAACCTGGACGACGTTGCCGGACAGGACACCGGGCGAACCGATGGCCGCACCCTGCGCACCCGCGTCGGCGACGGCCAGACCCGCACCCGCGAGAACCAGACCACCGGTAGCAGCCGCCGCAGCGACAACCTTCTTGAGCATTGTTCCTCCTAGTAGGCAAGTGCGGTCCCAGCCGCGGACCGCACCACCTGTAACGAGGAGGGATCACCGGGGCTACGAGCGTATGAGTGCATTCACTCTTCTCAGTGGGTTTCGTACACTCTCCCGATTCCCGGCCGGTGGACTCGTCCCCGCTCCTCCCGGGGCCCGTCTCAGGACTCGTCGATGAACCGGTCGAGTACCCGGACGCCGAACTTCAGGCCCTCCACCGGCACCCGCTCGTCCACCCCGTGGAACATCCCGGCGAAGTCCAGCTCCGGCGGGAGCTGGAGCGGCGCGAAGCCGAAGCAGCGGATGCCGAGGTCGTCGAAGGACTTGGCGTCCGTACCGCCGGAGAGCATGTACGGGACGGCGCGCGCGATCGGGTCGTGCGCCTTCAGGGCGGTCTGCATCGCGTCCACGAGCTTGCCGTCGAAGTCCGTCTCCAGCGCCCTGTCGGCGTGGACGTCCTCGCGCTTCACGCGCGGGCCGAGGATCCGGTCGAGGTCGGTGAAGAACTCCTCCTCGTATCCGGGCAGGAAGCGGCCGTCCACGTGAGCGGTGGCCTGCCCGGGGATGACGTTGACCTTGTAGCCGGCGCCGAGCATCGTCGGGGCGGCCGAGTTGCGCAGGGTCGCGCCGACCATCTTGGCGATGCCGCCGAGCTTGGCGAGCGTGGCGTCCATGTCGTCCGGGTCGAGCGGGGTGCCCAGCGCGTCCGAGAGCTCGTCCAGGAAGTGCCGCACGGTCTTGGTGACCCGTACCGGCCAGGTGTGGCGGCCCAGGCGCCCGACGGCCTCGCACAGCTCGGTGATGGCGTTGTCGTTGTTGGTCATCGACCCGTGGCCGGCCGTGCCCTCCACCGTCAGGCGCATCCAGTGCATGCCCTTCTGGGCCGTCTCCACCAGGTACAGCCGCAGGTTCTCGTTGACGGTGAAGGAGAACCCGCCGACCTCGCCGATCGCCTCGGTGACCCCTTCGAAGAGCCCGGGGTGCTTGTCGACGAGGTGCCGGGCGCCGTAGGTGCCGCCCGCCTCCTCGTCGGCGAGGAAGGCCAGCACGATGTCGCGCGGGGGCTTGCGGCCGCTGCGCATGCGGTCGCGCACGACGGCCAGCGTCATCGCGTCCATGTCCTTCATGTCGACGGCGCCGCGGCCCCACAGGCAGCCGTCGGCGATCTCGCCGGCGAAGGGGTCGTAGGTCCAGTCGGCGGCGTTGGCCGGGACCACGTCGGTGTGGCCGTGGATCAGCAGGGCGGGCCGGGAGGGGTCCTCGCCCTCGATCCGCGCCACGGTCGAGGCGCGGCCCTTGTGCGATTCGAAAATCTGCGGCTCCAGCCCGACCTCGGCGAGCTGCTCGGCGACCCACTCGGCCGCCTTGCGCTCACCGGGTCCGGAGTGGTCGCCGTAGTTGCTGGTGTCGATCCGGATGAGGTCCCGGCAGAGGTCGACGACCTCGTCCTCGCCGGATACGGTCCTGCCCGCGCTCGAGTCGCTCACGCTGCTTCCTCCCACTGACCACTGATCGGTATCGAACGGTCCCCATCCTCCCGCTCCGGGCCGCTCTCCCCAAGGCGATCCCCGGCCGCCAGGGGGTGTGATCGAGGACCCCGGAATGTTTGGTAATGTTTTCCACGTCGGAACGGCCCGCGAGGGACGCGAGACAGACACCTTGTCCGGGTGGCGGAATGGCAGACGCGCTAGCTTGAGGTGCTAGTGCCCTTTATCGGGCGTGGGGGTTCAAGTCCCCCCTCGGACACCAAGAGCGGTTCACAGAACCACTCAGTTTCGATTGACAGAACCCCCGCTTCGGAGAGATACGGAGCGGGGGTTCTTCGTTGTGCCCGGGGCCGAGGGTGTGGCGCCGCGCTCTGAGGGGATCCGGCTTGAGGCCGGCCTACGGTTCGCGCCCAGTTCAGCGTGCTCGAGGAGGAACTCGGCAAGGGTCCGTCGGCGCGCGGCATCGCCGCCGCAGCGGCAACCGCCGGGGGAGCTCCCTCCGACGCCCTGGAAGCGGCCGCCGCCATCCCCCGCCGGGCGCCGGGACCAAAGGTCCGCTCCCTTACCTGGCCCGGCGTCGACGGACCCCGCGAAGACACCTCCGAGTTCGAGGTCACCCCGAGCGTCATCGACCCTGATCCCGCCACGGGCGAACACCAAGGCCGGCTCCTGCCCGGAACGGCGACTGAGTCACCGTTCCGGGCAGGAGCCCTCAGAAACCGCCTAGGTGTGCCGGCCCCGCGCTCGTTCGGGCCCGGCGCCGCGAGGCTGTCACGGCTTCAGCTTGTCGGCCTCCCGGACTTCGTGCAGGTGGATGAGAACGTCGAAGGACTTGGCGATCGCGACGTCGCGCGGTTCCGCGGGGAACTGGGTGCCGAGGCTGAGCGTGGGCCGGGCGGTGTTCAGCCAGGCGCGCGCGGGCTCCGGGGCGCGGCGGACGTCGAGGTAGAAGTTCTGGTGTCGGACCTGGTCGAGGGTGTGCTCGTTCCTGCCGGGGCCGGCGGCGCCCACGGTGAACTTCTTCCATTCGCCGCCGAGGGCGGCATCCTTGGACAGGAAGGAGCCCTGGTTGAAGGTGAAGCCGATGGGGAGGTAGTTCTTGCCCATGGTGTCGCGCAGGAATGATCCCTGCGTCTTGGGATACATCTCGGGGTCGCTGGCCTGGTAGCCGACATGGTCGTTGTGTGCCGACAGCAGCACCTTGCCGCCGGTCTCTCGCTGCCACCAGGTGACGTTCTGGGCCATCACCTCATCGCGGAAGCGCTGCGAGGCAGCCACCGATTCGGGGTTGGTGACGTCAATCGTGAGAAATCTGGTGGTCTGGGCGATCGACCGGGCGTTCTGCTCAGCCCACACGAAGGCCTTGTCGCCCGAGCCCCCTAGCTTGCTGACCAGCGCCAGGGCTTGCTCTGCCTTGGCGGCGAGCTGCTGTCGTTCGGCGAGGGGCTTGCCCAGGTAGGCGAAGACGTCGTCGATCGGGCGCAGGCCGGCGTAGAGCTCGTTGAGCTGGGGGAGCGCCGCGGGGTGGCTGCCCTGCACGTAGCCGGTCACCCGGCCGAAGAACTCGTCGCTCAGTGTGGGAGCGCCGAGATCATTGCCCATGAAGTGGACAGTGCGGCTGGGATGACTGCGGTTGTAATCCCGCATCCACGCGATAAGGCTCACGAACTCCTCTCGTTCCCAGGGAGAGTTGCCCAGTTCCTTCTTGGCGATCTCCCGGACGTCTCCCTTTCCGGTCTGCAGGTATTCGTCGATCTGGAGCCCTGCGGGCCAGCTCATCTCCAGAGAGAAAGTGGTGAAACCCTTCTTCTCCACGAGGTGACGGAAAATCCGCTCCTTCATGGTGAAGAACTCGTGGGAGCCGTGAGTGGCCTCGCCGAGGCCCACCACCTTGGCGTTGCCGATCATGGAGGTCAGGGCTTGCAGGTCTGCCGTGTTTCCCCCGGGCTCCGTCGAGCGAAGCGGATGGGCCGCCCGCTCCAGTGCGCGGACCGCGCTCTGCTTTCCGCCGCCCGTGGCATCCTTGTCGACCGTGGCCGCATTGACCGCCATGGGAGTGAGGGCCGCCCCCACCGCGATGGCCACCGTCGCAAGGAGCTTACGGCGACTGATGCGTTTCTTGTGCGTAGCCATCTTGTTCAATCCTTCAATCAACTTACGTGTGGATTCTTCAGGAGACGAAGACCAGCGATAAGCGCCGAAGCCACGCCCCACACGATCTCGGACAGTGCCCCATCAGCACATCACCGGATTGCGCGGAGATCGTACGAGCGTGGGATGAGAAGCCGCATGGGCCCCCGGGGCCCCTCGTCCGCGGAATGGGACCCTGGTCCTAGTCCGGTTTCGGTCCTGGGGTTGAGCCGGGGGCCGCGGGATGCAGGGACAATTGCACAAGCAGAATCGATGCTGTGCGGACCGTCCGGCATTGCTGCGGAAACCAGCTAGGAGAGAACGACCATGGCGACGCGTCGCACAGCCCAACCGTCGCGCGAGGGACTGCGCGGGCGCTTCTTCCGGCTGGACGCCGGCTCATTGCCGTGGACCCGTAACGACGCCCTGCTGGCCACCAGCGCAGCTGTCGTAGATCTCATCGGATACACCGTGTTTTCGCAGGTCACGAATGTGCCCGTGTCGAATGTCGGCGTCCTGCTGGTGACCGTTTCCGCGCTGCCGCTGCTGGTGAGGCGACGCTTCCCACTGACGGTCATGACCGTCAGCCTGATGCTCGCCGTGCTCCTGAATCTCACGACGTCCGTAAGCCATCACTTCGGTGCGACCCTCGCGATCGCCCTCTACTCGGCTGCACGAACCGGCCGCCGGTGGGCGACGGCCGCCCTGACGATCGGGGCGATCGGGGTCACCCTGCTCACCCCGGACCTCGCTCCCCCGCGCGGATTCCTGAACGTGACCAGCGCCGGCCTCGCCGCCTGCCTCATGGCTGCCACCGGCCTCGCGGTCAACCGATGGCAGCAGGAGACTGAAGCCAACCGTCGGCTCCTCACCGACCGGGCAGTGGCCGACGAACGCCGTCGCATCGCCCGGGAGCTGCACGACATCGTCGCCCATCGCATCACCACCATGCAGCTGATGGCGGGCGGCGCCCGCGCCAACCTCGACCACGACCCCGACGTCGTCCGCGACGCCCTGGTCACGCTCGAACACTCAGGGCGGCTGGCCCTGCGCGAGATGAGACAGCTCCTCGATGTCCTGCGGACGGACGAGGACACCGCGGGCGACCGGCACAGCCCCCCGGAGGCGCCGCTGCCCGGCCCGGCCGACCTCGACCGCCTGATCAAGGAGTCCCGGCAGGCCGGACAGCCCGCCGAGCTGACCATGGACGGCGATCCCGGACGGCTGCCCTCGGTGGTCGGTCTCACCGTCTACCGGATCGTCCAGGAGGCCCTGACCAATGCCCGCAAGCACGCCGGGCCCAGTGTCCCGGTGAAGGTCCGCCTCAGTTGTCTGCCCGAACGCGTCCTTGTTTCCGTCACCGACGGCGGCCCGACCGCCGCCGTCGGGCCGCCGTCGGCTCCCGGCAACAGGCAGGGCGCCGGATACGGTCTGATCGGCATGCGCGAACGGGTCGCCCTGCACAGCGGCGCGCTGGAGGCCGGCCCGCTCCCGGAGGCCGGCTACCGGGTCATGGCGAGCCTGCCGCTGAAAACCCCGACGGGCGAGGAGAACTGACCGGTGAGTGGGACAGAAATCGAACACGAGGCCGCGGGCGAGCGGACGATCCGGGTACTGATCGCGGACGATCAGCCGCTCGTGCGGCGCGGCCTCGCGCTGATCCTCGGCCCCTCTCCGGCCATTACCGTCGTCGCCGAGGCCGAGAACGGCGAGCAGGCTCTTGTGCTCGCCCACGAGCACGATCCCGATGTCGTGGTGATGGATATCCGGATGCCGGTCCTCGACGGGGTGGCGGCCACCGAGCGACTGGCCCGCGACCTGCCCGAGTGCCGGGTGCTCGCCCTCAGCACCTTCGACATGGACGATTACGTGGTCGCCGCCCTGCGCGCCGGCGCATACGGCTTCCTGCCCAAGGACAGCTCGCCCGAGGAGCTGGTGGCCGCGATCCGCACCGTCCACGCGGGCGAGGCCGTTGTCGCGCCCCGGCTGCTGACCCGGCTGATCTCCGCCTACGTCAAGAGCGAGCAGGTGGTGCCCCCGGACCGCCGACGGCCGGCCCCGGAAATCGCCTCCGATCTCACCCCACGAGAGGTGGAGGCCTGGCGTCTACTGGCTACCGGCCTGGACAACAACGAGATCGCGCGCGCCATGGACATCACTGTCTCCACTGTCAAGAACTACATCACCAGGATCTTTGACAAACTCGGCGTACGCGACCGGGCGCAGGCAGTGATCGCGGCCTACGAGTCGGGCCTGGTGACAGCCCCACAGGCGACCGACTCGGAGTGAAACCGCCGCTCCGCCCCGTACCGGAAGTGAACCGGGCGCACCCGCCGGGCCCACCGGGGCGGGTCCTTCGAGGCCAACGGATTGGGCAGGGCGCGGCCGCGAGACCACAGGCCTGGTGCGCGAGGGGGACCGCGTACCAGGCCTGCTCGGCGTCTGGGGGCGTGGAGAGTGAGGACCGGGGCCTGTGCTGCGGTCACCCAAGGAGGCCTCTCTGTGCAGGTCACAGCATTGCGTGAAGCACCCACCAAGCGAGAACCCCGCTTCATGTGGGGCTTTCTGCGGAGGCGGGCCGTGCGGCCGGCGGACCGTCGCGCGGCCGGGTGGGGATATTCTCGGACGGTGAATGAGAATCTTCCTCCTTGCCCTGAATGTTCCTGTACGTACACCTATGAGATGAACGCGCTCGTGGTGTGTCCCGAGTGCGCTCACGAGTGGGTGCCCGCCGAGAGCGGCGCGGACGGCAGCGGGGGCGGCGAGGGCTCCGGCGAACGGGTCGTGAAGGACTCCGTCGGCAACGTGCTCAGGGACGGCGACACCGTGACGGTGGCCAAGGCGCTCAAGGTCAAGGGCAGCCCCTCGGGGATCAAGGCCGGTACGAAGGTCCGCAACATCCGGATCGTCGACGGCGTCGACGGCCACGACATCGACTGCAAGATCGACGGCTTCGGCGCGATGCAGCTGAAGTCCAGCGTGGTCAAGAAGGCCTGACCGGGACCCGGACGGGACGCGCACGACGAAGGGGGGACC
>NZ_JBSGWY010000026.1:28515-82965 GCF_053609145.1 Streptomyces sp. NPDC054961 | reverse complement strand
GCCTGCGCCCCCCCCCAGTCCCCGACCCGGGTGCACAACCCGCCGCCCGCGCCCCCCGGGGGGCCCGCCCACGCCGTGGGGGCCCCCCGGCCGGGGGGGGCCCCCCCCTTCGTCGTCTTGCGCGTGCCGGTCAGCCGCGCGGGGCGTTCGGGGCCTACGGCGCCTGGTCCACGGACTCCGCGGCCTGGTCGAGGCGGAAGGCCTCGTTGCCCAGGCCGATGCGGGCGTGGACCTCGGGGCGGCGGGAGCGCAGGACCAGGCCGTACGCCAGCCCCACGACGGCGGCGGCGGCGATGATCCCGGGCAGCACCCAGCTGAGGGCGGAGCCCTTCTCGGCGCCGACCAGGACGCCGAAGTCCTTGACGGTCCAGAAGGCGATGCCGAGCAGCGCGAGGCCGGCGAGCCCGGCCGCGACCAGGCGCCAGACCTGGGCGCCGGCCGTGCCGCGGCGGACGAAGAAGGCGATGACGGCGAAGGAGGCGGCGGCCATCAGCAGGGTCACGCCGAGGGCTCCGACGCTGCCCATCCAGGTGAACAGGTGAAGGACGGGCGTGGTGGGGTCGCCGGTCGGCAGGTCGTCGGTGAACGCGAAGGCGAGGACGACGACCACGGAGACCACGGTCTGCAGGAGCGAGCCGGTACCGGGGGCGCCGGTACCGGCGTTGGTGCGTCCGAAGGAGGCCGGGAGCAGGCCCTCGCGGCCCATCGCGAAGGCGTAGCGGGCGACGACGTTGTGGAAGCTGAGCATCGCCGCGAACATGCCGGTCAGGAACAGGACGTGCAGGACGTCGGTGAAGGCGCCGCCCAGGCGGCTCTCGGTGAGCTGGAAGAGCAGTCCGGGGCCGGCTTCGGCGGAGGCCTTGACCACCTCACCGGGGCCGGTGGCGACGGTCAGGGCCCAGGCGCTGAGCGCGAAGAAGAGGGCGACGAAGCCGACGGCCAGGAACATCACGCGGGAGACGATGATGTGCGGCTTGCTGGTCTCCTCGGCGTACACCGGGGACTGCTCGAAGCCGACGAAGGCGGCGATGCAGAAGCACAGGGCGGTGCCCAGTCCGGCGCCGCCGAGGGTCTCGGGGTTGAAGGCGTGCAGCGAGAGGCCGTCGGGGCCCGGCTTGCCGAGGGCGGCGAGGTCGAAGACGACGACCAGGACGACCTCGATGAGCAGGAGGACGCCGATGACCTTGGCGTTGAGGTCGATCTTCAGCCAGCCGAGGGCGCCGGTCAGGACGACGGCGGCCAGGGCCGGTATCCACCAGGCGAGTTCGACGTCGAAGTAGGTCGCGAAGAGGCCGGAGACCTCGAAGCCGAGGATGCCGTAGACGCCGACCTGCATCGCGCTGTACGCGACGAGGGCGACGAGCGAGGCGCCCGCGCCGGCGGTGGGACCGAGCCCGCGCGCGATGTACGCGTAGAAGGCGCCGGCGTTGTGGACGTGCCGGCTCATCTCGGCGTAGCCGATGCTGAAGAGCGCGAGGACGGCGCCGAGGATGACGAACAGGAGGGGCTGTCCGACGATGCCCATGACGCCGAAGGTGGTGGGCATGACACCCGCGACCACCATCAGGGGCGCGCTCGCCGCGAGGACGGAGAGCAGCAGGCCGGCGGTGCCGAGGCGGTCGGCGCGCAGGGCGCGGTCCTGGCCCTTGTACGTCCGGATCTCGGCCGGGCCGGCGGAGCCTGCCGGGTCGGTGAGCGTGGAGGGTCTGCCCGTCGGCATGGGGGTCATCCTTTCGGGGGCGGGGACTGAGCGGGACTGAGCGGGGCTGAGCGGGGCTGGGCTTCGGTCAGGCGCTGCCGAGCGCGGCGCTGCGCGCGGCGAGGAACGCCTTGTGCGGGTCGAGGTCGGGGTAGGACCACGGGGCGCGGGTGGCGTGGCTGCCGATGCGGTGGAAGAGGGCGGCGGCTTCGGCGGGTCGGCCCTCGCAGAGCTTGGCGTGCGCCAGGAAGTTGAGGTCCACGCGGTTGCGGGGGTGGTCCTCGCGCTCCCACTCCAGCCACCAGTCGAAGGCGGCGCGCAGCACCTGCCGGGCGCGGCGACCGGACCAGTGCTCGGCGATGCGGCTGGGGGTGTGCCCGTGGACCGAGGCGAGGACCCGGTAGCGCTCGGCGTGGGCGATGACGGGGAGCACGGCGAGCGGGGAGTCGGCCGGGGACTCCTCGGCGGCCCAGGCGGCGAAGTCGTAGACCTCGTGGAGCGGGTCGTGGCCGGCGGCGGGGGCGCGCTCCGCCAGCTTGGAGACCATCAGGTGGTGGGCGTGGTGGTGCTCGCGGTGGCGGGCCCGCACCTGGTCGAAGTGGCGGCTGAACTCTTCTTCGGTGCCGAAGGCGCGGGTGAGGAGGAGCAGGCCGAGCCAGGGGGTGGGGTCGGCCGGGAACAGGGCGGCGGCCCGGCGGCAGGCTTCCTCGGCCGCTTCGGGGGTGCCTTTGCGGCGCAGGGCGTTGAAGACGGCCGCACAGGCGAGGAGGGTGACGGCGTCGGCGCTCTCCGGTTCGGCGAGGAGCCATTCGCGGGCCCAGGCGGTCGCGGCCGGGGTCTCGGCGAGGACGACGAGCCGGTGGCCGCGGCGGTCCCAGTCGTCGCCGGTGGTGACGAGGAGGGAGCGCGCCTTCGCCCAGCGGCCCTGGGTGAACTGGGCGCGCACGTCGACCAGTTCGTGGTCGCAGAGCGCCGGGTCGAAGAGCTGGGCGTCCCGCTTGCGGGCGCGGCCGAGGGGCGGCGGAGGCGGAGACATCCGCGGATTCCCTCCAGGACGCGGGCGGTTGGACTGTGTGGCCGGATGATCACACACAGCAAAGCGGTACGCACAGCTCCGCGTCAAGGTCCAGTCCACTGGGTGGCCAGTTTCAACTGGTATGCACATGACGCTCATTGGAGCCCGGTGGTGGGCGGGCGGATGGCGGTCACGGACGCCGCGGAGCGTCCGGTGGCTGTCCTGGAAGTGACGGACGTGCGCGTCCTGCCGCTCGCGGAGGTGGACCTCCGGCATGCCGTGGACGAGGGCGAAGGGGACACGTCCGTGGCCGAATGGCGCGTTTCCCGCTCCTCAAGGGGCAAACCTTGCCCGACGCGGCACTAGTGGGCCGCGCGGCAGGCCCCGTTCGCGTCCGTCGCGGAGATGCCGGCCGCCTGGAGGCTGGCGACGCAGCTGGTCTGGTTGCCGATCTCGCCCTGGTAGCAGGCCTGTCCGACGGCGTCCGTGACCTTCTTGCCGTGCTGTACGAGGTACTGCTCGCAATCCTGGATGCTGGTGGGGGCGGCGGTGGCGGCCGGGGCGGCGAAGAGGGCGCCGCCGGCGGCCAGGACCAGGCCGGCGAGGATGCTGGGGATACGGGCCGACGGACGCATGCGGATGCACCTGCTCTCTCGGTCGGTCACGCGATCCGCGAGTGCGCCGGACCACGGGCGGGGGCGGCGCGGAGCGGGCACTCCGAGGGGCGACGGCTCGCGCAGCGGTCGCCCTCGCCCTTCCGACACTAGAGCACGTCACCGGCACCCGCACGTCCGCCCGCACCCCGGCCGACGGGAGCCGCGGACCGGGCGGGGGCCGGGCCGCGTCCGCCTCAGCCCACCGCCCGGGCCGCGGCGCGGCCCGCCGCGCGGCCCGAGAAGATGCAGCCGCCGAGGAAGGTGCCTTCCAGGGCGCGGTAGCCGTGGACCCCGCCGCCGCCGAAGCCGGCGGCCTCGCCCGCCGCGTAGAGCCCGGGCAGCGGTTCGCCCGTGTCCGTGAGGACGCGGGAGGAGAGGTCGGTCTGTAGCCCGCCCAGCGACTTGCGGGTCAGGATCGAGAGCCGGACGGCGATCAGCGGGCCCGCCGCCGGGTCCAGGATCCGGTGCGGGGCGGCGGTGCGGATCAGCTTGTCGCCGAGGTACTTGCGGGCTCCGTGGATCGCGGTGACCTGGAGGTCCTTGGTGAAGGGGTTGGCGATCTCCCGGTCCCGGGCGACGATTTCACGGCGGACCGTCTCCTCGTCCAGGAGCCCTTCCTTCGTGATCGCGTTCATGCCGCGCACGAGGGCGGAGAGGTCCTTCTCCACGACGAAGTCGACGCCGTTGTCCATGAAGGCCTTCACCGGCCCGGGGACGGCCTGCCGCGCCCGGTCGATGACCCCGCGGACCGACTTGCCCGTGAGGTCGGGGTTCTGCTCGGATCCCGAGAGCCCGAACTCCTTGCCGATGACCCGCTGGTTGAGGACGAACCAGGTGTGGTCGTGGCCGGTCTTCATGATGTGGTCGAGCGTGCCGAGGGTGTCGAAGCCCGGGAACAGCGGTACGGGCAGCCGCTTGCCGGTGGCATCCAGCCAGAGCGAGGACGGGCCGGGCAGGATGCGGATGCCGTGCCGGGCCCAGATCGGGTCCCAGTTCTCGATGCCCTCCGTGTAGTGCCACATCCGGTCCTTGTTGATGTGGCTGGCGCCCGCGTCCTCCGCGATGCCGAGCATCAGGCCGTCCACGTGCGCCGGAACCCCGGAGAGCATCCGCTCGGGCGGGGTGCCGAGCCGGGCCGGCCACTGCTTGCGCACGAGGTCGTGGTTGCCGCCGATGCCGCCGCTGGTCACGATCACGGCCTGGGCCCGCAGGGAGAACTCCCCGGTGGCCTCGCGTCCGCTCGCGGCGCCCCGTACGGCGTCGGAGGGCGCCAGGACCTCGCCGGTCACGGTGTCGAGCGTGCCCGCCGTGCGGGAGAGCCCGGTGACCCGGTGGCGGAACCTCAGCTGGACCAGGCCGCGGGCCACGCCGGCCCGTACGCGGCGCTCGAAGGGCTCCACCAGCCCGGGGCCGGTGCCCCAGGTGATGTGGAAGCGGGGGACGGAGTTGCCGTGGCCGTTCGCGTCGTAGCCGCCGCGTTCCGCCCAGCCGACGACGGGGAAGAAGCGGACGCCCTGCGCGTGCAGCCAGGGGCGCTTCTCGCCGGCCGCGAAGTCCACGTAGGCCTCGGCCCAGCGGCGCGGCCAGGCGTCCTCCTCGCGGTCGAAGCCGGCGGTGCCGTGCCAGTCCTGGAGGGCCAGCTCGCGGGTGTCCTTGATGCGCATGCGGCGCTGCTCGGGCGAGTCGACGAAGAACAGGCCGCCGAAGGACCAGTGCGCCTGGCCGCCGATCGACCGTTCCGGCTCCTGGTCCAGCAGGATGACCTTGCGGCCGGCGTCGACGAGCTCGGCGGTGGCCACCAGGCCCGCGAGCCCGGCCCCGATCACGATCACGTCTGCGTCGTACGTCATGCGAAACCCGTCCTCCGTCGGTGGTGGGGCGATCCTTTGCTACGGAGCGGTAACCAGTCAACAGCAGCGGGAGGACGAAGCCATGAGCGCGGCCGACGAGGTACTGGACGTGGTGGACCGGCAGGACCGGGTGACGGGACGGGCGCGGCGCGGGGACGTGTACGCGGCCGGGCTCCTCCACCGGTGCGTGTTCGTCCTGGCCCGGGACGGGCAGGGGCGGATCTTCGTGCACCGGCGGACCGCGTCGAAGCTGGTGTTCCCCTCGCACTACGACATGTTCGTGGGCGGAGTGCTCGGCGCGGGCGAGAGCTACGCGGGGGCCGCGCTGCGGGAGGCCGAGGAGGAGCTCGGGGTGGCGGGGCTCGCGCAGCCGGAACCGCTGTTCAAGTTCCTGTACGAGGGCCCGGGCGGGGCCTGGTGGTCGTACGTGCACGAGGTCCGCTGCGAGCCGCCGGTCCGGCCGCAGGCCTCGGAGGTGGCCTGGCACGCGTGGCTCCCGGAGGAGGAGGTGGCGGAGCGGGCCGGGGACGGATCCTGGCCGTGGGTGCCGGACGGACTGGAGGCGTACCGGCGGCTCCGGGAGTTCCGGGCTCTGCCCGGCTCTCCGTCGGGGCGCCGCTGAGGCGGGGCGCCAGTAGATTGGCCGGGTGATCGACTTCGGCAAGGACGTACGGCTCTGGTTCGCCCCCGAGCGGGTGAAGGAGGAGGGCGAGACCCCCGACTACCGGTTCTCGCTGGCCAACGAGCGGACCTTCCTGGCCTGGATCCGGACCGCCCTGGCCCTGGTCGGCGGCGGGTTCGCCGTGGACCAGTTCCTGCCCGACCTGCGGTGGGCGGTGCGCGTCGGGATGGCGCTCGCGCTGCTCGCGGTGGGCGCGGCCTGCGCGCTGCGGGCGGTGAACCACTGGGTGCGGTGCGAGCGGGCGATGCGGCGCGGCGAGGACCTTCCGCTGTCCCGGTTCCCGGTGGTGCTGAGCCTGGGCGTGGGGCTGGTGGCGGTGACGATGATGGTGGTCGTGCTGCTGGGCTGGACCACCGGGCGATGAGCACCCCGGTCGGGGACGGCGGCCGTGACGCGGGGCTGCAGCCGGAGCGGACCCGGCTCGCGTGGCGGCGTACGACGCTCACGTGCTCGGTGACGGCCGTACTGGCGCTGCGCCAGGCCCTGCGCACCAGCGGCTCACCCGTGGCACTGGTGGGGGTGGCGGTGATCGCGCTGCTCTGGCTGGCGTTCCTGTGGGTGGCGCACCGGCGGATGCGGGAGCTGGCGGCGGCGCCCGGCGCCCCGTCGCCGCGTGCGGTCCTCGCGGCGACGGCGTGCACGGTGGCGTTCGCCGTCTTCGCCATGGCGGTCATCGTCTGACCCGACCACCCGACCACCCGACGACCCGACGACCCGACGGTCCGCCTTTTCGCGCCACCGCGGCGCGTAGCGGGACACAACGGGATATTCGGAACTATGCGCACTAGCCTCGGCGCCATGACGACCATGCACCGAGAGCACCCGGCGGACGAGCACGCGCACGCGCACGGCCCGGACTGCGGCCACCCGCGGGTCGAGCACGGCGACCACGTCGACTACGCCCACGACGGACACCTGCACCGCGAGCACTCCGGCCACTGGGACGAATGCGAGCCGGCCGGGCACACCGCACACGGGAGCCACGCGCACACGCACGGCCCGGACTGCGGGCACGCGTCCGTCCGGCACGGGGACCACGTCGACTACGTGCACGACGGCCACCGCCACGCCGAGCACGACGGCCACTACGACGACCACTGACGCCGTCCGGCCCTGACGCCGTCCGGCCGCCGACGGCGTCCCGCCACTGGCGCCGTCCGGCCGGCGGCGGCCGAAGCCCGCGGGTGAACCCCGCCCTCCCCCCGCGGCGCCGCGACTGGCAGGATGCCGACAGCCCGTCACCGCGACCTGGGGAGAGCGCAGATGCCCGTGGAAGAGCCGTACCTCGTCCAGCCCGCGGCCGGGGTGTACGCCTACGTGCAGCCCGACGGCGGCTGGTGCCTGAACAACGCCGGCTTCGTGACCGGCGGCGGCCGGACCCTGCTCGTGGACACCGCCGCCACCGAGCGGCGGGCGCTGGCCCTGCGCGCCGCGGTGGAGTCCGCCGGGGCGCCCCTCCCCCGCACCGTGGTCAACACCCACCACCACGGCGACCACACCTACGGCAACGGCGTGTTCGCCCCCGAGGCGCTGATCGTGGGGCACGACAACGCGCGGTCCGAGCAGCTCGCGGCCGGGCACCAGCTGGAGATGATCTGGCCGGCGACCGATTTCGGCGACATAGCCATCACCGCGCCCGATCTGACGTACAGCCACCGGATGACGCTGCACGTCGGGGAGACCGAGGTGCGGGTCATCCACCCGGGCGTCGCGCACACCACGGGCGACTCGATCGTGTGGCTGCCCGAGCAGCGGATCGTGTTCACCGGGGACCTGGTCTTCGCGCAGGGCACGCCGTTCCTGGCGATGGGCTCGCTGGCCGGGTCGCTGCGGGCGCTGGAGCTGCTGCGCTCGCTGGGCGCGGAGACCGTCGTACCGGGCCACGGCCCGCTGACCGACGCCGGCGCCTACGAGGCCACCGAGCGCTACCTGCGGTACGTGGCCGAACTCGCCCGGGAGGGGCGCGCGAAGGGGCTGACCCCGCTGGAGGCGGCACGGCAGGCCGATCTCGGCGAGTTCGCGGCCTGGCGGGAGAGCGAGCGGCTGGTGGCCAACCTGCACCGGGCGTACGCGGAGCTGGCCGGGGAGCCGGAAGGGGTCCCGCTGGACATCCTGGCGGTGCTGCGGGACATGACGGTGATGAACGGCGGGACGCCGATCCTCTGCCACGCCTGATCCGGGCGGGCGGTCCGGAGGTGTTTCTTCGGCCCGCACCCTGGACGGCATACCGACTGGTCGGCATGATGGGTCGCGTCCGTTCCGTCACCGTCCACTCCGTACGGAGGTGCGCACCATGTCCTCAGTGCCGGCAGCGCCATCGGCCCCATCCGGCCCCCGGGGCCTCGATCTGGAGCGGCTGCGGGGCCATCTCGACCGCGTGCGGCCGGGCCTCGCGGCCGGGCCGCTGACCGGGCGGCTGATCGAGGGCGGCCGGTCGAACCTGACGTACGAGGTCGGCGACGGCCGTTCCCGCTGGGTGGTGCGCAGGCCGCCGCTGGGCCACGTCCTGGCGACCGCGCACGACATGCGGCGCGAGCACCGGGTCATCGCGGCCCTGCACGGCACGGCGGTCCCGGTGCCGGAGCCGCTGCTGCTCTGCGAGGACGAGACGGTGCTCGGCGCGCCGTTCTACGTCATGGAGTACGTGGACGGGGTGCCGTTCCGTACGGCCGGCCAGCTGGCCGCGCTCGGCCCCGAGCGGACCCGGCGGGCGGTCCTGGGCCTCGTGGACACCCTGGTCGACCTGCACGCGGTGGATCCGCGAGCGGTGGGTCTGGACGACTTCGGCCGGCCCGAGGGCTTCCTGGACCGCCAGCTGCGCCGCTGGGGCAAGCAGCTCGCGGCCTCCCGGGGGCGGGAGCTGGCCGGGATCGACGAACTGCACGGCGCGCTCGGCCGGGCCCTGCCCGACTCCCCCGCGCCCACGGTCGTCCACGGGGACTTCCGCCTGGACAACGTGCTGATCGACGGGTCCCCGTCCGGCACGGACGCGATCCGGGCGGTGCTGGACTGGGAGATGTCCACGCTCGGCGATCCGCTGACCGACCTCGGGCTGCTGGTGATGTACAGCTCCGACCTGGGTCTGACCGACTCCCCGGTCAGCACGACCAGCGGAGCTCCCGGGCACCCCTCGCCCGCCGAGCTGATCGAGCGGTACGCGGCGCGCTCGGGCCGGGACGCCTCGCGGATCGCCTGGTACACGGCCTTCGCGTGGTTCAAGCTCGCGGTGATCCTCGAGGGCATCCACTACCGGTTCACGCTCGGGCAGACCGTCGGCGCGGGCTTCGACCGGATCGGCGAGCTGGTCCCGGTCTTCATCGAGCACGGTCTGACCACCCTCCAGGAAGGCTGAGGAGCCCCCGATGGATTTCGCATTCGACGCCCGGACCGAGGAACTGCGCGGGCGGCTGCTCGCGTTCATGGACGAGTACGTCTACCCGGCGGAACCGGTCGCCGCCGAGCAGCGCGCACGGCTGGCCTCGCCCTGGGACACCCCGGCCGTGTTCGGCGAACTGAAGGCCGAGGCGCGCCGCCAGGGGCTCTGGAACCTGTTCTTCGTCGACCAGCACGGCCCGTCCGACGCGGAGCACGGCGCCGGGCTGACCAACCTGCAGTACGCCCCGCTCGCCGAGATCACCGGCCGCAGCCCGCACCTGGCGCCGATGGCGACGAACTGCGCGGCCCCGGACACCGGGAACATGGAACTGCTCGCGCAGTTCGCGAGCAAGGGGCAGAAGAAGCAGTGGCTGGAGCCGCTGCTGGCCGGGGAGATCCGGTCGGCCTTCGCGATGACCGAGCCCGAGGTGGCCTCCTCGGACGCGACGAACATCGAGACCCGGATCGAACGCGAGGGTGACGCGTACGTGGTCACCGGGCGCAAGTGGTACATCTCCGGCGCCATGAACCCGGACTGCAAGGTCTTCATCGTCATGGGCAAGACCGACCCCGACGGGTCCGACCCGCGCCGCCAGCAGTCCATGATCCTGGTCCCCCGGGACACCCCGGGCGTCGAGGTCCGGCGCGCGATGACGGTGTACGGGTACGAGGACCACGACCACGGCGGCCACGCCGAGGTGGTCTTCGACGGGGCCCGCGTCCCGGCGGCGAACCTGATCGGCGAGGAGGGCGGCGGCTTCGCCATCGCCCAGGCCCGGCTGGGGCCGGGCCGGATCCACCACTGCATGCGGCTCATCGGGATGGCGGAGCGCGCCATCGAGCTGATGTGCCGCCGCGCGATCGGCCGCAGCGCCTTCGGCAAGGAGCTGGCCGCCCAGGGCGTCGTACAGAACTGGATCGCGGACGCCAGGGTGACGGTCGAGCAGCTGCGGCTGCTGGTGCTGAAGACGGCCTGGCTGATGGACACGGTCGGGAATCGGGGCGCGCACACGGAGATCCAGGCCATCAAGATCGCGACCCCACGGGCGGTCGTCGGGATCCTCGACCAGGCGGTGCAGCTGCACGGCGCGGGCGGAGTCAGCCAGGACTTCCCGCTGGCGGAACTGTGGGCGGCGGCGCGGACGCTGCGGCTGGCGGACGGGCCGGACGAGGTGCACCAGCGGTCGCTCGCGCACCGGGAGCTCAAGCAGTACCGCTGACCCGCACGCCGCCGACCCACAGATACGCCAGATTGGTCCAGACCACCAGGAAGGTCCGATATATTCGGTATGCACCCGAACTGAAAGCGGACACCGCCATGCCCAGCTCCACCCTGACCCCGGCGCCGGCGGCCCCGGCCGTCGCCGCCACCGCACCCGCACCCGTGGCCCCGGCGGCCGGGCTGGCCCATCCCGGCCCGCTCGGCCTGGCGGCGTTCGCCCTCACCACCTTCGTGCTCAGCCTCTTCAACTCGGGGCTGATCTCCAACGCCGCACTCAGCGCCGTCGTCCTGCCGCTGGCACTGTTCTACGGCGGCCTCGCGCAGTTCGCCGCGGGCCTGATGGAGTTCCGCCGCGGCAACACCTTCGGGACCACGGCGTTCGTCTCGTACGGCGCGTTCTGGATGTCCTTCGCGGCCTACGTGAAGTTCGTCGTGCCGACGCTGCCCGCCGACCAGGCGCACGTGGCCACCGGCTGGTTCCTCGTGGCCTGGTTCCTCTTCACCGCGTACATGTCGATCGCGGCCATGAAGCTGGACGTCGCGCACCGGGTGCTCTTCGTCTCGCTGGCGCTGACCTTCCTCTTCCTCGCCCTCGGCGACCTGGCGCAGAGCACGGCCCTCGGCCACACCGGCGGCTTCCTCGGCCTCTTCACCGCGCTCGTCGCCTGGTACATCTCCTTCGCCGTGGTGGCCAAGGAGACCTGGGGCCGCGACGTGGTCCCGCTCGGCCGCTAGTGCCGCGACCGCGCGACGGCCGCCGGCCCGGTGGGGGCGCGACCCGCCGCCGTGTCGATGACCTCGTCCAGCACGTCCCGGGACCGGAGCAGATCGGCGATCAGCCGGTCGATCCGGTCCCGTTCCGTCTTCAGCTCCGCGACGAGCGCCGGGGTGGCCCGTATGTTCGGCCCGCCGTCCGCGTCGCGCATGCACGGCAGGATCATCCTGATCTTCGAGCTGTGCAGACCCGCCGCGTAGAGCTCCTGGATCCGGATCACCCGGTCCACCGCCCGCTCCGCGAAATCGCGGTGGCCGCCGGGCGTCCGGTCGGACACGAGCAGCCCCTGGGTCTCGTAGTAGCGCAGCGAGCGCTCGCTGACTCCGGTGCGCGCCGCCAGTTCACCGATCCGCATGCCCCACCCCTGCCGTCTAGGACTTGAATCTGACACTGATGTCAGGTTTTACGTTACGGGCATGACGCACACACAGCAGCTCCTTCCCCCCGTCTCCCGCCTCTTCGAGTCCGCCGCCCTCGGCTCCCTGGCGCTCCCCAACCGCCTCGTGATGGCCCCTCTGACCCGCCATCGCGCGAACGCCGACGGGGTCCCCGGGGAGCTGATGGCCGTGCACTACGCGCAGCGCGCCACGGCCGGTCTGATCATCGCCGAGGGCACCGCGCCGAGCGCCGTGGGGCAGGCGTACCCGAACATCCCCGGCATCCACACCGCGGAACAGATCTCCGGCTGGCGGCGGGTCACCGACGCGGTGCGCGCGGGCGCCGACGGCCGGGGCGGCGGTGCGGCGATGTTCCTCCAGCTCGAGCACGGTGGTCGGGTCGGCCACCCCGACACCAGCGGGCACGTCCCGCTCGCGCCGTCCGCCGTACGGCTCCCCGAGCAGCTGCACACCCCCGGCGGGCTGCGGGACGGCGTCGTCCCGCGCGCGATGACGGCCGAGGACATCCGGTCCGCCGTCGCCGACTTCGCGGCCGCCGCCCGCAACGCCGTGGAGGCCGGTTTCGCGGGGGTGGAAGTGCACGCCGCCAACGGTTTCCTGCCCCACCAGTTCCTGGCGAAGAACACCAACCTGCGGACCGATGGATGGGGCGGCCCGGTGGCCCACCGGATCCGGTTCGCCGTCGAGGTGGTCCGGGCCGTCGCCGAGGCCATCGGGCCGGAGCGGGTCGGCGTACGGATCTCGCCCGGAGTGGACGTCAACGGCATCGACGAGGGCGATACGGAGGAGATCTACCCGGCGCTGCTGGCGGCCCTGGCGGAGATCGGCCCGGTCTACCTCCACGTCCTCTACACCGGCCAGGAACGGCCCCGGCTCCGGGAGCACCGCAAGGCCTGGCCGGGCACGCTGATCGCCAACCAGCTGCTCTCCCGGGAGCAGTTCGAGGCTGACGGCGGCAAGAGCGTCGCCGCGGGGCTCCTGGCGGAGGGCGCCGACCTGGTCTCGCTGGGCCGGGGCTTCCTCGCCAATCCCGACTTCGTGGAGCGGCTGCGGACGGGCGCCCCCCTCAACGAGCTCCGCCCCGAGTTCCTGATGCACGTACAGGGGGCGGAGGGGTACAACGACTACCCGGCGCTCGCGAACGCGTCGGTGTGAGCGGCCTCGGCGGTGACCGGCCGCTACGGGCGCAGCGCGCGCAGCAGCAGGTCCGCGAGGTGGTCGGCGACCTGCTGCGGGGTGAGCGGGCCGTCCTCGCGGTACCAGGTCGACAGGTGGTGGACGGATCCGAAGTGGTAGTCCACCACCAGGTCGGCCGGGGTCGCGGTCGAGAAGACCCCGGCGCGCTGGCCCTCCTCGACCAGCGCCCGGAACCGCTCGTGATAGCGCCGGCGCTCCGACCGCACCTGCTTGAACTTCTCCGGGCTCAGCTGGTGCATCGACCGGAAGAAGATCGCCGCGTCGTCGAGGTTCTCGATGGTGGTGACGACCACGTCGGCGGCCGCGGCACGCAGCCGCTCCTCGACGGGTGCGTCGGATTCGGCCACCGCGTCCAGCCGCTGCTGCTGGAGCCGCAGCATGCGCGCGTACACCTCGTGGAGCAGATCGTCCTTGGAACCGAAGTAGTGGTAGAGCGCGCCCTTGGTGACCCCGGCCGCCTCGACGATCTCCTGCACCGAGGTCCGGTCGTAGCCGCGCTCGGCGAACAGCCTGGTCGCGACGGCCAGCAGCCGCTGCGGTACCGGGGCCTCGTGTGCGCCGACGGTCTCCGTCGTGATCTTGGCGGCCATGGCGCTCGCCTTCCTTTCGTGATCCCTCGCGTCGACCCCGCCGACGGCTCTTTTCAGCCGAGGTCCCGGTCGCGCAGTTCCCGTCGCAGGATCTTGCCACTGGTCGTCTTCGGAAGGACAGGCAGGATCTCCACCTGGCGCGGGTATTTGTACGCGGCGATGCGCTCGGCGCAGTACGCGGACAGTTCCGCGGGCTCGGCCGTGGTCCCGGGGCGCAGGCTGACGTAGGCCTTCACGCTCTCGCCGCGGTAGGGGTCCGGGATGCCGACGACGGCCGCCTCGCGCACGGCGGGGTGGGTGTACAGCACGTCCTCGACCTCGCGCGGCCAGACCTTGAAACCGGACGCGTTGATCATGTCCTTCTTGCGGTCGACGACGTAGAGCCAGCCGTCCGCGTCCATGAACCCGACGTCTCCGGTGCGCAGTTCGCCGTCCGGGAAGGCCTTCGCGGTGTCGGCGGGCAGTCCCCAGTAGCCCGGGACGACCTGGGGTCCGCGGACGGCTATCTCGCCGGTCTCGCCGAAGGGGACCTCGGCCCCGCCCTCGTCGAGGATGCGTACGACGGTGTCGGCGCCGGGCACGCCCACGGAGAGGGTTCCGGAGACGGGGTCCACCGGGGCCTCGAGGTGCGCGGGCACGGTGGCGCAGGGGGCGGTGCACTCGGTGAGGCCGTAGCCGTTGCGCAGGTAGAAGCCGAAGGCGGCGCGGAGGCGTTCGACGAGGGCGGGCGGCAGCGGGGCTCCGCCGGAGGAGACCACCTGGAACGAGGCGAAGTGGCCGGGGGTGACGCCGGGGTGGGCGGCGAGCGCCATGAAGGCGGTGGCCGGGCCGACGGTGTAGGCGGGGCGGTGCTCGAGGAACGCGTCGAGGACCACCCCGGCGTCGAAGCGGTGGGCGAGGACGAGGGTGCCCGCGTTGGTGAAGCAGGCGGCGAGCTCGCAGACCATGCCGGTGATGTGGAAGAGCGGCGCGAGGGCGAAGTAGCCGGCGCCCTCGGGGAGGGGGTGGCCGGTGACCTGCCGGGTGGCGTTGTGGGTGAGCGCGCCGTGCGGGTTCATGGCGCCCTTGGGGGTGCCGCTGGTGCCGGAGGTGTAGCTGATGAGGGCGGTGTCGGTGGCGGTGAGTCCCGGATCCGGCGGGGCGGGGTGGCCCTGGCGGGCCACGGTGGCGAGGTCGGCGGGCAGGTCAGGGGCGCCGGTGGCCGGTTCGGTGGTCTGTTCGGTGGCCGGTTCGGTGGCCGGTTCGGTCGCGGGTTCGGCTGCCGGTCCGGTCGCTGGCTCACCGGCCGCGGCGGCGGTGCCGGCCGGCCGGTCCGGGCGGCGCGGCGCGAGGACGCGTATGTCGTCGCGGGTCTGGAAGTCCAGGTCGCAGGCGGTCAGGACGGTCCGCACGCCGGTCCCGCGCGCGGCCTCGCGCAGGTACGCCGGCCAGGCGCGTACGTCGCACACCAGCGCGGCGGCCCCGGAGTCGCGCAGGATGTGGCCCATCTCGCCCGCCTTGTACATCGGGTTGAGCGGGACCACGACCGCCCCGGCCTTCCAGGCGGCCAGGACGGCGAGCACGAAGTGCGGGGTGTTCTGGAGCATGACCGCGACCCGGTCCCCGCGGCGGATGCCGCGGGCGGCGAGGTGGCCGGCGAGGGAATCGGAGAGGGCGTCGGCCTCGGCGTAGCCGACGCGGCCGTCGAAGTAGGCGAGCGCGGTGCGCCCGGGGGCGCGGGCGACGGCGGCGCGGAAGGCGTGCAGCACGCTGGGCGCGGGCTCGACCGGGGCCCGCTGGACCGCGGTGAGGCGGGCGAGCCAGGGCTTGGCGGCGTAGGAGGAGGCGGCCGAAGGCCTGGCGGCCGGGACCGGAGCGGCCGGGGCCGGAGCCGGAGCGGCCGGGAGCCCGGCCGCCGCAGGCTCGCCGGCCGGGGCCGGAGCGGGCGGGAGGGGGGTGCCGGGCGTCGGCGTGCCCCGGGTCGGCCCGGCCTGGGTCATCGGGTCTCCCATGTGCGTTGGAGGCGGTTCATCCCGCTGAGCCAGCGGTCCGGCTCGGTGGCGCGGGCCGCGTAGAAGTCCGCGACCTCGGGGTGCGGAAGGATCAGGAACCGCCCCTTCTCCATGCCGTCGAACAGGGCGTCCGCGACCGCTTCCGGCTCGATCGCGGTCGGCGCGAGGACCAGCTCGCCCGCCGATCCCGCCGCGGTGAGCATGTCGGTCCGGACCCCCTGCGGGCAGATCGCGTGGACCTGGACGCCGCGGTGGCGGTAGGTCAGCGAGAGCCATTCCGCGAAGGCGAGCGCGCCGTGCTTGGTGACACTGTACGGGGCCGCTCCGATCATGGTCAGCAGCCCTGCGGCCGAGACCGTGGACACGAAACGGCCGCTCTCGCGCTCCAGCCAGTCGGGCAGCAGCAGCCGGGCGGCGCGGACGTGGGCCATGACGTTGGTGTCCCAGGCCGCTTCCCAGACGGCCTCCTCGGCGAAGGCGTCACCCCCGGAGGCCAGTCCGGCGTTGGCGCAGTACACGTCCACCGTGCCGCCGAGCGCCTCGCGGGCCTGCGCGACGACCGCGGAGGCGTCGCCGGGCACGGCGACGGCGCGGGCGCCGATCTCGTCCGCGACGGACGCGGCCTTGGCGGGGTCGAGGTCGTTGACCGCGACGGTGGCTCCCTCGGCGGCGAAACGGCGGGCGAGGGCGGCTCCGATGCCGCCGCCCGCTCCGGTGACGACGACTCGCTGGTCCTGGAACGCGTTCACGGGTCCACCCTTCGTGGCCTGCTGCCGATGCCGGATCACCGGCAGACTAACCAGTCGGTATGTCGGTACGGAAGGGGGCCGCGCCCTAGTTTGGCGCGATGACGCTGTCGCGACGAGGGTTGCTGGGTCTGGCCGGAGCCGCGGGGGGCCTGGGGGCCGCCCAGGCCGCCGGAGTGTCCGTGGCCACAGCCACGGAGCGCACGGGGACCGCGGGGGCTGCCGGGACCGCGCGGACCCCTGCGAATGCCGCGGCCGGTACCGCGGCCGCCGGTCGGGGCGCGGCCCCGGCTCCCGCCCCGGCGCCCGACCGCGTGCGGACCGGGTTCGAGTGCCTCGCCGCGGACGGGTACGCCGTACTGGCCGGTCAGCGGGTCGGCGTGGTCACCAACCCCACCGGGATCACCGCCGACGCCCGCCACCTCGTCGACGTCCTGCACGCCGACGAGCGCGTGGACCTGGTCGCCGTGTTCGGCCCCGAGCACGGCTTCCGCGGCACCGCCCAGGCGGGCGGTTCGGAGGGGGCCGGGCGGGATCCGGCGACCGGGCTGCCCGTGTACGACACGTACGACAAGAGCGGCCAGCGCCTCGCCGACGTCTTCACGGCGGCCGGGATCGACACCGTCGTCTTCGACGTCCAGGACGTCGGCGCCCGCTTCTACACCTACATGTGGACCCTCTACGACTGCATGCGCGCGGCCGCCCTCGCCGGCAAGGCGGTGGTGGTGCTGGACCGGCCCAACCCGGTCGGGGGCCGGCGGGCGGCCGGGCCCGTCCTGCAGCGCCCGTACGCGAGCTTCGTGGGCCGGGAGCCGATCGCGCTCGCCCACGGGATGACGGCGGGCGAGCTGGCCGGTCTCTTCGCGGGCGAGTTCCTCACCGGGAGCGGCCGCGCCGCGCGGGCCCCGTGGCTGCGCGTGGTGCCGATGACCGGGTGGCGGCGCGGGTCGTTCTTCGACGCGACCGGGCTGCCCTGGGTGCCGCCGAGCCCGAACATGCCGACCCCGGGCACGGCCCTCGCCTACGCGGGCACCTGCCTGTTCGAGGGGACGAACCTGTCCGAAGGGCGCGGTACGACCACCCCCTTCGAACTGCTCGGCGCGGAGGGCCTGGACCGGCGGTGGGCGGAGGCGGCGAACGCGCTGGAACTGCCCGGGGTGTGGTTCCGCGAGGCCTATTTCACGCCTTCCTTCTCCAAGTTCTCCGGGAAGGCGTGCGGCGGGGTCCGGCTGCTCGTGCACGACCGGGAGGCCTTCGACCCGGTACGGGCCGGCATCGGGCTGCTGGTGACCGCGCGGCGGACGTGGAGCGGCTTCGCGTGGCGGCCGGACCACTGGATCGACCGGCTGACGGGCTCCGACCGGGTGCGGCTGATGGCCGACGCGGGGGCGGGGGTCGAGGAGATCGCCGGCGACTGGGCGGCGGGGCTGGCGCGGTTCGCCGCGGTGCGGGAGAAGTACCTGCTCTATCCCTGAGGGGGCGGCCTCCGGCGGGTCGCCCCACGGAGCTCCCGCTCCCGCTCCCGCCGCGGGATCCGAGAGGGGCCGCGAGGGGTCTGGCCGGGCGGGCGCGTCCGCAGGATGCTGTCGGAGAGGTACGCGGCGTGGAGGGGGAACGTCATGGTGGGCATCGGCGCACTGGCTACGGGGGCGGCGGGGATCGGGGTCCGCCCGTACGTGGAGCTGACCTTCGACTCCGAGGGTGACGTGGCCCCCGGCGCGCGGGAGGCGGTCTTCGGGATCGAGGCCACGGATCTGCTGGTCTTCGCCCACGGATGGAACTCCGACCGGTCCACGGCGGTCCGGCTCTTCGACCGCTTCTACGCCCCCTTCGCGGACCTGGTGGGGACCGGGGTGCGGCTGGGATACGTGGGGGTCGTGTGGCCCTCGATCCGCTTCTCGGACGAGCCGATCCCCGACTTCGACGGCCCTGGCGGGGCGGTCGGCAGGGCGGTCGGCAGGGCGGTCGGCGGCGGGGTCGGCGGGGCGGCCGCAGCCGCGGTCGGCGGGGCGGCCGGTGCGGCCGGCGATCCGTGGGGCACCGCGGCGCCGGGCGACGGGGCGGCCCTGGACCCGGCCACCCGGCAGGCCCTCGGCGCGTTCTGGCCGGGCCGGGCGGCGGAGCTGGACCGGATCACCGAGCTGCTGGCGCAGCGTCCCGCGCGGGAAGCGGCGTTCACCGAGTTCGGGGCGCTGGTCCGGGAGCTGGCCGGGGTCGACGGAGTCGGCTCGGGCGACGACCTGGCGGCGGCCTTCGCTCCGCGCGAGGTCCCCGCCTTCCTCACGGAGGACGTCATCGAGGTGTGCCGGACCTTCACCGAGGCGCTGGCCCGCGCCGGCGCCGGCCGGCGGGAGGACTCCGCCGGGCGCCCCTCCGATGGCCCCGACCCCGGATTCTCGGTCGGCGGCGGGCTGCGGACGCTGTGGAACGGCGCCAAGGAGGTGCTGCGCCAGGCGACGTACTACCAGATGAAGGCGCGGGCCGGGGTGGTCGGCGAGCACGGCCTCGGCCCGGTACTGGCGGAGCTGTCCGGCCGCCGGCCCGCCCTGCGGGTCCACCTCATCGGCCACAGCTTCGGCGGCCGGGTGGTGTCCTTCGCGCTGCGCGCGCTGCCGGGCGGGGCACGGAACGTGAAGTCCGTGACGCTCCTCCAAGGAGCCTTCTCCCACTACGCGTTCACCGACAGCCTGCCCCACGATCCCGGCCGCGGCGGCGCGCTGCGCGGACTGCAGGCCAGGGTCGACGGCCCGGTGTCGGCCTGCCACTCCGACTACGACTCCTCCCTCAAGGTGTTCTATCCGCTGGCCTCCCGGATGGCCGGCGATTCGGCCGGTCTCCTCGGTTTCGACGAACGGTGGGGCGCGATCGGGCACGACGGGGTGCGGGGCGTGCCGGGAGCGCCGCGGCTGACCCTCGACGCGGCCCTGCGCGGCGGGCTGCCGGCGGCGGGCTGCGTCAGCGTGGACGCGGGTTCGGTGGTCCGCCGCGGCGGGGCCCCCTCGGGGGCGCACAGCGACATCTGCCACGAGGAGCTGGCCCGGCTGGTGGTCGCCGCGGGGCGCATGGGGCGCTGACTTCCGGCCATGTGCCACCCGTACGCCTCGACCGCCCCCGCATGCGCCCACACCAGTCAGGGCATGTTGGGCACACGGGAGCAGATCGATGCGCGGTACGCGGTGCGCGGCGGAGGTGAAGGTGTGATGGCGGGTTTTCGGAGTCTGGCCCACCAGGTGCGCGATGCGCGCAACGACCGTGCCCTGCGGCGCCACTCGCTGCGCCGCTGCCTGGAGCGGTTCGCCCCCTACGGACACCGCGCGACCTGGTGGCACCTGTGCGACCGGCACGGGATCGGCCCGGAGGACCGGGCCGCCGACCCGTCGCGGCTGGTGGCCGCGCTGGAGGAGCTGGAGGAGGCGCGGGCGGTCTGGCTGGAGTACGAGCGCCAGTTCGCGGAGCGCCGGCGGCGGGAGAAGCACGACGGGCTGCGCCGGCCCGAGTGGGCCTGGGGCGGGAGCGGGGACGCGGTGGTGCGGTGCGCCGACCCGGGGATCCGGCCGCAGGGGGCGCTGGGCGAGGTGCTGCGGCGGCTGGTGACGGCACTGGAATCGGAGCCGGGGACGGTGTGCCCGGTCTGCGGGACGCGGGAGCTGCGCTGGCCGACGGCCTCGGCGTCCGCGACCGCGGTGTGGGCGTGGGACGGGCCGGTGTGCGCGGGCTGCGGGATCGTGGTGCCCAGACCGGCGCTCGCGGAGTCCCTGGCGGGCGGTCCCGGCCTGGCCGGGGCGGCCTGAGCCCAACCGGTCGCCGAACGGTGCGCGGGGCCCTGCGGGCGGGCCGGCCCTCCCCACGCCGCCCGGGGGTGGGCCGCTACAGCCGGGAGCCGGTGAGGCTGTCGCCGAAGACGTCGTCCGGGTTGGACAGCGCGCAGTTCTCCAGGGAGAGGCAGCCGCAGCCGATGCAGTCGGTCAAGTGGTCCCGCAGGCGGCCCAGTTGCGTGATGCGGTGGTCGAGCTCGGCGCGCCAGCTGACGGAGAGGCGGGCCCAGTCCTCGCGGGTGGGGGTGCGGCCTTCGGGGAGCTGGGCGAGGGCGTCGCGGATGCTGGCGAGGGGGATCCCGACGCGCTGGGCGGCGCGCACGAAGGCCACGCGGCGCAGCGCGTCACGGCTGTAGCGCCGCTGGTTGCCGGTGGTGCGCCGGCTGGTGATCAGGCCCTTGGTCTCGTAGAAGTGCAGCGCGGAGACGGCCGCGCCGCTGCGCGCGGACAGCTGGCCGACGGTGAGCTCGTGGACTTTCTCGGGAATCTGCGGCACACCGCCGAGCGTAGTCGGCCGGGCCGACATCGGTGGACGGGCCCGTCGTTGACAGATACATGCGGTCCCCGCATGCTGGGCCCGCTGAGCAAGCGCTTATTAGCCAGGAAGAGGTACGGGCATGTCCGAGCCGAGGATCTTCACGTCCGCCGAGGAGCTGACCGCCGGGGTCGGCGAACCGCTCGGCCCGAGCGACTGGCTGGAGGTGGACCAGAAGCGGATCGACCTCTTCGCGGACGCCACCGGCGACCACCAGTGGATCCACGTGGACCCGGAGCGGGCCGCGAGCGGGCCCTTCGGTTCCACCATCGCGCACGGATACCTCACGCTGTCGCTGCTGCCGAGCCTCGTGCCGCAGATCATGCGGGTCGAGGGCATGAGGATGGGCATCAACTACGGGGTCGACAAGGTGCGCTTCCCGGCGCCGGTGCCGGTCGGCTCACGACTGCGCGCGACCGCGCTGATCACGGAGGTCGTGGAGGCGGGCGGCGGCGTCCAGGTGTCGGCGACCGTCACGGTCGAGCGCGAGGGCGGCGAGAAGCCGGTGTGCGTGGCGGCGTCGGTGTCCCGCTACTACTTCTGAGCCGCTCTTCCGAACGGCCCCAGGAGGGCCCCGGAGGGCTCCCGGAGGGCTCCCGGAGGGGCTCCCGAACAGCCCCCGAGGACTCTCGACGGCTCGCGACGGTTCCCGGGTCAGTTCCGGGGGTCCCCGCCGGGGCGGGCGCCCACCATCCGGAGCACGAGGTCGGCGTAGAGCGCGCCGACCTCCTCGGGCGTGCGGCGGCCGTCCGTGCTGAACCAGCGGGCGACGTCGATGCAGAGCGAGAGGACGGCGAGGGTGGTGCCGGGGACGTCGGGGACGGCGAACTCGCCCGAGGCGACCCCGTCCGCGACGATGCGGCGGACGGCGGCGTCGCTCTGCCGCCGCAGCGCCACGATTTCGGAGCGGTGCTCCGGACCGAGAGCATCGAGCTCGTACTGGACCACGCGCGCGGTGGTGTGATGGGCCGCGTGCCACCGCACGAAGGACCGTACGGCCTCGGTGAGCCGCTCGGCGGCGGTTCCGGGGCCCGAGGCGGCGGTGTCCAGGATCTCCAGGGCCTTGTCGTGGCCGATCCGGCTGATCCGGTGGAGCAGCTCTTCCTTGGTCTTGTAGTGGATGTAGAGCGCGGCCGGGCTCATGCCGGCCCGCCCGGCGATGTCACGCGTGGTGGTGGCGTGGTACCCACGCTCCGCGAAGGCCTCGACGGCCGCGACGAGCAGCCGCCGCGCGGCGTCGGGAGTCACCTTCGACCACGGCTGATAGCCGTCGGCCGTCTCCTGCGCGCTGTCCATCGCCGTCTCACCCTCTTCGCGAACGCTGCCCCGTGGCACCCCGGCGCACTGATGCCCCGATGGGAAGGGACAGCTTACCGGAGGGTGAGCAAGCGCTTAGGCTTTCCGGGGCGCTCCGCCCTCCGGGCCGCTCCGCGCCCTAGGCCGGCTGGCCGCCGTGCGCCTTCGGCGCGTAGGGGTCGTACTCCGCCATCATCTTCTCCATCCGGGCCTGGTCGACACGGCTGACGATCTGGGTGACCTCCTGCCGGTCGCGGACCACCTTGGCGAGGGTGAAGGCCGAGGTGGTGAGGTACAGGACCGCGATGCCGAGGAAGGCGCGCACCCAGCCGTCGGCGTCCATGTTGTAGATCCCCAGGGCCACGGCGGCGATGGCCACGCCGAAGGAGGCGACGGCCTGGCCGTAGTAAGCCCCCGTGTTCTGCTGCTTGACCGGTGTCTCGTTCATGGGTCCAGCGTCGCGCCGGGGCCGCCCCGGTCACATCCGCGCTCGTACTCACGCACGTACTCATCCCGCGTCGGCGCGCCGCGTCAGAACGCCGAAACTCCCGTACGGGCACGGCCGATCAGCAGCTTCTGGATCTGACTGGTGCCCTCGTACAGGGTCATCACGCGGGCGTCGCGCAGGAGTTTGCCGGCCGGGTACTCATCGACGTAGCCGTAACCGCCGTGCACCTGGAGGGCGTTCCCCGCCGCGCGGACGGCGGCCTCGGAGGCGAAGAGCTTGGCCGTGGAGGATTCGGTGGCGAAGGGCCGGCCGCGGTCGATCAGGTCGGCGACCCGCCAGGTCAGCAGGCGCGCCGCGTCCACGTCGACGGAGATGTCGGCGATCAGCTCCTGGACCAGCTGGTGCCCGGCGATGGGCTTGCCGAACTGCTCGCGCTGGGCGGCGTAGGCGACGGCCGCGTCGAGCGCCGCCTGCGCGATGCCGACACAGCCCGCGGCGACCGACATCCTGCCCTTGGCGAGGGCCGACATGGCGACGGAGAAGCCCTTGCCCTCGGGGCCGAGCATCGCGGAAGCGGGCACGCGGACGCCGTCGAGGGCGAGTTCGGCGGTGGCCTGGCCGCGCAGGCCGAGTTTGCCGTGGATCTCGCGGCGGGTCAGGCCGGGGGCGTCGGCCGGGACGAGGAAGGCGGAGATCCCGCGGTGGCCGGGCAGCTCGTTGGTACGGGCGAAGAGCAGGACCACGTCGGCCCAGGTCCCGTTGGTGATGAACGTCTTGCCGCCGCTGATGACGTACGCGTCCCCCTCGCGCACGGCGCGGGTGGTGAGACTGCCGGCGTCGGAGCCGGTGCCGGGCTCGGTGAGGCCGAAGCAGCCGAGCGCGTCACCCGCGCAGAGGCGGGGCAGCCAGGACCGCTTCTGCTCCTCGTCACCCCAGGCGGCGATGGTCTTGGCGACCAGGCCGAGGGAGACCGAGACGATGCCGCGCACGGCGGAGTCCGCGCGGCCGAGCTCCTCGGTGACCAGGACGTAGGAGAGGTGGTCGCCGCCGGAGCCGCCGTACTCCTCGGGGACGGTCAGACCCAGGAAGCCGACGTCGCCGAGCTTCTTGACGATGGCCCGGTCCACGCTTTCGGCGCGGTCCCACCCGGCCGCGTACGGGGTGATCTCGCGCTCGGCGAACGCGCGGGCGAGATCGCGGACGGCGGACTGCTCCGCACTGAGCTCCAGGTTCACCAGGCACCTCCGGTCGAGCGGCGCGGGATCAACGAGGGCGTTAACTAGCACCGGTAGTTTTTGGCGGGCAGGCCCTACTATGTGGCGCATGGCCAGACCGCGCAAGCCCCTCCTCAGCAGAGACCTCATCGTCGGGGCGGCGGGTGCGCTGGTCGACGCGGAGGGTCTGGAGGCCGTCTCGACCCGGCGGCTGGCGGCGGCGCTCGGGGTCAGCGGACCCTCCCTCTACAACCACTTCCGCACGAAGGACGAGATCCTGGACGCGGTCGCGGACGCGGTGAGCGCGCGGGTCGACTTGTCGATGTTCGAACCCGGCGACGGGCGGGAATGGCGGACCGCGCTGCATGACTGGGCGCACTCGTACCGGGCCGCCCTGTCCGACCATCCGAACATCGTGCCGGTACTGGCGCGTGGTCCGGGCCGCCGGCCGGCCGGCCTGCGGGTGGCGGACGCCGTGTTCGGCGCGATGACCGCGGCGGGCTGGCCCGCCGGTCAGGCCACCCGGATCGGCGCGCTGATGCGGTACTTCATCCTGGGCTCGGCGGTGGCCTCCTTCGCCCGGGGTTTCGTGGACGACCGGACGGCGTACGACCCGTCGGACTACCCGCACCTGGGCCAGGCCCACCTGCTGGCGGAGCGGCAGCAGGAGGTGGACGAGGGCGCCTTCGAAACGGGCCTGGCGGCCCTGCTGGACGGACTCGCCCTGCAGTACGAGGCCTTGCGGGCGCCGGAGTTGCAGGCCTCGGAGTTGCAGGCGCCGGAGTCGAAGTCTCCGGAGGAGGCCGTGTGACGGACGCCCGTCCCGGCTCCGCCGCGGCGGGCGGGGCGGGCGGGCGGCAGCCCCCGGGCGGCGGGGGCGACGGGCGGCGGCCCGGGCATCGGCGTGGCCGACCGGGGGCGGGCCGGTGCCCGCCGACGCGCGCGGGTCACCGTTGCCGGACGACCCGCGCGGCCCGGGCGCTAGAAGACGATGAGCGAGCGGCCGCCCTTGCCCGCGAGCATCGCGTCGAAGGCGGCGGGGATGTCGTCGAGGGTGATGTGGTCGGTGACCAGGGCGCCGAGGTCGAGCCGGCCGGCGCGGACGTGGGCGGCGATCACCGGGAGGTCGCGGGCCGGGTCGCTGTTGCCGTAGACGCAGCCGGTGAGGGTGCGGGCGAAGTGGAAGATCTCCAGCGCGTGGAACGTGACCTGCTGCTCCTTGCCGCCGATGCCGACGACCGTCGTACGGCCGCCGCGGCGGGTGGACTCCCAGGCGCCGCGGATGGTCTCGGCCCGGCCGACGCACTCGACGGCGACGTCCGCGCCGTGCCCGCCGGTCAGCGCGCGGATCTCCTTGGCGGTGGTGGCGGAGGCGAGGACGAACTCCGTGGCCCCGGCCGCCCGGGCCAGTTCTTCCTTGGCCGGGGAGACGTCCACGGCCACGATCGGGCCCGCCATGGCGATGCGGGCCGCCTGGAGCGCGGCGAGCCCCACTCCGCCGACTCCGAAGACGGCCACCGATTCGCCCGGGCGGACCTGGGCGCTGTGGTGGACGGCTCCGTAGCCGGTGAGGACGGCGCAGCCGAGCAGGGCCGCCTCGGTGAGCGGAATCCCGGCGGGCGCGGGCAGGACGCAGTGGGCCGCGACGACCGTCTCCTCGGCGAAGGCGGCCACGTTCAGCCCGGGGTGCAGCTCGACTCCCCGGGCGTCGTGGGCGTAGACGTCCCCGACCCCGGCGAGGGCCTTGACGCAGAGCCAGACCTCGCCCATGGAGCAGTGGTGGCACGTCCCGCAGGACGGGGCCCAGTTGAGCACCACCCCGTCGCCGGGCGCCACGTGGGTGACCCCTTCCCCGACGGCGAGGACCGTGCCCGCGCCCTCGTGGCCGAGGACGGCGGGCACGGGGACCCGCATGGTGCCGTTGGTGAGGGAGAGGTCCGAGTGGCAGACCCCGGCGGCGGCGAGCCGTACCCGGACCTGCCCGGGGCCGGGTTCGGGCAGCACGATGTCCCGGATCTCGAGCGGTGCTCCGACGGCGGGCAGGATGGCGGCGCGGACCATGGTCGTCGTCTCCGTGGGTGCGGGTGTCGGGTGTACGGGTGTCGGGTGTACGGGTGTGCCGGTGGGTGTGTGTGCGGGTGTCGGGCGTGCCGTTGCCGGATGTGCGGGTTCAGAACTGCAGGGACTTGGTCTGCAGGTACTCCGCGAGGCCGTGCGGGCCCAGCTCGCGGCCGACGCCCGACTTCTTGTACCCGCCGAAGGGCGCGAGCGGGTTGAAGCGGCCGCCGTTGATGTCCACCTGGCCGGTGTCCATCTGGCGGGCGAAGGCCACCGCCGTCTCCTCGTCCGCCGCCCAGACCGCCCCGCCCAGCCCGTAGTCGGTGCCGTTCGCGATGGCCAGGGCCTCGTCCTGGTCCTCGTACGGAAGGATCGACAGCACCGGGCCGAAGATCTCCTCCTGCGCGATGGTCATCCCGGGGGTGACGTCGGCGAACACGGTCGGGGCGATGAAGTACCCCTGCTCGTGCGGCGCCTCCGTGCCGCCCGCGACCAGGCGCGCGCCTTCCTCCACGCCCTTGGCGATGAAGCCGCGCACGCGGTCGCGCTGCTTGGCGTTGACGACCGGGCCCAGGCGAGTGCCCGGGTCGCGGGGGTCACCGGAGGGGTACTTGGCGACGGCGGCGGCCGCGAGCGAGACCGCCTCCTCGTACGCGTCCCGGTGGACGAGCATCCGGGTGAGCGCGTTGCAGCTCTGGCCGGCGTTGTTCATCACGTGACCCACGCCTGCCGCGACGGCCTTGGCCAGGTCGGCTCCGGGCAGGATGACATTGGCCGATTTGCCGCCCAGTTCCAGGGCGACCCGCTTCACGGCGGCGCCTGCCGTGGCGCCGATCTGCTTGCCGACGGCGGTGGATCCGGTGAAGGAGACGAGGTCGACTCCCTCGTGCGCGGCCAGGGCCTGGCCGGCGACCGGGCCGGTGCCGGTCACCAGGTTGAAGACCCCGGCCGGGATCCCCGCCTCGTGCACGGCCTCGGCGAAGAGCTGTGCGGTCAGCGGAGTGTCCTCGGCGGGCTTGAGGACGAGGGTGCAGCCGGCGGCGAGAGCGGGCGCCACCTTGGCAACGATCTGGTGCAGCGGGTAGTTCCAGGGCGTGATCGCCCCGACCACGCCGACCGGTTCCAGCAGCACGGTGGAGTTCCCGATCCGCTCCTCGAAGGCGTACGAGGCCCCGAGCTCGGCGAACGAGGAGGCCACCGCGATCGGCGCCCCGACGTGCACCATCTCCGAGAAGCCCAGCGGGGAGCCGAGTTCGGCGGTGATCGTCTCGGCTATTTCGCCCTTGCGGGCGACGAGTACGTCGCGCAGGGCCCCGATCAGGGCAGCCCGCTCGGCCGGAGGGGTGGCCGCCCAGGCCGGGAAGGCCGCGCGGGCCGCCCGTACGGCCGCGTCCACGTCCTCATCCGTACCGGCCGGGACCGAGGCGATGGGCTGCTCGTCGGCGGGGTTGACGACCTCGATGTGGCCGCGTCCGACGGCTGCCCGCCACGCGCCGCCGATGTACATCCCGTCGTGGGCCTTCATGGCATTCCTCCCGAGCACGCACGAGCGCGTGGACCTGTGGACCTGTGGACCTGTGGACCTGACGTCGCCGACAGCCTACAAACTAGCGCCGGTAGTTTTGCGGGCGCCAGGGGCGGGCCGGGTCAGATGATGCCGAAAAGCATCCCTGCCCCGAGCACCACGAGGGAGGTCAGAGCCGCCCATTTCACGGTGAACCGGGTGTGGTCGCCGAACTCGACCTTGGCCATGCCGACGAGGACGTACACGGCCGGAACCAGCGGGCTCGACATGTGGAGGGCCTGGCCGACCAGGGAGGCGCGGGCGATCTCGAGCGGGGAGACCCCGTGGGCGGCGCCGGCCTCGGCGAGGACCGGCAGGACGCCGAAGTAGAAGCCGTCGTTCGACATGAAGTAGGTGAGCGGCAGGCTGAGCAGCCCGGTGACCAGCGCCATGTGCGGGCCCATGCCCTCGGGGATGGCGCCGACGAGCCAGTCGGCCATGTGCTTGACCATGCCGGTGCCGGTGAGGACGCCGGTGAAGACGGCGGCGGCGAAGACCATGCCGGCGACGTTCAGGACGTTGTCGGCGTGGGCGGCGATGCGCGCCTTCTGGTCGGGCATGTGGGGGAAGTTGACGGTGAGGGCGAGGGCGGCGCCGAGGAGGAAGAGCACCGGGATCGGGAGCAGCTCCATGATCATGGCGGTGAGCAGGGCCACGGTGAGGGCGGCGTTGAACCAGTAGAGGCGGGGACGCAGGGTCGCACGACGCGGGTCGAGCCCCTGGAACCCGTCCTCGTCGGGGGCGGCCGGGGACCCCGCGCCGGTGGCCGTGCCGGCGCCCGTTCCGGGGGCGGGGGCGGGGGACGTGGTCGACGGGGCGGAGGGGGTGGACGCGGCGGAGGGGGCGGAGGGGTCGGAGGGGTCGGAGGGGTCGGACGGGGTACGGGAGCCTCCGGCGGCCTGGCCCGTACCGGCGGCGACCAGGACGTCACCGGTCTCCACGGCGGCCGTCCGGGCGTCCGAGGGGAGCGACAGCGGACCGAGGCGGCGGCGCTCCTTGAGGCCGAGGGCGTAGGAGAGGACGAGGACGAACACGAGGCCCGCCGCGAGCGCGGGGATCATCGGCACGAAGATGTCGGCGGCGTCGAGCTTGAGGGCGGTGGCGGCGCGGGCCGTGGGGCCGCCCCAGGGAAGGGTGTTCATGACGCCGTTGGCGGTGGCCGCGACACCGGTCATCACCACGAGGCTCATGCCGAGCCGCTTGTAGAGCGGGTACATCGCCGAGACGGTGATCATGAAGGTGGTCGAGCCGTCGCCGTCGAGCGAGACGATGGCCGCGAGGACCGCGGTGCCGACCACGACGCGCATCGGGTCGGCCTTGCAGAAGCGCAGGATGCCCCGCACCACCGGGTCGAAGAGTCCTACGTCGATCATCACGCCGAAGTAGACGATGGCGAACATGAGCATGGCGGCGGTCGGCGCGAGCTTGCCGACCCCGTCGATGACGTAGCCGCCGAGCTGCGCGCCCTGTCCGGCGAACACGCAGAAGAGCGCGGGGATGAGGACGAGCGCCGCGATGGGCGACATTTTCTTCAGCATGATCAGGACCAGGAAGGTCGCGATCATGGCGAAGCCGAGGAAGGTCAGCATGGGGGGAACCTAGGTGCCGCCTCCCGGGGCCAACAAGACGTCCGCGCGTGAGCAATACGAGCAAAACCCCAGCTCAGGGGATGGGTGTCAGTTCGACGGGGAACCCGTTGAGCACGGCCGTGCCGGAGAGCGGGTCGAGCCGGGTGCCGTCGAGGAGCTGATTGACGTTGACCCCGGGCGTGGCGGAAGCCACCGAGAGGCGGGTCCCGGAACGGTCGTGGCCCCAGCCGTGCGGGAGGCTGACGACCCCGGTCCGGACGGAGTCGGTGATCTCGACCGGAACCTCCAGGCTGCCGCCGTCGGCGGTGACACGGGCGAGGCCGCCGTCGGTGAGGCCGAGCCGGGCGGCGTCGTCCGGGTGGACGTGCAGGGTGCAGCGGTTGGAACCTCCGGTGAGGGCCGGGACGTTGTGCAGCCAGCTGTTGTTGGACCGCAGGTGGCGGCGGCCCACGAGCACCAGGGCGGCGGGCCGGTCGGCGAGGGCCGCGCGGAGCCTGGGAAGTTCGGCCGCGATCGGGCCCGGCAGCAGCTCGATCCTGCCGCTGCGCGTCTTGAGCAGACCCGGGAGCCGGGGCCGCAGCGGGCCCAGGTCGATTCCGTGCGGGTGGGCGAGCAACCGCTCCAGACCGAGGCCCGGGCCGGCCCCGGCGTCCGCGTCGCCCGGGAAGCCGACGGAGGCGGGGGCGTCGATGTCGACGGAGGCAGGAGCCTCGGCGTCGCCCGGGAAGTCGGCGGAGGCGGGCGCGTCGGCGCCGGCTCCGGCCTCGGCGGGCAGAACGGCGGCCCGGTCTGCGGGCAGGCCGGCGGGCAGGCCGAAGCGGTCGCCGTACGGCCCGGTCCGGAGCATCAGGTCGAGCCGTCGCTCGGGGCCGTTGGCGCCGGTGAGGAGTCCGGCGAGGCGGGCCGGATCCTGCCCGTGCAGCGGGGAGTACGGGTCGGCGGTCTCGCGGGCGAGGGTGGTCCGGATCGCCAGGTCGTCCACGGCGGCCGGCTCGGCTCCGTGCATGCCGGAGACCGCGAGGACGAGCCGCGCGTGGATCTCGCACTCGTCCATCCGCCCCTCCTCCAGCGGGACGGCGGGCGGCGAGTAGCGGACTTGGTTGTGGATGGCGAAGCCGTTGAAGGAGAAGTCGAAGTGGGCGCTCTGCGAGGGCGGCGGCGGGGGCAGGACGACGTGGGCGTGGCGTGAGGTCTCGTTGAGGTACGGGTCGACGCTGATCATGAAGTCGAGCCCGGCCAGGGCCGCGTCGAGCCGGCGGCCGTCGGGGGCGGACAGCACGGGGTTCGCCGCGATCGAGACGAGGACGCGGATCCGCCCCTCCCCCGGGGTCTCGATCTCCTCCGCCAGGGCGGCCATGGGGAGTTCGGCCTTGGCCTCGGGATGGCCGCTGACCCTGCTGTGCCAGCGGCCGAGGCCGAAACCCTTGCCGGGACCGGCCGGCCGGGGTGCGCGGTCGGTCGCGGAGAGCGGGAAGAGGGATCCGCCCGGCCGGTCGAGGTTGCCGGTCAGGACGTTCAGTACGTCGACCAGCCAACTGGCCGGCGTGCCGTACTCGACGGTGCTGCTGCCGATCCGTCCGTAGACGGCGGCCGTGGGCGCGGCCGCGAGAGCACGGGCGAGGTCGCGGATCTCTTCGGCCGGGAGGTCGCAGGCGGGGGCGACGGCCTCAGGAGTGAAACGGGCGAGCGCGACGGAGAGTTCCCCGAATCCCTCGGTGTGTTCGGCGAGTTCCCCGAGGTCGGTCAGCTTCTCCGCGATCAGCGTGTGGGCGAGGGCGGCGAGCAGCAGCGCGTCGCTGCCGGGGCGCGGTGCGAGGTGGCGGTCGGCGAGCCGGGCGGTGCGGGTGCGACGGGGGTCCACGACGACGAGGGTGCCGCCGCGGGCGCGCAGCGCCTTGAGCCGGCCGGGGAAGTCGGGGGCGGTGCACAGGGAGCCGTTGGACTCGAGCGGGTTGGCGCCCAGGAGGAGCAGGAAGTCGGTGCGGTCGAGGTCCGGGACCGGGACGGCGAAGGGGTCGCCGAAGAGCAGGCCGCTGGAGACGTGCTTGGGCATCTGGTCGAGGGTGCTGGCGGTGAAGAGGTTGCGGGTCCCGAGGGCCTTGAGGAGCAGCGGCGGGTAGAGCTGGCCGGCCATGGTGTGGACGTTCGGGTTGCCGAGGACGACTCCGACCGACTGGGCTCCGTACTCCCGCGCGAGGGCGGGTACGGCTGCGGCGATGGCCTCGAAGGCCTCTTCCCAGGTGGCCTCCTCGAGCCGTCCGCCGCGCCGGACCAGGGGGCTCCGGAGCCGGTCGGGGTCGGCGTCGAGGGCGCCGAAGGCGGCCCCCTTGGGACAGATGAAGCCACGGCTGAACACGTCTTCGCGGTCGCCCCGGGCACCGGTGACGGCGCTGCCCTCGATGGTGAGGGTGAGGCCGCACGTGGCTTCACAGAGGGGGCAGATGCGCAGGGCGGTGCGGGGCATGGGCCCTCCAGGGCGGCAGGCTGCGGCACGGGCGCGCGGCCGTTCGGCACGCGGGGGCACCGAGCATACCGACCGGTAGGGAGGCTGGGGAGGGGTCTGCGGCACCCGAACGGCCCGCGGAGCCGCCGGCCCGCGGCCTCGCGCCCCGGACGGGGCCGGCGGACCGGGTACTCGAGCACCTGGGGGTCCGGCCGGGCCCGGGTCTTCGCGTGCGGGCAGAGCCCGGCAGACGGCATTCGCGCGCGGGCAGGGCCCCGCAGATGGCA
The DNA here is from genome assembly GCF_053609145.1 of Streptomyces sp. NPDC054961. Taxonomy (NCBI): domain Bacteria; kingdom Bacillati; phylum Actinomycetota; class Actinomycetes; order Kitasatosporales; family Streptomycetaceae; genus Streptomyces; species Streptomyces sp. NPDC054961. The sequence goes on along the minus strand of NZ_JBSGWY010000026.1, from coordinate 51,520 downwards.
TCCGCGCGCGGGCGGGCCCTACGGGCGGCCCGGGATCACGGGCCGCCCGGCGTCGTCCAGAACGCGCGCGAGGTAGGCGTGCATCATCGCGCGGGTCTCGGCGACGATGTCGGGGTCGCCGTCGGCATCGCTGCGGAAGGCCAGCTTGACCAGGGCGTCGGTGGCTTCCACCGCGACCAGGACGGCCCGCTCCAGGGCGGCGTCCGGGGTGAGGGCCAGGTGGACGCCGAGGAGCTCGGTGAGCCGCACGGCGACGAGGTGGTTGGGGTCGGAGGCCGGCCCCTCGGACGGCGGCGCGGGGACCCCGAAGTCGACGAGCGCGAAGCCGGGGACGCTGCGTTTCATGGCGAGGTACTCGTCCAGCACCGCGTCCACGACCGGCCGCCACTCCGTCCCGGGGAGATCGGCGAGCCGCTGCTCGATGCCGTCGGCGTACTGGTCGAGGTTGCGGTGGGCGAGGGCGATGGCCATGGCCCGCTTGTTGCCGAAGAACCGGTAGACCGAGCCGATGGGCACGCCGGCGCGCAGGGCGACGGACCGGGTGCTGAGGTTCTCGTACCCGGTCTCGTCGAGGAGTTCGGCGCAGGCGTCGAGGATCCGGGCGAGCCGGTCGGCGCTGCGCTGCTGGATCGGCGTACGGCGCAGTGGATGGGCTGGGGGCACGGGGACCATCATGCCGCTCCTGGACGTCCGGTTCCGCGGCGGTGTCGGTTCGGGACTTCGACGGCGCCGGTTCGGGACGTCGGCGGCGCAGGTTCGGGACCTCGGCGGGTGCCTCAGTTCAGCAGGAGGCTGAGTCCGCCGACCGTGTACGTGATCATCAGCGCGAGCATCGGCAGCTGTCCGGCGATGGCCCTGGCGGGCGGGAAGAGGCGGACGGAGCGGTCGTGCGCGGCGATCACGCCGAGCACGTGGCCGGTGACGACGGCGATGACCTGGAGGGCCGCGAGGCCGCCCGGATCCAGTGGGGACAAGGGTTCCGGGGCGTTGTCAGTGCCCAGTGCCATGATGACTGTGCGTGGTCCTTCGACTACCAGGAGGGAGAAGTAGTGGGCGACGAGATAGCCGAGGGCGATCGGCACGAGTGAGTGCGCGAAGGCGGTCAGCGGGCCGGGGTGCGGGCCGCAGACGAGGCGGGTGACCGCCGCGCAGAGGCAGTAGAGGGCGGCGACGAGGGCGATGGAACCGAGGAGTCCGAGGGTGGCCGCGGGGGTGCGGCCGAGGGGGGAGGTCTGGATCGCGTTGATCCACGAGGGGTTGTCGGAGAAGCCGTCGTAGGCGGTGGATCCGAGCAGGACGCAGACGGTGGCGACGAGTCCGGGCCGCTCGGGCGTCGCGTCGAGTCCGTGGAAGGGGTTGCGGAGTACGAGGCGGCCGTCGCTGCGGCGGCCGAGGGGGGAGAGAGCGGCCAGGAGGGCGGAGTACACCTCGAAGGCGTCTCCGACGGCGAACCAGCGCTCGCCGAAGCGGGCGGCGAGCAGGAGCTGGACGGCGGCGTAGCCGGTCAGGGCGATCAGGAGGGCGGTGGTGGAGGCGGGGTCGGGAGAAACGAGTTCGAGCCAGGTGAAGGCGAACAGCCCGGCGGCGGCGGGCCATTGCCCGAGCCGGACGGGGAGGGGGCGGGCCACCGGGTGCCCGATCCGGGAGAGCAGGCGGTACAGGGCGCGGAGCGGGCTGAGGAGGCGCCAGGCGGGTCCGAGGAGGAGGGAGACGGGGACGAGGCCGACCCAGAGGAGTACGTAGACGGCGCCGGGAGCGGGGTTCCGGGCGGGATCGTCGGGACCGAGGAGGAGGTACAGGAGGACGGCGAGCGCGGCCGCGAGGCCGAGCCCGCGCAGGGTGGTGCGGGTGGCCGGCGCGTCGGCCACCCGCTGGAACCCGGCGGGCAGGGCGATGCCGGAGCGGTCGCCGCGGAAGCGGGAGGCGGACCAGAGGAGGGCGAGTGCGAGGAAGGAGACGAAGAGCGCGGTGAAGGCGCCGGCGAAGGCGTAGAAGGGAGAGATGGGCAGATCGTGCTGGGACCCGATGCCGTGCGCGAGCACGGTGAGCGCATCGGCCGGGTGTGGGACCACGCCCTGGCCGTAGCCGCCGCCGGACGGCAGGGGCACGGGGGCGCCCGGCGCGGGGGGGGTCACCACCGGCCAGGCCGATGGCGCCGCCGCCACGACGGCCGGGGTCACCACGGGGCACCCGGGGCCCCGCTCCGGCGCGGGCCCCGCCCCGGAGTCGGGCTCAGGTGTGGGCTTCGGTCCGGGACCAGGCGTGGGCTTCGGTCGCGGACCCCGCCCGGGCCCATGGCCGGGCCCATGTCCGGGCCCGGGCGGGTGCGCTTCGGCGTGTGCCGGGGCGGGGGCTTCACCGGACGAGGAGTTGGGTCAGGACGAGGTCGGACTCGTGGGTCTCGACCTCGAAGAGGCCCGTGCGGTCGGCCGTCAGGACCAGGGTGGCCTCCTGGCCCGCCGGCAGGGCGAGTTCCTTGTCGAAGCCGTGGACGTGCAGGGTGTCCGCGCGGTCGCTGGTGACGCGCAGGGCCACGCGTTCGCCGCGCGCCAGCTCGACGCGGCCCGGGGCGGGGGTGACCTTGCCGTCCCGGACGGTGATGGTGACCGTGCGGTCGGCCTGCGCCGCCTCCGGGGACGGAGACGGGGACGGGGACGTGGGCGGCGGCGTGGAGGCGTGGGTGTGGCCGGTCTGGCCGGGGGTGGCGGTGAGCTGGACGGTGCCCTCGACCGGTTTGCCGGAGACGGCCCAGGCGGTGTGGTCGTCCGCGTAGAGGCGGACGGTCAGGGTGTGCGCGCCCTCGGGCACCTGCGCGGCCGGCAGGTGGAACCACGGGCCGTACACGCGGGCCAGTTTGCGGCCGTCCAGTTCCAGGTGCGCGTGCCCGGCGCCCAGGAGGGCGGCGCCACCGGTGCTGTCGGGGGTGAACCGGAAGTTCTTCACCGCCAGCTGGAGGTTCCAGCCGTCCTCGGAGTCCGGCCGGGCGGTGAGCTGGACCTCCGGCGCGCCCTCGGCCGGGACCTCGCGGAGCCGGTGGCCGGCGCCGTCGTCGGCCGTGAGCAGGGTGCCCGCGTTCCCGGAGGCCTGCTCGTGGCTGGTGCCCGGCTTGTGGTGGGTGGTGGCCCTCCCGCCGCAGCCGGCGACCGCGCCGCCGGCCAGGAGCAGGGCCAGGGCGAGCAGCGCGGCGGTCCGGCCTGTCCGCCGGGGCCTGCGCGGCAGGCCGGTCGGGCCGCAGGCGTCGCAGCGGACGCGGCTCGCGGGACGCTCGGTCTCGTACACGGTCACGGTCGCTCCCCGCCGGCCGAACCGGTCTCCGGCTCCGTGACGGCCTCCGCACCCGAGGCCGCGTCCGGGCCCGCCGGGACGGGGACGCGGTCGCCCGCCTCGTCGCCGCCCGGTCCCGTCGGGCGGGCAGGCTCGGCGCCCCGCGGGCCCGGCCGGGCGGCGGCGATGACGGCCCACAGGGTCCAGAGCACGGCGACGAGGGCCCGTATCCAGGCGGGGCTGAGGGGGATCCAGGGGATCATCAGGACGGCCTTGTCGAAGGCGTCGAGGAGGGTGAGCGCGGCGAGGAGCAGGGTGAGGCGGGCCAGCCAGGGGCGGTCGGGGCGCAGGGCGAGGCCGATGCCGGTCCACCACAGGCCGAGGCAGAGCAGCGCCAGGGCGGGAACGAAGGTCGCGACGAGCCCCATGGTGGAGCCGGCCACGTCCAGGGCCAGGCCGACCAGGCCGAGGAGGGTGGCCGCCGTGGCCAGCCGGGAGGTGCGCAGGCGGCGCCACCACAGGAGGCCGCCGACCAGGAACAGGACCGCGGCGACGGCGAGGGCGATCTGCGCCTCCACCCGCTGGAGGCCGCGGGCCCCGTACCAGTCGCAGCCGGCCGGGAGTTTGCGGGCCTGGACGCTGTAGTCGGCGCAGACGAGGAGCTGGGCGAGCTTGGCCGGTTCGCCGGCCAGGCGGGCGGAGCCGCCGGAGACGGAGCCGCGGCGCTCACCGCACTCCGGGAGCGTGCCCGGGGTGGAGCCGTCGGGACCCTGCTGCCAGCAGTTGCCGCGGCCCTGGCCGTCCCACCACACGTCCATGCCGTTGGGGCGCGAGGCGCCGGCCTTGTCCTTGCCGAGGATGTTGCCGGCGTAGCGGTTGTGGTGGGAGGTGTCCGTCTGCTTGGACCACTTCTCCTCACCGCGGATGAAGGCGGGCACGGCCGAGAGGAAGAAGCCCGCGCGCTGGTGCCCGTACACCCAGTTGTTCTCGTAGAGGTTCCAGTTGCCGCCTGCGGTGATGATGCCGGTGCCGGGGGGCATGGAGATCTGCGGGCAGACCGTTCCCTGTTCGTAGCCGCGCTCGATCGGAGGCTTGGCGCAGGTGCCGTCGGCGACGAAGTGGTAGTAGTCGGCGTTGTTGTCGTGGATCAGGTTGCGCTCGAAGTGGGCGTGGTTCTGCGGGAGTCCGGGGTGACCGGGGAAGGCGCTGTCCATCGAGGCGCCGCCCATGTTCTGGTCGAACTCGTTGTCGTGCACCCACACCGAGTCGCCCGCGGTGCCGGAGTAGCCGACCATGTTGTGGTGGCTGCGGCAGCCGGTGATCTCGATGGAGTAGCGGGGGACGTCGTAGCCGCGGCCGTCGTTGATGTTCGAGGCGCTGCCCGGGTAGATGCCGGAGTCGCCGTTTCCGTACGACTCGCAGTTCTTGTAGAGGCCGTGGTCGCTGGCGAAGGTCAGGAAGCCGTACTCGTCGTTCCAGCGGGTCAGGACGTCGTCGATGACGAAGCCGTCGCCCGCGAGCACGTACAGCGAGTTGAAGGTCGTGCGCTGCGCGGTGAAGTTGCGGAAGTAGATGCCGTTGGACTTGTCGGCGCGGATCGCGTTCAGCTTCTGGTACTTGGCGTCGATGACCACGTCCTGCCGGGAGGCTCCGGTGCCCTCGATCTGCAGGTCGGTCTTGCCGAGGATGGCGACGAGGTTCTGGTTGTGGCGGCAGGCCACCTGCTGCTCGTAGGTCAGGATCTGGTAGCCGAGCGAGGAATTGGACGCCTTGAGCGAGGCGCACTCCCCCGTCGGCTTGGGGAGCGAGGGCTCCTCCTCGTAGAGACCGGGGAGGATCGCGATGTTCATCCCCGGACGGTCGACGGCGTCGACGGCGGCCTGGAGGTCGCGGTAGCCGCTCGTCTCGCAGCGCTCGTAGAGGGCGAGGTTGCGCTGCTTGAGCGCGTCGGGGAAGGCGGATATCCGGCGCTCGAAGGCAGGCCGGTCCGTCTTGCAGACGATGAGGTCAGGCTCGCCCTCGCGGTACTGGGGCACCGATCCGGTGCCGTCGGGCAGCTCGATGGGGCGCTCTTCGTGCGCGCTCGCGACGGGCGCGGCGGCGAAGAGGGACAGAAGGGCTAGGAGGGCGGCGAGGAGCGCCGCCGGTACGGCAGGGAACCTGCGGGTCCACGACATGCGCGTGAGAGTAGAGCATTGTTCATCTTTTAGGATCCCCTCTCGCGCGAATCGGCGTCGGCCCGGGCGACTCGACGCCCCGAACCCGCCGTCCGGGCCGCGACAACCCGCCCCATACCGGCTGTTCCACCCCGATCCGGAAGCCGGGCCGACCGGACGAACCACCGCGCGCCGTTCCGGGCACGGACCGACCGCGACCCTCACCGGGGCCTCGCCCCTCGCAGCCCGCCCGGCGGCGCGGGGCAGCCCCGACCGGCCCCCCATCGACCCCCGACCGGCCCGTGACCGGCCCCTGACCGGCCCCCTCACCGGCTGGGCCCAGCCCTGGCCGGCCCCGGACCAGCCCCTGACCGGCCCCTGACCGGCCCCTGACCTGCCCCTGACCGGATTCTCCCGTTGACGCACCGCCCACGGAATCCTACTGTCAGCCATAGGATTCCTTCGGCAGACCGGGAGCGTGCAATGAGTGGCGGCGGCAGCATCAACGGTGGCGGCAGCGAACAGGCCCGCAAGACGGCGGAGGCGCTGGCCTACCTCACCGGGTTCGGCAACGAGCACAGCTCGGAGGCCGTCCCCGGCGCGCTCCCGATCGGCCGGAACTCGCCCCAGCGCTCCCCCCTCGGCCTCTACGCCGAACAGCTCAGCGGGAGCGCGTTCGCCGAGCCGCGCGCCCTGAACCGGCGGTCCTGGCTGTACCGGATCCGCCCCTCCGCCGCGCACCCGCCCTTCACCCGGGCCGACAACGGCGCGCTGCGCACCGCCCCCTTCACCGAGGCCCCGGCGGACCCCAACCGGCTGCGCTGGAACCCGCTGCCCGACCCGGCCCCCGGCACCGACTTCCTGGCCGGCCTCTGGACGCTCGGCGGCAACGGCGACGCCACGCAGCGGAGCGGCATGGCCATCCACCTCTACGCCGCCAACTCCCCCATGACCGACCGGGTGTTCAGCGACTCCGACGGCGAGCTGCTGATCGTCCCCGAGCGCGGCGGCCTGCTGCTGCGCACGGAGTTCGGCCTGCTCAGCGCCCGCCCCGGCGAGATGGCCCTCATCCCCCGCGGGGTCCGCTTCCGCGTGGAGCTCCTGGACGCCGACGCGCGCGGTTACGTCTGCGAGAACTACGGCCGCCCCTTCGAGCTGCCCGACCTGGGCCCGATCGGCGCCAACGGCCTCGCCTCCGCGCGGGACTTCCGGGCGCCCGTGGCCGCGTACGAGGACGAGGAGCGTCCGACCGAGGTGGTCAACAAGTTCTGCGGCAACCTCTGGACCGCGACCTACGACCACTCGCCGCTCGATGTGGTCGCCTGGCACGGCACGCACGTCCCGTACGTCTACGACCTGCGCAGCTTCAACGTCCTCGGCTCCATCAGCTACGACCACCCCGACCCGTCGATCTTCACCGTGCTGACCTCGCCCTCCGACACGCCGGGCCTGGCGGGCGTGGACTTCGTGGTCTTCGCCCCGCGCTGGCTGGTCGGCGAGGACACCTTCCGCCCGCCGTACTTCCACCGGAACGTGATGAGCGAGTACATGGGCCTGATCGAGGGCGCCTACGACGCCAAGGCCGAAGGCTTCGTCCCCGGCGGCGGCTCGCTGCACAACATGATGTCCGCGCACGGACCCGACCGGGAGACCTTCGACCGGGCGAGCGCCGCCGAGCTGAAGCCGCAGAAGATCGACGACGGCCTGGCCTTCATGTTCGAGACCCGCTGGCCCATCACGGCGACCGCCCAGGCCGCCGGCGCGGACCACCTCCAGAGCGGATACGACGACGTCTGGCAGGGGCTCCAGCGGCACTTCCGCGCCTAATATCACGAGCACTGCCGCGCCCGGCCGACCGCGTCACCATGCTCCCGCGTCACGGCGCGGCAGTGCTCCCACGCCCACCCCGTCGTACGGAGAATCACCCGTGACCGCCTTCGCCCCCGACTCGCTGGTACTGAACCGGAAGCTGCCCCTCTGGTACCAGGTCTCCCAGTCGTTGCGCGCCTCGATACTCGGGCGCACCGCGGACGCCTCGCTGCGGCTGCCCACCGAGGAGCAGCTCGCCGAGCACTACGGGGTGAGCGTGCTCACCATGCGGCAGGCGCTCAAGGAGCTCGAGACCGAGGGCCTCATCAGCCGCCACCGGCGGCGCGGGACCTTCATCGAACCGGCGGCGATGCGCGGCGCGCCGGTCCGGCTGCTGGGGTCGGTCGACGCGATCGTGGCGCAGCAGTCGGGCGACCGTACGACGATTCTCGGCCATGAGCGGACGCCGGTCGCCGGGGAGCTGCTGGCGCACTTTCCGCAGACGCCGGAGGTGGTCACGTACCGCAGGCTGCGCCACGACCGGGAGAGCGGCGAGCCGACCAACTGGGCGGAGAACGCGGTCCGTCCGGAGCTGGCGGAGTTCATCGACCTGGCCGATCTGGTCCGTTGGCCCATGACGAAGGTGCTGCGCGACGTCGCGAAGGTCGAGATCAGCCGCATCACCGACACCGTCGAGGCGCGGCTGGCCGATCCGGTGACGGCCGAGCTGCTCCACGTACCGCTGCTGAGCCCGATCCTGCACTACACGGGGGTGACGTACGACAAGGACGGCCGGGTGGTCGACGTCGCGCGGATCCGGTACCGCGGCGACCGCTTCTCCTTCACGGTGACGGTCGACGCCTCCTGACGCGGGCGTCGCGCGCGCTGCGTGCGATGCCGGCGCGCCCGGGGAGGTCCGCTCCTACTTCTCCTCGTCGTCCGTACCGCGCTCGCCCTCCGCCTGGGACGGCGTGGTCCGCGACGTCTGGGCGTGACGCTGCTTCTTCTGCGCCTCGTCCATGTCCTCGTCGAGCCGCTCCCCCTCGGCCTGGGACGGTGTCGAGTACTCGTCGTACTGGCTCATGACCGCCTCCTCGTTCTCGCGGGTCCGCACGGCCTCCCGGGTCGGCGCGGATCCCTACACAAGGAGCCTAACGCTCCGGCCTGGACGCGGCCCGGCCACCGGACGGCATCGCTACCATCGGCCGGGTGAGCGCTGACGCACCTCCACGGAATCCGCTGCTGGACGATCTGATGCCCTGGGCCGTGGGCTCCCTGAGCCTGGGCCGGGCCTGGGTGGCGGCCCCCGACCCGGCGATCCTGCGCGCCCGCTGGGCCACGCTGGCGGGCGCCACAGGTCCGGAGCGGGAACGGCTCTTCCGCCCGACCCGGGCCCGGACCCCCGCCGCCGGGGCCGCCGCGCTGCCGGGCCAGCGCGCGGGCTCCACCGCCCGTTTCGCGGACACGCCGGGACCCTGCCCCGACCCCGTACGGGTGCTGCGCGAGCCCTTCGACGAGCAGTGGCTGCTGCCCGACCAGCGGCTCATCGACCGGGCCCGCCCGGAGCTGTGGCGGGTGCTGGACGAGCACCAGCTGTTCACCGTGGAGGCCCCGCAGACGGCCGGGCTGCTGGTCACCGCCCGCCTCCCGGCCGGCCGGCTCGGCCGGATCCGCCCCCTGCACCGGCGCCCGGGCGGCGCCGAGCCCAATCTCGCGCCCGGCCTGCTGCCGCTGCTCGGCGACCACTACGGCACCTGGGTCACCCCCGAGGACGTGCTGTGCTGGATCCTCGCCGCCGGGCGCCCGGGTCCGCAGGGGTACGAGGTCCCGCTCACCGCCGACCCGGAGCGCTGGCGGGCCGGGCTGGAGCTGGGCCACCGGCTGCTCGCGGTCCAGCTGCGCGGGGCGCGCGGCGGCGAGCCGCCCCGGCTGCCCGGCGGGCGCCGGCCCTACGTCCGCTCGGCGCTGCCGGCCTGGCCGCGCGAGCTCGCGTACGACCCGCCGAGCGAGACCCTGAGCATCGGCGGGGGGACCGTCTCCCCCGTGCCCGCCGGGGCGTGGGAGTACGAGGTCCAGGGCGTCCGGGTCCTCGAGGCGTGGTTCGGCGCCCGGCTCGCCCACCGGGATCCGCAGGCCGACGGGCTGGAGGCGCTGGGCCCGGCCGAGTGGCCGCAGGACTGGACCTCGGAGCTGCTGGCCCTGGTGACGACCCTGGCGCTGCTGGCGGACCTGGCGCCGGAGCGGGCCGCGTTCGAGCCCGGACCGCTGCTGGACGCCACCGGGCCGCGCGCGGCCGGGGTCCTGCCCCCGCCTTCCTGGGCCCGGCGCCCGGCTTCAGTACTGGACCACCAGGAGGAGGGCCCGGGAGGGCAGTTCGCGCTCCTGTGAGCCGCGCCGGACCGGCTGCGGGCGGCCGGGGCGCACCACCGCGGCCGGTCTAGTCCCCCCAGGCCCCCAGCAGCCGGACCATCGACCGGTCGAACACCTCGGCCGGTTCGGGCAGTTCGCCCGGGACGCCCGGCGCGGCCGCGAGGACGCCCGCCAGGAGCGGGTACTCGCCCGTCGCCAGCCGGGAGCCGAGCCAGGCCGCCCGCACGCCCTGCTCGGCGGCCTCGCTCCAGGGGAGCTGGCGGGCCCGCTCGGCCAGGGCCAGTTCGCTCGCGACGAACGTGGCGACCGTCCCGTTGATCGCGGCGATCAGCTCCAGCTTCTCCCCGCCCGTGGCCCGGAGCGGCGCCAGGCAGGCCAGGCTGTGCTCCAGGTACCGCAGGGCGTTGGGGCCCAGTCCGTAGGCCGGGCTCAGCAGCCGGGGCAGCCACGGGTGCCGGTGCATGATCTCCCGGGTCTGGCGGGCCAGTGCGAGCTGGTCGGCCCGCCAGTCGCCGGTCGGGGGCGCCAGCTCGTACTCCCCGCTGACCGCGTCGACCATCACCTCGTACAGGTCCTCCTTGCGCGGCACGTAGTTGTAGAGGGACATCGTCCCGGCGCCGACACCGGCGGCCACGCGCCGCATGGAGACGGCTTCGATCCCCTCTCCGTCGGCGATCCGCACCGCCTCGGCGGCGATCGAGTCGCGGCTGTGCGCGGGCCGGGGGCCGCGGCCGGCCCGCTGCGGGCGGGCCCAGATCACTTCGGGTTCAGCGGAGCGGCCGCTGGGTGTCATCGCTCATCACCTCGTCCATCGCTCACCATCGTAGTTACGTACACCGTACGTAGTGGGGTAGGGTGCACCGCATGACTACTACGTACGCTGTACTTAGTGAGGGCCTCGAGAAGAATTACGGCGAGGTGCACGCCCTGCGCGGCCTCGATCTCACCGTCCCCGAGGGCACGGTCTGCGGCCTCCTCGGCCCCAACGGCGCGGGCAAGACCACCGCGGTCCGGATCCTCGCCACCCTGACGGCGCCCACCGCGGGCCGCGCCCTCGTCGCCGGCCACGACGTCGTGCGCGACCCGGCCGCCGTCCGCCGGGCCATCGGGGTCACCGGTCAGTACGCCTCCGTCGACGGGGACTTGACCGGCCGCGAGAACCTGCGGCTGTTCGCCCGGCTCGCCGGACTGCGCGGCCGGGCCGCCCGGGCCCGCGCCGACGAGCTGCTGGACCACTTCGGCCTCGCCGAGGCCGCCGACCGGGTGGCGGGCACCTGGTCGGGCGGCATGCGCCGGCGCCTCGACCTGGCCGCCGGGCTGGTCACCCGACCCCGGGTGCTGTTCCTCGACGAACCCACCACCGGCCTCGATCCGGCGGCCCGCGAACAGATCTGGACCGCCGTACGGGACCTCGCGCGGGAGGGGACGAGCGTGCTGCTCACCACCCAGTACCTGGAGGAGGCCGACCGGCTCGCCGACGACATCGTGGTCGTCGACCACGGCCGGACCGCCGCCACCGGCACCCCGTCCGAACTCAAGGCGCGGATCGGCTCCTACGCCGAGGTCACCGTCGGCGAGCCCGAGGCGCTCGGGGGCGCGGCCGGCGTACTCGACCAGCTGACGGGGGGCCTGCCCGCCCTGGACCGGGAGCGCCTCAGCGTCGGCGTGACCGTGCTCGACTCCGGACTCACGCTGCCGCGGATCGTCCGCGCGCTCGATGCCGCCGGCATCGCCGTGACCGACGCGAGCCTGCGCCCGCCCACCCTCGACGAGGTGTTCCTGCGCCTCACCGGCGCCTCCCGGACCGCCCCGGCCGCCCCGGCCGCCCCGGCCGCCCCCGCCCCGCAGAGCCCCGACCCCCGCAACCCCGGTAACCCCACCGAGATCAAGGAGCAGGCAGCATGAGCACCTTGCTGTCCGACGGCGGCGCCGTCCTCGTCCGCCAGCTGCAGAAGGCCCGGCACGCCCCGGCTCTGCTGATCCTCACCCAGACCATGCCGGTGACCATGCTGCTGTTCTTCGGCTACGTCTTCGGCAGCGCGCTCGCCATGCCCGGCCAGGAGTACCGGCAGTTCCTGGTCCCCGGAATGCTCGCCGCCACGGCCGCGAACGGCCTGATGACGGGGATGTTCACGGCCGCGCAGGACGCGCACCGCGGGGTGACGGACCGCTTCCGGACCCTGCCGATGAGCCGGACCGCCGTTCCGCTGGGGCAGACGGCCGCCGACCTGCTGACCACCGCCGCCTCGATGGTTCCGCTGATGCTCGTGGGGCTGGCGATGGGCTGGCGGGTCGAGAACGGCCCCGCGGGGGCGCTCGGAGCCCTCGGCGTCCTGCTGCTCTTCCGCTTCGCCACCGCGTGGGTGGGGACGTACCTCGGCCTGCTGAGCAAGAGCGAGGAGGCGGCGGGCCAGCTCGGGAGCGCCACCTTCGTCCTGCCGATGCTCTCCGCCGCGTACCTGCCGACGGCCGGCCTGCCCGGGTGGCTGCGCACGGTCGCCGAATGGAACCCGATCAGCGCCGTGGCGACCGCCGTGCGCACGCTGTGCGGGATCGCGGGTGACGAGGCGGCGGCGGGCGCCGCCTGGCCGGTCGCCCACCCGGTCGCCGGGGCGCTGCTCTGGTCGTCGGTCCTGCTGGTCCTCTTCGTACCGGCGGCCACCCGCCTGTACGCACGCGGCCGCGACTGAACGGAAGCGGAAGTGGGAGCGGGAACGGGAACGGGAGCGGGAACTGGGCCGGGCCCGACGGCGGCGGGCGGGCCCGGAGGGTGACAGATCGCCTCCGGGCCGGTAGGCAGAGGGCCATGCAACCCGATACGCACGCCACCGAGCCGCTCCCGCTCGACGGGATCACCGTCGTCGCCGTGGAGCAGGCCGTCTCGGCCCCCTTCGCCACCCGCCAGCTCGCCGACCTCGGCGCGCGGGTCATCAAGGTCGAACGGCCCGACGGCGGCGACTTCGCGCGCGGCTACGACACCGCCGCCCACGGTCTCGCCTCCCATTTCGTGTGGGCCAACCGGGGCAAGGAGTCGATCGCGCTCGACCTCAAGGACCCGCGCGGCCGTGAGCTCCTGCACGGGCTGCTCGACGGGGCCGACGTCTTCGTGCAGAACCTCGCGCAGGGCGCCGCCGCCCGGCTCGGGCTCGACTCGGCCGCGCTCTGCGCGCGCTACCCCCGGCTGATCGCCGTGGACGTCTCCGGCTACGGACCCGAAGGCCCGTACGCCCACAAGCGCGCCTACGACATGCTCGTCCAGTGCGAGGCCGGCCTGGTCTCGGTGACCGGTACGCCCGAGCGGCCCGTCAAGGCCGGCATCCCGGCCGCGGACATCGCGGCCGCCATGTACGCCTTCTCGGGCGTGCTCGCGGCCCTGCTGCGGCGCGGGACCACCGGGCGCGGGGGGAGGGTGGAGGTGTCGATGCTGGACGCGCTCGCCGAGTGGATGGGGCATCCGCTGCACCACACGATGCACGGCGGGGAGCAGCCGGTGCGGACCGGCCTGGCGCACGCCGTGATCGCGCCCTACGACGCCTACCCGACGGCGGACGGGGACCAGGTGCTGCTGTCGGTGCAGAACGACCGGGAATGGCGTCGGCTCGCGGAACAGGTCCTGGAGCGGCCCGAGTTGGCCGAGGATCCGGGTTTCGCGACGAACGCCGCGCGCACCGCGAACCGGGAGAAGACCGACGCGGTGGTGGCCGACGCGCTGGGCCGGCTCGGCGCGGCCGAGGCCCTCGGGCGCCTGGAGGAGGCGGGCCTCGCCTGTGCGCGGCTGAACTCGGTGGCCCAGCTCGCGGCGCACCCGCAACTGGCGGCCCGGGACCGCTGGCGGGAGGTGGACTCGCCCGCGGGACCGCTGCGGGCCCTGCTGCCGCCGATCGGGCTCCCCGGCGGCGAGGCAGCGCACATGGGTGCGGTGCCCGCGCTCGGCGAGCACACCGAAGCCCTTCTGCGCGCCCTGGGGATGACGGGCGAACAGATCTCGGCATTGCGCCGGGACGGCGTGGTTCGCTGACTGGGCAGGGTCGATCGGGCCGCCGGCCGGGCCGGGAGCGAAGCGGCGTGGCTGCTGGAACGGGACGGTTACGAACGGCGGCTGCCGAAGAGCGTGCGACGCAGGCGGCGCAGCGGCGCGAAGAGCGAGACGCGCGCGCTCCGGCTCCGCAGGCGGTGCGTGTGGTCGCGCGAGGTGAGCTCACGCATGAGCAGCGTCGCCTCGGCTGCCTCGCGGTGCGGGACGGCGGGACCGCCCAGCACGGCGAGGTGGCGGTCGAGGCGCGAACTGGCCGCGCCGCTACCGCAGGTGATGGCAGGCACGCGAGGCGGCCTGCTGCGCATTGCTATCTGTTCCATGTCTCTCCCCACCCGTACGAGGGCACCCGGCCCACCGGGCAGGTTAACCCTACCGCCCCCGCGTCGCGCTCGGGTATCCCGGTGGTGTGAATTGCCCGTGCGGCGAGCGGGAGTTGACGATTACTCAGTGGAGTCGACCGTCACTCTCCGCACAAGTCGGCGGCCCTGCGCGGGCCTCGAGAGGGCCGCCCCCGGGCCCTGGGGCCTCCCGCGGCCCTCCACACCTCCGCGCGGGCCGCTCGCGCGGAACGCACGGAGCCGTCACTCCCGCCCACGGCGTGACGGGAGCCACACCGCGCGCACTGCGCTAACTTGGAGTGATCGCCCGGTAACTCTGCCGGGAGCGCACGTGAATGAGGCCTGCGGTGACTGAGTCCGCGTCGAACGATGACGGGAACGCCCCGGGGATCCCACCGGACGACGTCCCGGAGAAGAGGGTCGCCGGACGCTACCGCCTGCTGGGCCCGCTCGGGCAGGGCGGGATGGGGACGGTGTGGCGGGCCCGCGACGAGGTGCTGGGCCGCGAGGTCGCCGTCAAGGAGGTGCGGGCACCGGTCGGCATGGACCCCTCCGAGGTGGACCGCATGTACCGGCGCCTGGAACGCGAGGCCTGGGCCGCGGCCCGCGTCTCGCACCGGGGCGTCGTCACCGTCTACGACGTGGCCACCGACGACGGCCGGCCGTGGATCGTGATGGAGATCGTACGGGGGCTCTCGCTCGCGGAGGTCCTGGAGTGTGACGGGCCGCTCACCCCGCAGCGGACCGCGCACATCGGCGAGCAGGTGCTGTCCGCGCTGCGCTCCGCGCACGAGGCGGGGGTGCTGCACCGGGACGTGAAGCCGGGCAACGTGCTGATCGCCAACGACGGCCGCGTGGTGCTCGGCGACTTCGGGATCGCGAGCCTGGAGGGCTCCACCGCCATCACCCTGACGGGCGAGGTGGTCGGCTCCCCCGAATTCCTGTCGCCGGAACGCGCGTCGGGGCACGATCCGAGCCCCGCCACGGACCTGTGGGCGCTCGGGGTGATGCTGTACACGGCCGTCGAGGGGGTCTCGCCGTTCCGCCGGGACACCTCGGTGGCCACGCTGCGGGCCATCGTGGACGAGGACTTCCCGCCGCCCGCGCGGGCCGGGGCGCTGGCTCCGGTACTGGAGGGGCTGCTGGTCAAGGATCCCGAGCAGCGGCTGCCCGCGGTGGAGGTGGCCAGGATGCTGCGGATCATCGGTGCGGGCGGCACCGTACGGGCCTTCGGCGGGACCGCGTCCGGGCCGACCATGGCGCTTCCCGCGGGGGCCGCGTCGGGGCCGACGGTGGGTCCGGACACGCCCGCTTCCATGGCGCGGCGCCGCCGCGGCCCGCACGCCCCGCCGGGCCCGACGCCCGCGACGCATCCCGTCCCCGCGCCCGGCGGACCGCGGCGGCCGGGCCGCGCGGGGGCGGTCCTGACCGGCGGGATCGTGCTGCTGGTGGTCGTGGTGGTCCTGCTGGGCTGGCTGCTGTGGAAGGACCTGCGCACCACCGGGGGCGACGGCGGGGACGACCCCGCGCCTCCCGCGACTCCCGCCACGAGCGCCGCTGCCCCGCCTTCGCCGGGCAGCCCCTCCCCGAGCCCGCCCGAGAGCCCGCCCGAGAGCCCGTCCGCGCCCCCTTCGGCCCCTCCCGCGGCCCAGTTCACCCTGTCCGCGGTCCAGGCCGTCCGCGACGGCTACCGCGGCACCTGCCCGGCGCCCGCCGCCGAAGCGCCCGCCTTCACCGCCACCGTCGCGGTGGACCGGACCCCGGCCGTGCTGGAGTACCGCTGGGCCACGCGCAGCGGGGAGACCTCCGGTCCCGGCTGGCAGTCCGTCACGTACCCGGCGGGCGGGCCGGGGAGCGTGCGGCTGGACCACACGGAGCTGACGTCCTATCCGGACGCGACCTTCGAGGACGCGGTGCGGCTGGAGATCCGGACCCCCGGGGAGGCGGCCTCGGCCTGGCTCGAGTACTCCGTGACGTGCGTGGAGGAGACCCCGACGAGCGGGGCCCCCTCCCCCGGGGCCTCCGGACCGAGCGGCTCCCCGTCTGCGGAGCCGGGACCGACCGTCAGCCCTTGAGCGTGCCCGGCCCTCCGGCGGCCCGGGGCCGCCGGACGGCCGGGCCGTCGGTCCCTCAGGCCGCGTTGGTGAGCACGGGCAGGTAGCCGCCGGACTGTCCGGCGGCGGTCGGGTGGTACGACTCGCCGATGTTGAGCCAGTTGAGGCTGTGCAGCCACTCGCTGCCGGAGCAGATCTCGTGGCCCGTGAAGGTGCCCGCCACCGAGGCGAAGGTGAAGCCGTGGTTGGCGGCGCGTTTGGCGATGGCGGCGTTGAGGTAGTCGGAGGCTCCGTTGATGGCCGTGCGTTCGCCCTCGGTCAGTCCGGCGATGCAGTTTCCGTTCAGCTTGTAGAAGCGGGGATAGCCGAGGACGACCACGTGGGCGCCCGGGGACCGGCTGTGGATGGCGTCGTAGACCGTGTCGAGCTGGCCGGGGAGGGTGGCGTCCACGTACGCCTTGGCCTGGTTGACGCGGCTGACGCAGGTGGACTCGGACTGGAGCACACAGGTCGTCATGACGTCGGAGAATCCGGCGTCGTTGCCGCCGATGGTGATGCTGACCAGATCGGTGCCGGAGTTCAGCGGGGTGAGCTGGCCGCTCATCACATCACCCGTACGGGCGCCCGAGCAGGCGGCGAAGGAGAAGGTCTGCGGGGCGTGGGCGGCGGCCCAGAGCGCTGGGTAGGCGCGCGTGGTGCGCTTGCAGTTGCCGCTGGAACTGTCGTAGTTGCCGGCGCCGACTCCGGACGAGTACGAGTCGCCGAGGGCGACATAGCCGAAGTCGGCCGCGGCGGAGGCCTGTCCCGCGCCGAAGAGGGCGGCGCCCGCGGCGAGTAACAGGGCGGAGGCGAGGGCTGCGAAGCGCGGCATTCTCATGCTCATGTATGCGGCTCCTTGTGGGGGTTACTTCTCAGTCCGTGATACAAGGAGCGGAGCCTCGCTGTAAGTGTTCATGTCAAGAATATTCGGAGTGGACATGTGGTCCGAATCTTCACCCGCACTGCGTTTGAAGAGGGAACTCCGCCACTCGTTCCGGCGAAACACGTGTGCATGAGCGGAG
The DNA here is from genome assembly GCF_053609145.1 of Streptomyces sp. NPDC054961. NCBI lineage: Bacteria > Bacillati > Actinomycetota > Actinomycetes > Kitasatosporales > Streptomycetaceae > Streptomyces > Streptomyces sp. NPDC054961. The sequence continues at coordinate 34,432 of NZ_JBSGWY010000026.1, read as the reverse complement.
TTCGTGCCGGATCATGGGCGCCATGCCAGCCAACCCGCAGGACGCACTGCCGATCCGGCTCAACGTCGACGACAGCGACTCCCCGTCGGACGTCGTCGACGCGCTGTTCCTCGGCCGCTTCGCGTCCGGCGAGCAGCCCTACTCGCACAGCGTCTCGATCGAGCGGGTGAAGGCCGGCGCGACCCTGCTGCCCCCCAAGGCCACCGTGTTGCGCTCGGCGCGCGACACCGACCGCAGTGCGACGCTCGCCGAGGGCGAGGGCTGGACCATGCTCGTCTCCCGCTGGAGCCGGGGCGCCGACATCACGGTCACGGCGATCAGCGACGAACTCGCCGCCGGGGTGCTCGGGGAAGCCACGGAAGGGGTGCAGGACGAGCCCGAACCGCAGCCGGAGAACGTCACCATGGGGTTCTGGTACGTCTCCCCGCGCCGCGGCCCGTACCGCACGACCCGGCAGATCGCGGCCGGGACCTGGGCGGAGGTGCGGCCCAACTACACGGCTCCGGTGGCCGGGGCGATGGACCGGCTGATGAAGGTCACCCCGGACGACATCGCGGGCCGGCTGCTCCTGCTGCACGGGCCTCCGGGCACGGGCAAGACCTCGGCGCTGCGGACGCTCGCCCGGTCCTGGCGGGACTGGTGCCAGGTGGACTGCGTACTGGACCCGGAGCGGCTGTTCAACGACGTCGGCTACCTGATGGACATCGCGATCGGCGAGGACGAGGGCACGGCGAAGGGCCGCTGGCGGCTGCTGCTCCTGGAGGACTGCGACGAGCTGATCCGCGGCGAGGCCCGGCACACCGCCGGGCAGGCGCTGTCGCGGCTGCTCAACCTCACGGACGGGCTGCTCGGCCAGGGGCGCAACGTACTGGTGGGCGTGACGACCAACGAGGACCTGGAGCGGCTCCACCCGGCGGTGGTCCGGCCGGGCCGCTGCCTGGCCCGGATCGAGGTCGGCCGGCTGACGCACCGTGAGGCGGTGGACTGGCTCGGCACCGACGAGGGCGTCTCCCGCGACGGCGCGACGCTGGCGGAGCTCTACGCCCTGCGCCGCGGCGCGACCGGCCCCGCGGCCCTGCTGCCGCCGCAGGGCCACGACACCGAGGCGGGGCTGTACCTGTAGGCCTCCCGGAGGGCCGGCGGGAACCCCGTCGTGGGGGGCATGCGGGGCGCGGGCGCGGGGCGCGCGCACGGCGACGACAATGGGGGCGCGGCCGGAGGCCCGCCCCGTCGGCCGTGTACACCCGCGGGGCCCACGAACAGGAGAACGCACCGTGCTCGAACCGGCGCAGGAGAACCCCTACCCCGACAGCCACGTCCTCGGTGAGGGTCCCGAGCCGCATCCGCAACTCCAGCCGGTGCTGGGCCTCATCGGGCGCTGGCACGGGCGGGGAAGCGGGGAGTACCCGACCCTGGAGCACGACTTCCGGTACGAGCAGGAGATCACCTTCAGCCACGACGGCAGGCCCTTCCTCTGCTACACCTCGCGCGCCTGGCTCGTCGACGGGTCCGGGAAGGCGCTGCGCCCGGCGGGGCGGGAGACCGGGTGGTGGCGGATCCTGCCGGACGCCTCCATCGAGGCCACGCTCGCCCACCCGACGGGAATCGTCGAGACGTACGTCGGCCGGGTGTCCGGCACGGAGGTCGAGATGAAGACGGAGACCGTGGCGATGACCCCCCGGGCCAAGGTGGTGACCGGCATGCGGCGCCGGTACGCCCTCCAGGACGGCGAGCTGACGATCGTGCAGGACATGGCCGCGGTGGGACAGCCCATGCACCACCACCTGCGGGCCCGGCTGCTGCGGCGCGAGGGCTGACCCGGCGGACGCCTGCGGACGCGGCCCCGGCCGGGCGGGCGTCAGCCGGCGTACCGTGCCCGCAGCGCGTCCAGCGCCGCCGCCACCGCCTCGTCGAAGGTCAGGCCCAGCCGCCGCGCCCGCTCGGCATAGGCCTGCGCGGAGGCGGCCGCTTCCCGGGCCGCCCCGTCGCCCGCCGCGGCGACGAAGCTGCCGCCCCGGCCCCGCGTCTCGATCACCCCGTCCGACTCCAGCGCCCGGTAGGCCTTCGCGACCGTGTTCGCCGCCAGCCCGAGCTCCTCGGCGAGTCCGCGCACCGTGGGCAGTTTGAAGCCGGCCGGCAGCCGTCCCGCCCGCGCCCCCTCCGCGATCTGGGCGCGCAACTGCTCGTACGGGGCGGCCGCGCCGGGCGCGCCGTCGATCCGGATCTTCAGGTTCGTGGAAGTCGAGGTCACGCGGCCGATTGTCCCCCACCGGCCCGCGAACGCCCCGTCGCCGACGGCAGCCGCGGCGAAATTCGAAGGCGCGCACCCCCCGTCCGCGCCTACCGTCACGCACATGAGCCCCCGCATTCGCGACCTGCGCCCGAACGACCCGGCCGACGCCGAGTCCGTCGTGAGGGTGCGCCGCGCCGCCCTGCCCTTCATGATCAGCACCGCTCGGGGAGTCGGCTTCGAGCTGGCCTCCGCACACCCCGGCAAGCGCTACCGCCACCTCGTCGCGGAAACCGCCGACGGCCAGGTCATCGGCACCGCGCAGGTGGGCATCGTCCACGACAGTCCCGTGCCCGGCCAGGGCTTCGTCAACGCCTACGTGGACCCCGCGCGGCGCGGGCTCGGCGCCGGGAGCGCCCTGGTGCGCGCCGCCGAGGAGCACCTCGCCGCCGAGGGCGCGAAGGACTCGTACACCTGGGTGCTCGACGAGCCGCCCCACCGCGCCTTCGCCGAGCGGCACGGGTACCGCGCCTCCCGCTCCGCGCACTTCCTGCGCCTCGACCTGGCCTCGGCCGCGCTGCCCGCGCTCCCCGCGACCCTGCCGGCCGGCGTCGAGCTGCTCCCCGGCGACGTCTTCGCCGCCGATCCGCGGCCGCTCTTCGAGGCCGACGCGGCGGCCACGCTGGACGAACCCGGTGACGTGCCGACCGAGTTCGACGACTACGAGGACTGGCTGCGGCACACCTGGAACCATCCGTACCTCGACCGGGAGCTCACCACCGTCGTGCTCGTGAACGGCGAGGTGGCCGCCTTCACCGCCGCCCACACCGACGGCGCGGCCCGCTACTCCTCCGGCATGACCGGCACCCTGCGCGCGTTCCGCGGCCGGGGACTGGCCAAGCTCGCCAAGACCGACTCGCTGCTCCGGGCCCGCGCGGCCGGCTACACGGAGGCGTTCACCGGCAACGACACCGGCAACGCTCCGATGCTCGCCGTCAACACCTGGTTCGGGTACGCGGTCTGCGCCACCGAGACCCGCTTCACCAAGCGGTTCGCCCCATCCGACGACTGAGAGAAGCGGACACACCCCGATGACCGACCGAGTCACCGTCACCCTCACCAAGGCGGGACGCACCAAGATCACGTATCCGGCCGGACTCGTGGCCGACACCGGCACCCGGATCACCGTACGGGCGCCCTGGGCGGCCGAGGACGTACGGGACTTCGGGTTCGTGCGCTTCGAGCCGGGCGACGTGTTCACCGAGCACTACTGGCGCGACCGCTGGTACGCGGTCAAGGAGGTGCGGACCGGCGACGGCGTCCTCAAGGGCTGGTACTGCGACGTGACCCGGCCCGCCGTGGTGACGGACGGCGCGATCCTGGTCGAGGACCTGGACCTGGACCTGTGGGTGTCCGGGGACGGCTCCGCGGTGCTGCGCCTGGACGAGGACGAGTTCGCCGAGAGCGGCCTCGCCGCCGCCGACCCCGGGGCGGCCGCCGAGGCCGTACGGGCGCTGGACTTCCTGGAGGCCCGGGCCCGTTCGACGGCGGGACTAGGCACGCTGCTGACCTGACCGGTCCGCCGGTGCGCGCGGCCGGCCCGTCTGCGGCTCGCCGGCACGGTGAGCCGCGGGGGGAGCCAGAGGCGGGCCAGAAGGGGAGCCAGAGGGGGAGCCGCTCTCAGTCCCGTGCCAGTGCCGCCCGAAGGGCGGCCATCAGCTTCTGGCGCACCTCCCGGAAGGCGCGTCGTACCTGCGCGCACTCAGGATCGTCGCGCGTGTGGCCCGCGACCACCGCGTCCCGGTAGCGGAGCAGTTCGTGGGCCGCTTCGCCGGCCAACCGGGCGACCTCCGGCGTGGCCAGCAGCTCCAGTTGGTACTGCTTGGCGTGCACGCCGTGGTCCAGGATGCTGGCGCGGGCGAGCCGAGCCCGCTCGTCCACGGGCAGGTGCCCCGAGCGGCTGGCGTCACTTATCGCGTCGCGCGCCTCGGTCAGCGCCTCCAGGAACTGGGCGGACACCGTGCGCAGGGTCTCCCTGTCACGCTCGCCCGTGTCCCGGCGCCATCGCACCCGGTCCGTGGTGAGCGTGCTGCCCACCCCGATGACCGCACCGAGCGCCGTCGCGGCCAACGAAGTCCATTCCATGGCTGGGGACCCTACGAGTCCGCCGGGTCCGGCGGCCAGAGGGCCCCCCGATTCTTTCTGCCGGGGCGCGGCGTGCGGCGCCCACGGAAGGGGCCCTCGGGCGGGAAGGGCCCCCCGTGGGCCCGCTTCCTGAGCCCCCGCTTACCTCGTCCTTAACGGGGCCCTAAGGATCGGCTCCGGGGGCCCCGAGCCGGCGAAACGCGGGGTGGGGGCGGTTAGTTTGGCTGAGCCAGGGAGGGCCGGAGGCGGCGCCGCGAACCCGTGAGGGGCGGCGCCGCACCGCCCCGGCCCCCCGGTGCACCCCCGACTCGCGCTGCCCTGTGCCGTGCCCCAGAGGAGATCCACCATGCCCGCACGCCGTACCGCCGCCCGTATCGCCGGCCGTGTCGCCATCGGGCTCGCCCCGCTCGCGGTGGCCGCGTACGCCGTCTCGCCCGCGGCCGCCCACGGTTCGATGACGGACCCGGTCAGCCGGGTGGCGGCGTGCTACGCGGAGGGCCCCGAGGCCCCGAAGTCGGCGGCCTGCAAGGCGGCGGTCGCGGCCAGCGGGACGCAGGCGTTCTACGACTGGAACGCGGTGAACATCGCCAACGCCGCAGGACAGAGCAAGTCCCTGATCCCCGACGGACAGCTCTGCTCGGCGGGCAACAGCAAGTACAAGGGGCTGGACCTGGCGCGCGCCGACTGGCCGGCGAGCCCGCTGGCCCCGGGCGCGCACACCTTCCGCTACAAGGGGACCGCCCCGCACAAGGGCTCCTTCGAGCTGTACGTGACGAAGGACGGCTACGACCCCTCGAAGCCGCTGAAGTGGTCGGACCTGGAGCCGGCGCCGTTCGTGAAGGTCTCCGACCCGGGGATGCAGAACGGCGACTACGTGTTCTCCGGCACCGTCCCGAACAAGACCGGCCGGCACCTGATCTACAGCGTCTGGCAGCGCTCGGACAGCCCGGAGGCGTTCTACACCTGCTCGGACGTGGTCTTCGGCAAGGACAACGGCGGGAGCGGCGCCGGTACGGGTACGGGCGGTACGGGCAGCACGGGCGGCGCGGCCGCGGGCGGCGCCACCACGGGCGGCGCGAACGGCAAGCCGACCACGAAGCCGGGTTCCAAGCCCTCCGGCCAGCCCTCGGACCCGTCCTCCGGCCAGCCTTCGGACCAGGCGTCGGACCAGCCCTCGGCCCCCACCGACCAGCAGATCGCCGCCGGTTCGGACAAGTCGACCGTGGAGCACAACGGCCACGGGGACAACGACCCGAAGACGAACGCCGGGGCCGCCCCGTCCCCGGTCACCCCGCAGGGCGAGGTGAACCTCGCGGAGACGGGCGGCAACAGCGCCACCCCGACGATCGCCATCGCCGGGGCCGGCGCCCTGGCCGTCGGTGCGGCCGTGCTGTTCGGGCTGGCCCGCCGCCGTGCGACGCCGGGCCGCCACGGCCGCTGACGGCCGCCGGGTGGGGGGGGGGGGCGGCGGGGGGGGCGGGGGCCCCCCCCCCCCCCACCCGGGGACCCGAGGTGCAGAGGGAAAAACCACAGCCAGAGGGG
>NZ_JBSGWY010000026.1:0-28505 GCF_053609145.1 Streptomyces sp. NPDC054961 | reverse complement strand
GTGGGCGCGCCCCCCCCCCGCTCCCCCGCCGGGCCCCCGCCGCGGCCGCCGGCGGGGGGGGGGCGCGGGCCCCCGCCGCCCCCCCCCCCCCCCCCCTCGGTCCACCTCGGGCCGCCTGTCCGTCAGTCGAAGACCGACGCGCAGGTGGTCCGCTCAGCGTGCGCCGGATCGAGGGCGTTGGCGGCCTCGTGCCAGGCGATCCGGTCGGTGAGACCGATGGCCACGTGCTCCGACAGGTCCACCGCGCACAGGTCCTGGAGCAGCACGTTGCGGACGTTCGCACCGTCGAGGAACTGGCTCCGGTACGGGGTGACCACCTCGTCGTAGCGGGTGGCGATCACCGTGTAGTGGACCCCGGGGACGGTGTCCCCGCCCGCGTTCAGCTTGTTCTGGAAGGCGGATCCGGCGATCTGGTCGGCGAGCCCGGGCGTGGAGGCGCTGATCAGGTCCTCGGCTCCGGGGAAGTACGGGAGGAGCTGGGTGAGACCGTTCAGCGTGGTCCCGTGGTGGTCGGGGGCGAGGCCGACCAGGGCGTTGACCTTGGCGCCGCCGCCGAGGAACTTCAGGTAGTAGCGCGGCATCATGCCGCCCTGGGAGTGGCCGACGATGTCCGTCTTGGCCGCGCCGGTGGAGGCGAGCACCTTGTCCACGAAGGTGGCGAGCTGGCCGGCCGACTGGTCGATGGGTCCGAGCCCGTTGAAGAGGGGCACTCCGGGCAGCTGCCCGTAGTCGAGGGAGTAGACGCAGTAGCCCCGGTGGACGAGGTACGGCGCGAAGCCGAGCCAGTTGTCCACGGAGTTCCCGAAGGTCCCGTGGACCAGGACGACGGGGCGGGGGTGGGCGGCGGACGGCTTGCAGGACCAGTTGTTCCAGCCGCTGCTCGGCGCCGAGGCGGCCTGGGCCGCGCCGGTGGGGGTGACGAGTGCGGCGGCGGTCAGGGTGAGGACGGCCAGCGGGCGGAGCAGGCGTCTCCAGGGCAGCATCGTGTGATCTCCTTGCGGGTCAAGGGGAGTGACGAGGGGATGGCGCGGGAATTGCGTGGGGGTTCATCCCGTGATCCGGATCACAAGGGGGGCTGCATTCGCTAAATTACGGGCGGGTAGCAAGTCTGGGAAGTTACGCGTCGGTAAAAAGATGAGCCCGGTTCGAAAAGGAACCGCCGTTCGTCCGTTCGGCCCACCCCTGCTGCGCCGGGCCCCGGGTGCGCCGAGCGTGTGAGACATGACCCAGCCCACCCCCGCAGACACAGGGCCGTCCCGCGGATTCCTCGCGGAGATCAAGGACGCCGTGACCACCCGGGCCGCCCTGCTGGTCCTGGGCGTACTCGCGCTCCAGCTCGCCTTCATCACCTCGTACGTCGGGGCCTTCCACCACCCCAGACCGAGCGGGATCCCGTTCGCCGTGGCCGCGCCCGTCGCGCAGGTCGCCGAGCGGTCCGCGCAGCAGCTCGACACCCTGCCCGGCACGCCGCTCGACGCCCGCGCCGCCCAGGACGAGGCGGCCGCGATGAAGTGGATCATGAACCGGGAGGTGGACGGCGCGCTGGTCATCGACCCGGCCGGCACGACCGACAAGCTGCTGGTCGCGAGCGGCGCCGGGGCCTCCCTGTCCCAGGCCGTCGCGGAGGTCGTCCTCGTCGTCGAGAAGGCCCAGGGCCGCACCGTCCGGATCGTCGACGTGGTCCCGTCGGCGGCCGGCGACGGGCGTGCACTGAGCTCCTTCTACGTGGTCGTCGGCTGGTGCGTGGGCGGCTACCTGTGCGCCGCGATCCTCGCGATCAGCGCCGGCGCCCGGCCCGCGAACATGCACCGGGCCGTCATCCGGCTCGGCGCGCTGCTCGTGTACGCGATCGTGGCGGGGCTGCTGGGCACCGTCATCGCCGGTCCCGTCCTGGGCGCGCTGCCCGGCAGCATCCTGGGCCTGTGGGGGCTGGGCACGCTCGTGGTCTTCGCGGTCGGCGCGATCACGCTGGCCTTCCAGGGTCTCGCGGGCGTGGTCGGCATCGGCCTGGCGATCCTGCTGGTGGTGGTCCTCGGCAACCCGAGCGCGGGAGGCGCCTATCCGTATCCGCTGCTGCCGCCGTTCTGGAAGGCCATCGGCCCGTGGCTGCCACCGGGCGCGGGTACGTACGCCGCGCGCTCGATCGCCTACTTCAAGGGCAACGACCTCACCGGGCCGTTGCTGGTGCTGAGCGGCTGGGCGGTGCTCGGCTCGGCCGTCACCGTGGCCTGCGCGGTGTTCCACCAGGACCGGACCGGGGCGGCCGTGGGCAGCGGGCTCCCCGACGGCCCCGGGGACCCGGGCCCCTCCGGCTCGACGGCGCCGGCGACCGGCCCGTGAACCGTCCCGTCCCGCGCGACCGCCGCAGGACGGGAGGGTTCCCGGCCCCCGAGGAGCACCCGCAGACGTGACCGGACGGCTCGGGCCCGCCGTGGACGGCGGCCCGGCCAACCCCGTGGACCGCGGGCCGGACGGCCCCGTGGACGGCGGCCCTGCGCGCCCCGCGCCCGCCCGCCCGCCCGCCCCGATGGCGCCGGGGCCGGTTCAGCCGGCCCGGTGGACCACCTCGCCCGCCACCACCACGGTTTCGGCGACCGTGCCCGGGATGAGTTCCGGGGCCACCTTCAGGATGTCCCGGGACAGGACCACGAAGTCCGCGGCCTTGCCCACGGTCAGGGAACCCCGTTCCTCGTCCAGGAAGTTGGCGTACGCCGAGCCCATCGTGTAGCCGTACACCGCCGTCGCCGCGTCGACCGTCTCCTCGGGCTGCCACGGGTCGCCGCCGCCCAGCGGGCGCCGGGTCAGCGCCGTGTAGATGCCGATCATCGGGTCCATCTCGGCGACGTTCCAGTCACTGGAGAACGCCAGGACCGCCCCGGCCTCGGAGAGGCTGCGCATCGGCCACGCCTTGTGCCAGCGCTCCTCCCCCACGTTGCGCGCCCAGTCCTGGCCCGGACCGGCGATCTCCGGCGCGCAGTGCCTGGGCTGCATGCAGGCGACCACGCCGAGCTCCTCGAAGCGCGGCACGTCCTCGGGATCCAGGCATTCCACGTGCACCACCTGGTGGCGGGCGTCGCGCGGGCCGTTCACCGCCCGCGCGTGCGCGACGGCGTCGAGGACCGTGCGGATGCCCCGGTCGCCGGTGGCGTGGACGAAGCACTGGAAGCCGCGCGCGTCCAGGCGGGCGAGGAGCTCCGCGAACTCCTCCGCCGGGTAGAAGGTCTCGCCCCGGTGCGAGCCGCAGCCGGTGTAGGGCTCCAGCAGCGCGGCCGTGCGCGGTTCCACCACGTCGTCGATGTACAGCTTGAGCGGGCCGACCCGCAGCCGGTCCCCGGTGTACCTGCGGGCCGCCTCCGCGAAGAGGCCGAGGTCCTCGTCGGTGGTGCCGCGCGGGTGGAACAGGGCGGCCACGATCCGCGAGCGCAGCCGCCCCTCGGCGCGGGCCCGCTCGTACAGCGCCAGGTCGTCCAGGGAGTTCTGGGGTTCCACGACCGTGGTGATGCCGAAGCCGATCGCGTCGTCGAGGCTCTTGGCGAGGCGGCCGTACTGGCGGTCCGGCGAGGCCCACGGCACGCCCAGGTCGCGCAGGGCGCGGTGGCCGTCGCGGGAGAGGCCCTTGATGGCGAAGTCCTTGACGAATCCGGTGGGCGCTCCGGTCAGCGGATCCACGGCCGCCGTGCCGAAGGGCAGGTCGGTACGGTCCTTCGCGACCCCGAGGCGGTGCATCGCGGCCGTGTTCAGCCAGGCCGTGTGCACGTCGTAGGAGAGCACGATCGCCGGGACGTCCCCGGTGACCGGGTCCAGGTCGGCGGCGGTGGGCATGCGCCCGCCGGGGATGGCGGAGTAGTCGAAGGCCTCGGCCTCGATCCACTCGGCGTCCGGGTTCGCCTCCCGCCAGGCGCTTATCCGCCCGAGGACGGCGTCCAGCGTCCGCGCCCCGGCGAGCTGTACGCACGCGCCGTCCGAGCCGAGCCGGACGTGGTTGTGGGCGTCGATGAAGCCGGGCAGCACCAGCCGCCCGCCCGCCTCGACGCGCTCGGTGCGGGGGCCCGCCCAGGCTTCGGCCTCCGCGTCCGGGCCGACCCAGACGATCTTCCCGTCGAGCACCGCGAGGGCCTCGGCCTCGGGCAGGCGGGGATCCACGGTGTGGATGCGGGCTCCGGTGAGCAGCAGGTCGGCGGGGGTGGGGTGTGACATGGGGTGGTGCTCCTGTGCAGAGGGGGCGGGGAAGGGCCGTACGGGAAGGCCTCAGGCGGCCGGGGCGTACGCGGGCAGCCGCCGGGCGAGCGCCGCGTACGTGAGCCCGGCGACGACCGAGCCGAGCAGGGTGAGGTCGGCGCCGCCGAGCGGGGCCACGAGCGGGCCGGTCCACAGCTCGGAGTCGCAGGTCAGGGCGGCGAAGGCGATGCCGGCGAGCAGGGCGGTCATCCCGGCCGGGTGGTAGCCGGAGCGGTACCAGTAGGCGCCCTCGCTCCCGGCGTGCAGCGCGTCGGAGTCGTAGCGGCAGCGGCGCATCAGCATGTCGGTGAGGAAGACCCCGCCCCAGGGGGCGAACACGATGATCAGCAGGGAGAGGAAGGAGAGCAGCGAGGTGGTGAAGTCGGTCAGGAAGAGCGCGGCGAGCGATCCGGCGGCGGTCACGGCGGCGCTGATCACGATGGCCCGGGACCGGCTCCACGGGATGCCGAGGACCTGGAGGTTCAGGCTGGAGGAGTAGAGCGTGATGATCGAGTTGGTGACGCAGCCGCCCAGGACGAGGGCCAGGAACAGCGGCTGGAACCAGCCCGGCAGCAGGCTCTCGGCCCCGGCCACGGCGTCGGTCATGTCGGTCTGGGTGGCGGCGGCGACGCCCGCGACGCCGAGGGCGACGGAGGAGACGAACCCGCCCAGCGCGCCCATCCACGTGATCGACTTCAGGGAGGTGGCGCGGGGCAGGTAGCGGGTGTAGTCGGCGGGCATCGGCAGGTACGAGAACGGTCCCGCGAGCATCACCACGAAGGCCAGGCTCCACCCGGACAGGCCGGGGGCCGCGGCGTCGGCCGCGGCGGTGGTCTCGGCGCCCGGCAGGACGAAGACCAGCAGGGCCCCGAAGCCGACGGCGAGCACGTAGGCCATCCAGCGCTCGGCGAACTGCACCGTGGCGTGACCCCACATGGCGACGGCGAAGGTGAGCGCGAGGGTGACGCCGAGCGCGAGGGCTCGGATGGCGGTGCCCTCGCCCAGGCCCACTTCCGCGAAGAACACCTCCAGCGCCAGGGTGCCGACCACGGTGTTGACGATGGTGTAGCCGATGCTCACCACCCAGTTCAGGACCCCGGCCGGCCAGTTGCCCCGGACGCCGAAGGCGGCCCGTGAGATGACCAGGGTGGCGGTGCCGGTGCGGATGCCGCTCAGCCCGGCGGCGCTGACCGCGAAGAAGGAGAGCCCGCTGATCACGACCACGGCGGTGGCCTGCCAGAAGGAGAGGCCGAAGGCGACGGCGAGGGCGCCGTTGATCACGTAGGTGAAGGTGAGGTTGGAGCCGAACCAGAGCCAGAACAGGTCCTTGGCATCGCCGTGGCGCTCGGCGTCGGGGATCGGGTCGATCCCGTGGGTCTCGACTCTGAAGACCTCGTCGACGTCGGCCGTCGTCTCCTGCTGTGTCATGCGTCTGCCCCTGACCTTCGAGCCGGCGAACCGTGAGCGACCTTGAACGCCGTTCTAAGTTCTTGAATGGCATTCAAGATGCGCTGCCGACCCGGAGCCCGTCAAGACCCCGGCCGGGATAAGGTCGGGAGCACGAGGGACCGGGAAGGCGGCAGGCGTGGCGGGAGCGGCACGGCGGCGCGACGGGCAGATCGCCCAGGAGCGGATGCTGGAAGAGGCCATGGCGGCGATCGCCGAGGGCGGGCTGGCCACGCTCACCATGTCCGCGCTCGCCGAACGGCTCGGCACGAGCGGCGGCCACATCCTCTACTACTTCGGCAGCAAGGACCGGCTACTGCTGGCGGCGCTGCGCTGGAGCGAGCAGCAACTGGCCGTCGAACGAGCCGAGTTGCTGAACCGGCGGGTCACCGCCCACCGCAAGCTCGCCCTCTTCCTGGAGCTGTACCTGCCGCGCGGCCCCCGGGACCCGCGCTGGACGCTCTGGATCGAGCTGTGGGCCCGTACCGCGTCGAACGAGGCGTTGCGCACCGCGCAGCAGGAGATCGACGACGGCTGGCAGGACGACCTGGAGGCGCTGCTCGCCAAGGGCGTGGACCAGGGACGCTTCGACGCCGGCCTGGACGTCCACGCCCGCGCCTCGGAGCTGCTCGCCCTGCTCGACGGGCTGAGCACCCGCGTGGTGCTGGGCCAGCGCGACGCCGCCCGGACCACGTCCCTGGAGCGTGCCCGCGCGGCGGCGGCCCTGCTGATCCCGCACACGTAGGCCACACGCGGAGGCCGCCCCGGGGGCTCCCGGCCGGGCGCCCCCGGGGTTCGGGTGATCCTGCCGGATCACCCGATCACTTGACCCCCATGTCGCTCCGGATCAGGGACACGGCGGAGGCCAGGAGGCCGATGGCCCTCTGCACCTCGCGGATGCCCTCGTTGGTCTGGGGCTCGTCCTTCTTGTCGACCCCGGTGACACACGCGTTGCCCCCGTGCTCGAAGTCGGTCAGGGCTTCCGCCCAGAAGTCCTTGGCCTTCTCGCTCGGAGGAGCGCCGGACTTCTTCGCCTTGGCCACCGCCGTCAGCAGCTCCTGACAGGCGGTGCGCTTGTCGTCCATCACTTGCATGCTCGCCGTGTTCACGTGGCTCGAGCTGTCGGAAAGCGCCTTGATCCTGTCGTCGCCCCCCGAGGACCACCAGTCCTTCAACTCATCGGCCGGGGTCGAGCTGCAGCCGACGAGCAGCACTCCGGTGGCGACGGTGGCGGTGGCGACGGTGAGTAAGCGGACGCCGAAACGCATGGAACCCCCCCTTGTTCGAATCCCCCCGATGGTGCCAGGAACCACCTGGCCGGGGAGGGTCAACGCTCGAACTGCCGACCGCGGCCACCCCCGTGCGGAGGAAGCGCTACTCCTTCCCGACGGCGGCCTTCCCGGCGGCGGCCTTCCCGGCGGCGGCCTTCCCGGCGGCGGTCTTCCCGGCCGGTGCGCCCTCGGCGTTGCCGTAGTAGGCCTGCAGCATGAGCCGCTTCAGGTCGTCGATCATCGGCATCCGCGGGTTGGCCGGCGCGCACTGGTCGGCGTAGGCGTTCATGGCCTGGACCGGCAGGGCCTCGATGAAGGCCCGCTCGTCCACGCCCTCCTCGGCGAAGGAAGCGGTGATCCCGCACCGGGCGCGCAGGTCCTCGACGGCCCTGGCGTAGGACTCGACGCCCTCGGCCGCCGTGGCGGCCGGCAGCCCCAGCATCTTCGCGATCTCCTGGAAGCGCTCCGGCGCCCGGTACACCTCGGCCTTCGGCCACGGGGTGGCCTTGTGGGTGACCGTGCCGTTGTGGCGGATCACGTGGGGCAGGAGCAGCGCGTTGGTGCGGCCGTGGGCGATGTGGAAGGTGTTGCCCAGGGTGTGCGCCATGGCGTGGACCATGCCCAGGAAGGCGTTGGCGAAGGCCATGCCCGCCACCGTGGAGGCGTTGTGCATCTTCTCGCGGGCCTCGGGGTCGTTCGGGCCGTCGACCACGCAGCGCTGCAGGTTCTCGAAGATGAGCTTGACGGCCTGGAGGCACAGACCGTCGGTGTAGTCGTTCGCGTAGGCGGAGACGTAGGCCTCGGTGGCGTGCGTCAGGGCGTCGAAGCCGGAGTCGGCGGTCACCTCGGGCGGCAGGCCCATCGGCAGCACCGGGTCGACGATGGCCACGTCCGGGGTCAGCGCGTAGTCGGCGAGCGGGTACTTCCGGGCCGCGGCCGGGTCGGAGATGACGGCGAACGGGGTGACCTCGGAGCCGGTGCCGGAGGTGGTCGGGACGGCGACCATCCTGGCCTTCTCGCCGAGCGAGGGGAAGGTGTAGGCGCGCTTGCGGACGTCGAAGAACTTCTCCTTGGTGTCCCCGAACTCCACCTCCGGGCGCTCGTACATCAGCCACATGATCTTCGCGGCGTCCATCGGCGAGCCGCCACCGAGGCCGATGATCGTGTCGGGCTGGAAGTCGCGCATCATCGCGGCGCCGGCCTGGACGGTGGCGAGCTCCGGGTTGGGCTCGACGGTGTCGATGACCTGAAGGGCCACGGCGCCCTCGCGGGCCTGGAGGATGTCCACGACCCTCTGCACGAAGCCGATGGCGACCATCGTCTTGTCGGTGACGATCGAGACCCGGCTGATGCCCTCCATCTCACCGAGGTAGCGGAGGGAGTTGCGCTCGAAGTAGATCTTCGGCGGGACCTTGAACCACTGCATGTTGGTGTTGCGCCGTCCGATCCGCTTGACGTTGATCAAGTTGACGGCGGTGACGTTGTCCGACACCGCGTTGTGTCCGTACGAACCGCAGCCGAGGGTGAGCGAGGGGAGGAAGGCGTTGTAGACGTCGCCGATGCCGCCGAAGGTGGAGGGCGCGTTGGCGATGACACGGATCGCCTTGACCTTCCTGCCGAACTCCTCGATCAGTTCCTCGTCCTCGGCGTGGATGGCGGCGCTGTGCCCCAGGCCGTGGAACTCCACCATCGCGGCGGCCAGTTCGAGGCCGTGCCCGGTGTCGGAGGCCTTCAGCACGGCCAGTACCGGGGAGAGCTTCTCGCGGGTCAGCGGCTCGTTCTCGCCGACCTCGCCGCACTCCGCGAGGAGGACCGAGGTCTCGGCCGGGACGGTGAAGCCGGCCTGCTCGGCGATCCACTGAGGGGACTTGCCGACGACCGCCGGGTTCAGCCGGGCGCCGCAGGCGTCGGCCGCGTAGGCGGTGGTGCCGAAGACGAACTGCTCCAGCTTGGTCTTCTCGGAGGCGGAGACCACGTGGGCGCCGAGCCGTTCGAACTCCGCGAGGCCCTGCTCGTAGATCTCGGCATCGAGGATGACGGCCTGTTCGGAGGCGCAGACCATGCCGTGGTCGAAGGCCTTGGAGAGCACGATGTCGTGGATCGCGCGGCCGAGCCTGGCGCTCTTGTGGACGTAGGCGGGGACATTGCCCGCGCCGACGCCGAGGGCCGGCTTGCCGCACGAGTAGGCGGCCTTGACCATGGCGTTCCCGCCGGTCGCCAGGATGGTGGAGACGCCCGGGTGGTTCATGAGGGCGCCGGTGGCCTCCATGGAGGGGGCGGCGATCCACTGGACGCAGTCGGCGGGCGCCCCGGCGGCGACGGCGGCGTCGCGGACGGTGCGGGCGGCCTCGGCCGAGCAGTTCTGCGCGGACGGGTGAAAGGCGAAGATGATCGGGTTGCGGGTCTTCAGCGCGATCAGCGCCTTGAAGATCGTGGTGGAGGTCGGGTTGGTGACCGGAGTCATCGCGCAGACGACGCCGACCGGTTCGGCGATCTCCGTGATGCCGTTCAGCTCGTCGCGGCGGATGACGCCGGCGGTCTTCAGCCCGCGCATCGAGTTCACCACGTGCTCGCAGGCGAAGAGGTTCTTGACGGCCTTGTCCTCGAACAGGCCGCGGCCGGTCTCCTCCACGGCGAGCCGCGCGAGCTCCCCGTGCCGGCTCAGCGCGGCCAGCGAGGCCTTCTTGACGATGTGGTCGACCTGCTCCTGGGGGAACGACGCGAACCGGTCGAGCGCCGTGAGCGCTCCCCGGACCAGTCCGTCCACCGTCTCATCGGCCTGCATGGCGGAACTCCTTCATTTCGACGCGACCCGAACCGCTTTCCTGACGACTCAATTCGACACCCAAAAGCGGAAGCCGCGGCGCCGAAAAGGCCCTTTACCGGTGGGACGAAGGGCCCTTCACATCCCGTTCGCGCCCCCTCCCCTATGCGCCTGACCTGCACGAACGGCTCGGGACCTAAGACCCCCGCGCACTTGTGAAAACATTCACAAGAATTTCGAACGAAGTGCGCCCTACCGCACTCCTCCCCCAGCGAGCACAATCCCTGTGACGAGTCGCGTCGACCGTGAGGGAGGGAGCGCGTGCGCAGTCAGGTGCGCGTCGCGGACGGACGGAATCTGATGGTGGAGCGCTGGGGCGACCCGGACGGCAAACCCGTTTTCCTGCTCCACGGGACCCCCGGAAGCCGGCTGGGCCCCGCGCCCCGGGGCATGATCCTCTACCAGCGCCGGATGCAGATCATCGCCTACGACAGGCCCGGCTACGGCGGCTCCGACCGCCACCCGGGCCGCACGGTCGCCGACGTGGCCCAGGAAGTGGCCGCCATCGCCGATCGCCTCGGACTGGACACCTTCGCGGTGGCCGGCCGCTCCGGCGGCGCCCCCGGCGCCCTGGCCTGCGCCGCCCTCCTGCCCGACCGGGTCACCCGGACGGCGGCCCTGGTCTCCCTGGCCCCCCGGGACGCGGAGAACCTCGACTGGTTCGAGGGCATGTCCCCGTCCAACGTCCGGGAGCACTCCACGGCCGGCCGGGACCCCGAGGAACTCGCCGCCCGGCTGATCCCGCGCGCCGCCGGCATCGCCGAGGACCCCGGCCGGCTCCTGGACGAACTGCGCCGCGAGCTCACCGACAGCGACCGCATGATCGTCGCGGACGCGGGCCTTCGGGCCATGCTGCTGCGCAACTACCGCGAGGGGGTCCGCACCTCCGCCTACGGGTGGATCGACGACGCCATCGCCTTCAGCAACCCGTGGGGCTTCGACCCCGCCGACATCCGCTGCCCGGTGCTGATCTGGCACGGGGAACTCGACGTGTTCTCGCCGGTGGGGCACTCCCGCTGGCTGGGCCGCCGCATCCCCGGGGCCACCACCACCATCGTCCCGGCCGCGGCCCACTTCGCGTCGCTGCACGCCCTGCCCGACGTACTGACATGGCTGCTCAGAGAGCTGCCGGCGCCACCTGTCAACGAGCAGCAGCCGGCCTAGGAAGCCTCGGAGGAGGGCACCGGAAGGGGGCGGAAAGGGAAAAGGATCTTGCCGTCAGGCAAACGGCCGAATACAGGAACCCTCGAGATTCGGTCATTTTTTCCACGGGCGCTTGACCGTTCGTCACATCTGGGCGGTCAGGAGGTCACGTTATAGGCGTCCTGTAGGACGTTTAGCGCGACGATCGAGACGTGGGGAGGTAAAGTCCGCGCCAGACACTGGCTTCTCGCCGATGTCAACCCTTCCCCTTTCCACGACCTCCCCGAGGACGGCGTCATGAACACCTCCGCAACCCCCCCGACCAGCACCGTCAAGTCCTCTCGCGTCCCGCTCGACCGGATCGATGTGCGCGGTACGCGCGCGGCCGCGACCCTGGGCCGCGTCCTGCCGACGGAATCCGGCCGGCAGGTTCAGGCGCCGATCTTCAACTCCGCGCTCTGATACGGAAGTAAGCGCTCTAGACTGGTGGAATGACCGGCCTGATCGCTTTCCGCGAGATCGTCCTGAAAGTTCACAGCAGATGCGATCTTGCTTGTGATCACTGCTACGTCTACGAACATGCAGATCAGAGCTGGCGAGCCCGGCCGAAAGTGATCTCCCCCGAGGTCATTTCCCAGACCGCGTCGCGGCTCGCCGAACACGCAAAGGCACACGCACTTCCCTCCGTCACAGTGATCCTGCATGGAGGGGAACCGCTCCTGGCGGGGACCAGCCGACTCAGGCTGGTCTGCGAAGAATTCACCCGCGCCCTCGACGGAATCGCCGCCCTCGACCTGCGCATGCACACCAACGGCCTACAGCTCAGCACCCGCTATCTCGACCTCTTCGCGGAATACGGGCTCAAGGTCAGCGTCTCCCTCGACGGAGACCGCGCGGCGAATGACCGCCACCGCCGCTTCGCCGACGGGCGCACCAGCCATCCCCTGGTCCTGGCCGCCGTGGACCTCCTGCGCAGCGAGCCGTACCGCCACCTCTACCAGGGCCTGCTCTGCACCGTGGACGTGGCCAACGACCCCGTCGCCGTGCTCGACGCCCTCGTCGAACTCGCGCCGCCGCGCGTGGACTTCCTCCTCCCCCACGCCACCTGGCAGACGCCCCCGGTCCGGCCCGACGGCGCCCCCGACTCCTACGCGCGCTGGCTGCTCCAGGTCTTCGACCACTGGGAGCGCCGCGATCGCCCGGTCCCCGTGCGGATCTTCGACTCGCTGTTCTCCACCCTGAACGGCGGCCCCAGCCTCACCGAGTCCCTCGGCCTCGCGCCCACCGACCTGGTCGTGGTCGAGACCGACGGGAGCCTCGAGCAGGTGGACTCCCTCAAGAGCGCCTTCGACGGCGCCGCGGCCACCGGGTTCAACGTCTTCGACCACGCGCTGGACCAGGTGGCGGCCCATCCCGGGGTCCGCGCCCGGCAGCTGGGCCTGTCCGGCGTCAGCGGTACGTGCCGGCGGTGCCCCGTCGTACGGTCGTGCGGGGGCGGGCTCTACACGCACCGCTACAAGGCCGACCCGGCCGCCGGGGCCGACGCCGGGGACTTCGACAACCCCTCCGTGTACTGCACCGACCTGCGCGAGCTCGTCGACGGCGTCGAGGGCCGTACGGGCGCCCGCGCGAGCGCGCCCGAACTGTCCGACCCGGTCCGGCTCGCCGGTTCCCAGGAACAGCTCACCCGGGACCTGCTCGCCCTCCTGAACGACGGCCGGACGGGTGATTCCGACTGGGCGCGGGCCTGGGAGGTACTCGGGGCCGTGGAGCGGGCCGGGGACGCGGGCGCGGACGCGCTGGACGCCGTACTGGCCCACCCGTACACCCGGACCTGGGTCATGGCCGCGATCGAAGCCGAGCGCGAGGGCCGCGGCGACGGCCCGGAGGCGGCCCGCAGGCTGACCGCGCTGGCCGCCGCCGCCGTCCTGCGCGGCGGGCTCGACCTGCCCGCGGACGTCGCCTACCGGGACGGCGAGGTCTACCTGCCGACGCTCGGGCTGCTGCGCCTGGGCGAGCCCGGCACCGACGGGCGGGCCGCCCTGCACGTCACCGACGAGGGGTACGCGGTGCGCGAGGAGGGCCGCCCCGAGCACCGTTTCGGGCCCGCCGCGGGCGACGCGCGCTGGCAGCCCGTACGGACCTGGTCGCCCGGACCGGACGCGGCCCCGGTGGCCCTGGAGGACCTGGACCCCCACCGCAACTGCTTCGCCCGTCCGCCCCGGCTGCGCCTGGGCTCCGGGGAGGCCGGCGAGTGGCGCGCGCGCCTGGACGGAGCCTGGGCGCAGCTGGGCGCGACCGTACCGGAGTTCGCGCGGGCGGCGGCCACCGGGATGACCACCCTGACCCCGCTCGCGGGCGGTCCGCGGGCCGGCGGCTGGGGCGAGGCCGGGCGGCACGGGCCGGGCGCGCTCGGGGTGCCGTACGCGGCGGGGGTGCGCGAGACCGCGCTCGCGCTGCTGACCGGGCAGCGGCGGGGCCGGCTGCAGGCGCTGACCGAGGTGGCCGACCTGTACGCCCTGGACGGGGAGTGGCAGCACCCCTCGCCGTGGCGGGAACGGCCGGTGCCGGTGTCCCGGCTGCTGGCCGACGTGCACGAGCGGGTGGCCGTGGAGGCCTACCTGCGGGCCGCGGCCATCGCCGAGCCGGGCGGGGTGGACCTGATCCACCGGGCCCTGGACCGGCTGTCGGAGGCGGCCGAGCTGACGAGCACCGGCAAGCTCCTCGTGGAACAGCTGCGCTGGGAACTGAAGGCGGTCGACGCGTGATCCCGCCGGCCGCCGACGGCCGGCCGGCCGGTGCCGCCTCGGGTCCCGGCCACGGATCCGTCGCCCGGCCCGGCCACGGCGCCGCGACCGGTGCCGCGACCGGCGTCGCCGACGACCTCCGCCGGCTCGGCGTCCGCCCCGGCATGCGCGTCATGGCGCACGCCTCCCTCGGCGGCACCGGCATGCGCGCCGAGGCGCTGCGGGACGCCCTCGTCGGCGTCCTCGGCCCGCGCGGCACCCTGGTGGTCCCGGCCTTCACCCCGGAGAACTCCAAGACCTCCAGTGCCCACCTGGCGCGGATCGCGGGCCTGCGGGAGGAGGAGGTGCGCGCCTTCCGCGCGCGGATGCCCGCCTTCGACCCGGAACTCACCCCGAGCCAGGGCATGGGCGCCCTCGCCGAGGCCGTCCGCACGGCCCCGGGCGCCGCGCGCAGCGAGCATCCCCAGACCTCCTTCGCCGCGGTCGGCCAAGGGGCGCGGGAACTGTGCTCGGGGCACCCTCTGACCAGCCATCTGGGCGAACGATCACCGTTGGGAAAGATGTGCGGGGAGAGGTGGAAGGTACTCATGATCAATGTGGGATTTTCCGTCTGCACCGCTTTCCACCTCGCGGAGTATCGAATTCCGAAGCCCCTCTTGCGCATGTACGAGTGTGTGGTGAAGGTGAACCAACAGGGGGTTCCGGGGGGGCAGCCCGGAGATCCCCAGGGGGAAGGGTGGACCGCGTACGAGGACATTGCGCTGGATGACAGCGATTTCGCCGAGATCGGCAGGTCGTTCCCGGAAGACCGGGTACACCGGGGAAGGGTCTCAGGAGCGTCGGCCATGCTCTTCTCCCTTCCGGACGCAGTCGATCATGCGATGAAATGGATGACCGAAAACAGACGCTGATTGACTGAACCATGAGGGGATACGGCGGAGAAGCTCCGGAATGATGTTTCTTCGCTCGCATCTTCGGGACGGGGGTCGTGTGCCCGCATCAGTGCAGCCGTACTTTTTTCTCAGTTATGCGCATACACCGAGGTTCGGTGCGGGGGGACCCGATCCGGACATGTGGGTGGAGCGTCTTTTCCGCGATCTCTGCAGCCATGTGATGGCGCTGACGGATCTGCCGGCCGGAGCCGAAGCGGGCTTCATGGACCGGGAGATACGCAGCGGCGAGGGCTGGTCGGAGCGGCTCGGCACGGCGCTCGCCACCTGCCGCGTCTTCGTGCCCCTCTTCTCGCCGCGCTACTTCGCCAGCGAGATGTGCGGGAGGGAGTGGTTCGCCTTCGCGCAGCGCACCATCCAGCACGTGGCGCTCAGCAACCAGCCGGCCGAGGCCATCGTGCCGGCCTTATGGGTGCCGGTTCCGCCCTCGCAACTGCCGCTCCCCGCGGAGCGGTTGCAGTTCAACCACAACACCTTCGGCGAGCGCTACGTCAGCGACGGGCTGTACGGCCTGATCAAGCTGCGCGGTTACGCCGAGCAGTACGAGAGCGCCGTATACGAACTCGCCAAGCGGATCGTCCGGGTCGCCGAGACCGTCCGGCTCGATCCGATCCGCCCGCTGGACTACCGGCTGGTGCCCAGCGCCTTCGGCTCCCCCAGCAGCACGGCCCGCACCCTCCACGTCACCGTGGCCGCCGCCTCGCGCCACGACCTGCCGGAGGGGCGCAGCCCCGAGTACTACGGGGACAGCGCGCTCGAGTGGAACCCGTACCACCCGGTGTCCCAGAGGCCCATCGCCTACGTGGCCGAGGACCTGGTCCGCAACCTCAACTACCAGACGTCCGTGGGGTCGTTCGACGACGAGGCCGGGCACTTCGACTCCAAACAGCCGCCGACCCGTCCGGAGATCCTGATCGTCGACCGGTGGGCGGTGGAGGACGAACAGCGCAGGACGCGGCTCGCCGCCTTCGACCAGGAGTCCCGTCCCTGGATCAACGTGGTCGTGCCCTGGAACCGCTACGACCACCAGAGCCGCGCCAAGGAGAACGAACTGGCCCACCGGCTCGAGGACACCATGCCCGTCAAGATGAGCCAGGGCCGGGCCGCCTGCCGGGCCGCCGCCAACGGCGTGGCCAACATGGAGACCCTCGGACAGATCCTGCCGCAAGTGGTGGAGGCGGCCGCCCAGCAGTTCCTCCGGCACGCCCAGGTCTACCCGCCGGCGGGCACCCCGGCGGGCGGATCGGAACGGCCCCGGCTGATCGGGCCGATGGGGATGAACGACCCTCCGGCCATGCCCTCCGCCCCCTTCCCGCCGGACGCCGGCGCGGACACGGGACCGGACCCGGGACCGGACGGGGACCCGGACAGGGGCCCAGCCAGGGGCCCGGACAGGGGCCCGGACAGGGGCCCGGCCACCGGACGCGGCACGGGATGGGACACGAACACGGGAACGGGCCCCGGCTTCGGCCCGGGAACGGGCTTCGGCAGGCTCGGCGGCCACGGCAGAGCAGCCAGGCCCGACCAGCCCGACCACCACGAGAACAACGACCGGGGGGACGCGGATGACAGCGAGTCGTGACAACCAGAACAGCCGTGACGGACACCGCGAGGGGCGGATCGTCACCTTCTACTCGTACAAGGGCGGCACGGGCCGCACGATGGCACTGGCCAACACCGCCTGGATCCTCGCCGCCAACGGCAAGCGGGTCCTCGCCGTCGACTGGGACCTGGAGGCTCCCGGCCTGCACCGGTTCTTCCACCCCTTCCTGGACCCCTCCACCCTCGGCGCCACCACCGGGGTCATCGACCTGATCAGCGAGTACGCCTGGGCGGCCACCAGCCCGGTGCAGCGCGCCGACGACTGGCACACGGACTACGCGCGGATCCAGCCGCACGCCGTCTCGCTCACCCCCGAGACCCTCGGCTGGGAGTTCCCCGACGGCGGCACCCTCGACTTCGTCTCGGCGGGCCGGCAGAACCGCGAGTACTCCGCGACCGTGTCCACCTTCGACTGGGACAATTTCTACGACCGCCTCGGCGGCGGCCTCTTCTTCGACGCCTTACGGGCCGACATGAAACGGAACTACGACTACGTCCTGATCGACAGCCGTACCGGGCTCTCCGACATAGCCGACATCTGCACCGTCCACCTCCCCGACGTCCTGGTCGACTGCTTCACCCTCTCCGACCAGTCCATCGACGGGGCCGCCTCCGTGGCCCGGCAGATCGACGAGCGGTTCAACGACCGCGGCATCAAGATCTATCCGGTCCCGATGCGCATCGACGAGGGCGAGAAGGAGAAGGCCGACGCCGGCCGCGCCCTGGCCCGGATCAAGTTCGACCGCTTCCCCAACGGGCTCATGGGCGACGAACTCACCTCCTACTGGGGTGCGGTGGAGATCCCCTACCGCCCCTACTACGCCTACGAGGAGACCCTGGCCACCTTCGGGGACGAGGCCGGGCTCACCAACTCCCTGCTCTCCGCCTTCGAACGGCTCACCGCGGTGGTCACCGAGGGCGACGTCACCTCCATGCCCGCCATCGGCGAGGAGGTCCGCCTGCGCATCCGCGACGCCTTCACCCGGCGCCGCCCCGCCCTGCCCGCCGACCTCTTCCTGTCGTACGTCGCCGAGAACCGCATGTGGGCCGACTGGATCGAGTCGGTGCTCACCCGGGCCGGTTTCCGGGTCGTCCCCAAGGACGTCTCGGCCGCCGACCGGACCCCGGACGCCACCGCCGGGGACACCCTGGGCGGGGCCGGCATCAGCGTGGACACCGCCGCCCGGACCGTGGTGCTGCTCTCCAGCGCCTACCTCAAGTCCGCCCGTGCGGTCGACGTCTGGGAACGGGCCGCCGCCGAGGACCCGACCGGGGGCCGGCGCCAGCTGGTGCCGCTGAGGGTGGGCGACGTACGCCTGTCCACCCCGTACATCGACCGCAATCCGGTGGACCTGTTCCGCCTCGACGAGGTGCACGCCACGACGGCGCTGCTGCGCGCGGTGGAACGGCCGATGGCGCTTCCCGACAGCGTCACCAGCGCCTCCGCGCCGGGCCCCCGCTTCCCGGGGACGGTGCCGAAGATCTGGAACGCGCCGCCCCGCAACCCCGGTTTCACCGGCCGTTCCATCGTGCTGGAGCGGATGCGGGACCAGCTCGGCGGCGGCATGGCCGTGGTCCTGCCGCAGCCGCAGACCCTCTTCGGGCTCGGCGGCGTCGGCAAGACGCAGGTGGCGCTGGAGTACGTGCACCGCTTCATGGCCGACTACGACCTGGTGTGGTGGATCTCCTCGGAGCAGACCGACGACGTGGTCGCGGCCCTCGCCGAACTCGCGGTGCGCCTCGGCGCGCAGACCGGCGAGGACATGTCGGCCGCCTCCCAGGAGGCGATCGACCTGCTGCGGCGCGGAGTTCCCTCCTCGCGCTGGCTGCTCGTCTTCGACAACGCCGACGACCCCGAGACGCTCAAGCGGTTCTTCCCGCCGGGCGGCCCGGGACACGTGCTCGTCACCTCCCGCAACCAGTCCTGGTCGCAGTACGGTGACGCCCTCCCGGTGGACGTGTTCCTGCGCGAGGAGTCCATCGAGCACCTCCAGCGCCGGGCCCCCGGACTCAGCAAGGACGACGCCGAACAGGTGGCCGTCGCGGTCGGCGACCTGCCGCTCGCCGTCGAGCAGGCGGGCGCCTGGATCGCGGAGACCGCGACCCCGGTGTCCGCGTACATCGAGCAGCTGGCCCAGCAGGCCGCCCGGGTGCTGGCCCTGAACCAGCCGCCCGGCTACCCGGAGCCGGTGGCCGCCACCTGGAACGTCTCCATCGAACGGCTCCAGTCCCGCTCCCCCGCCGCCGTACGGCTGCTCCAGCTGTGCGCCTTCTTCGCTCCCGAGCCGATCTCGGCGAACCTGCTCTACAGCAAGGAGATGATCGACACCCTCAAGCCGTACGACTCCTCCCTCCAGGAGAAGCTCGTGCTCGGCCGCGTGATCCGGGAGATCGGCCGCTTCGCCCTGGCCAAGGTCGACCAGGTCAGCAACAGCATCCAGGTCCACCGGCTGGTCCAGGCCGTGATCCGGGCGCAGCTCTCGGAGGAGGAGCAGCGCGAGGCGCGGCACGCGGTGCACCGGATCCTGGCGGGTGCCCGGCCGGATGACGACGAGCCGATAGACAACCCGGAGACCTGGCCGCGGTTCAACACCATCTGGCCGCACCTGACCCCGTCGGAGGCCCGGTTCTGCAAGGAACCGGAGACCCGCCGGCTGCTGATCGACCGCGTCCGGTACCTGTGGAAGCGCGGTGACTTCAAGGCGGCGTACGCGCTGGGCGAGGAGCTGCGCGAGACCTGGCGCGAGACCCTGGGCGGCGACGACCTCCAGTACCTGTACCTGCGCTTCCACCTCTCCAACATCCTGCGGTCGCAGGGCCGGTTCGTGGAGGCCATGGAGCTGGACGAGGGCACGCTGGAGCGCCAGCAGGCGGCGCTGGGCCCCTCGCACCCGCACACGTACATGACCACCAGCGGCCTGGCGATGGACCTGGGCGCGCTCGGCCGGTACGGCGAGGCGATGGAGCTGGCCGCCGCGGCGCACGAGGGCTTCGGCCAGATCTTCCACGAGGCGCACCCGCGCACCCTGGCCGCCGCGAACAACCTGGCGCTGAACCTGCGCATGATCGGGCAGTACGCGCGGGCCAGGGAGATCGACCAGGAGGTCTTCGACCGGCGCACCGAGGTGCTGGGCACGGACCACCCGTACACCCTGTCCTCGGCGCAGAACCTGGCGCGGGACCTGCGCGAGGTCGGCCGGTACGACGACTCCGTGCAGCTGCTGAGCCGGACGTACGAGATCTACAAGCGGACGCTGGGCCGGGCCTTCCCGGGCACCCTGTCGGCGGCGAAGAACCTCGCGGTGTCGCTGCGCCGGGCGGGGGACGTGGAGGACGCGCTGCGGCTGACGACCGCGACCCGCAACCGCTACCGGGCCAAGTACACCTCGGTCAACCCGGACCTGCTCGCCTGCGAGCTGAACCTGGCGGCGGACCTGTTCGCGACCGGGGACGCGGGCGGCGCGCGGGACCTGGCCCAGGAGGTGGTGGACGAGTACGTCAAGGTGCCGGGCGAGCGGCACCCGTACACCCTGGCGGCGGTCAACAACCTCGCGGTGTTCCACTGGGGCACGGGCGCGGCCGAGACCGCCGAGCCGATGCTGCGCCAGACCGTCCACCACATGCGCGAGGTGCTGGGCGACAACCACCCCCACACCATCTTCGCCAACCTCAACCTGGCCAACGCCCGTGCGGACCTGGGCGATCCGGAGGGGGCGCTGGAGCTGGAGCGGATCTCGGTGATGCGGCTGCGCGAGGCCCTGGGCGTCCACCACCCGGAGACCCTGGCCAGCGCCTCCAACATGGCGGTCAGCCTGGACATGATGGGCCGCAAGGAGGAGGCGAACCGGGTGCGGGCCGAGGCGGTGGCCGAGCTGACGCGGCTGCTGGGCGAGGACCACGGTCTGACCCGGTACGCGCGTGACGAACGGCGGGTCCACCGGGACCTGGAGCCGCTGGCGGTGTGATCCGGCGGGGCGGCTCCTGCGGGGCCGCCCCGTCCGTCCCGATGGCCCACGTGATTCCAGACTGGGGGGTGCGCTGTGAGTAGCAGCATGACCTTTCGCAACGAGGACCTGCCGGCCCTCTACCACCACACCGACCAGGCGGCGATCTCCCGGCAGCGGGAGTCCACCCAGGCCACGCGCGCGCAGCTGGCGCTGCTCGTCGCGGCCGCCGGGGCCGCCGCCCTGCCCGAGGCGCCCGCGCTCGGGTCGATGTCCCTGTTCGGCCTGCTGAGCGTGGTCTCCTACGCGGGGGTGCTGGCCGTGGGGATCCGGGCGACCCGGCGCCGGGCCCGCCCGCAGTGGCAGCTCAACCGCAGTGCGGCGGAGTTCATCAAGTCGCTGGCCTGGCGGTACGCCGTCCACGGAGCCCCGTTCGGCAGCGATGCCCCGGGGCCCGAGGGCACGTACCGGACCCGGCTGGAGGCGGGACTGGACGAGCTGCGCAAGATGGGCTGGAGCGATCCCCGGACCTCCGGGCTCGTCCCGGAGGGGGGAGAGATCACCGGCGCGATGCACCGGCTGCGCGGGCTGGACTACCAGGTGCGCAGGGAGACGTACGTACGGGACCGGCTGATCGAGCAGCGCAACTGGTACCAGCGCCGGACGGAGGTGTCACGGCGGGCGACGGCCCTGTGGTCGTGGTCGATCGTGCTGCTGACCTGTCTGGCGCTGCTGTTCGCGCTGATCGGGGCCTTCGGGTCGGGCCCGGGACCGGAGCTGACCGGGCTGCTGAGCGCGGCGGCGGCGGCCGGCATCGCCTGGAACGAGGTGCGGCGCCACCATCCGCTGATCGAGGCGCACACCCTGATCGAGCAGGACCTCTCGGCGATGATGGTCGTGATGCAGACGACCATCACCGAGACGCAGTGGCCGTCCGCGGTCTACGAGACGGAGCGGTACGTGTCTCCGCAGCACACCGACTGGCTGGCCCGGCACAGCAGTTGAGACCGGCGCGGCGGCGGGGGCCGGTACGGCGGCGGGGACCGGCCCCGCGGCGGAAACCCTCACCATCGCCCCGCGGGGGGCGTGGCCTCAGTCCCGGGTCACGCCCTCGGGCCAGATCACGGTGACGGGCTTGCCGAGCGCGCGGGCGTAGGCGACGATCTCGGCGGTGCCTCCGTGCCCGCGGGCCGGCAGGCCGTCCCAGACGGCCACGAGGCCGTCGCAGGAGTCGGCGATGTAGGTGCCGGCGGCGTAGTAGGCCTCGTCGGTGGAGCGGGCGAAGTCCATCCGGACCTCCTGCGCGGCGCGGCGCTTGAGCCCGAGGTAGCGGTCCAGGGCCTCGGCGCCCTCGAAGCCCTCCTCGTAGTCCCCGCTGGGGACGACCACGGTGAGGTCCGCGCCGCATTCCAGCGCGATGACGGCGAACAGCTGGTCCGCTCCGTCGGCGAGGCTGGAGAGGGCCTCCAGCGGCCCCTCGTGGCCCGCCAGTACGGCGCGCAGGCCCTCCTCCACGTGGCCGAGCGCCTCGTCCGGGATCGACCGGTGTCCGGTCACGCCGATTCGTTTCATGCGGAAACCCGCCTCCCCCATGGGCACATGCCCTGGACATCCTCCCAGAAGGCGGGAGGACGTCCAGGGGTGCTGCGGGGGCACGGCGCCCGGGGCAGGTCTAGTACACGCTGACGCCGTACGCGTTGAGCGCCTCAACCACGGGCTGGAAGAAGGTGGTGCCGCCCGAGGAGCAGTTGCCGCTGCCGCCGGAGGTGAGGCCCACGGCGCGGGACCCGGAGTAGAGCGGGCCGCCGCTGTCGCCGGGCTCGGCGCAGACGTTGGTCTTGATCATTCCGTAGACGACGTCGCCGCCGCCGTAGT
This sequence comes from Streptomyces sp. NPDC054961, assembly GCF_053609145.1. Classification (NCBI taxonomy): domain Bacteria; kingdom Bacillati; phylum Actinomycetota; class Actinomycetes; order Kitasatosporales; family Streptomycetaceae; genus Streptomyces; species Streptomyces sp. NPDC054961. Next base: position 6,485 of record NZ_JBSGWY010000026.1, on the reverse strand, counting down.
TCACCGTGGCGTTGAGGCCGGTCACCGTGCCGCTGTGGATGCCGGTGGTGGAGCCGCGCCGGGTGACGGACATGCCGGTGGTGGCGTTGACGGCGCTGGTGATGTCCTGGCCGCCGACGGTGCCGGGCGGCACCGGGGAGTTGCTCGCGTACTTGATCAGGCCGTAGTCGTTGGTCGGGAAGCTGGAGCCGACCGTGGAGCCGACGGTGGTGGTGTGCGAGGAGTTGGCCCACCAGGTGCCCGCGCCGTCGGTGCAGTGGCCGGCCGTGAGCACGTAGTAGGTGCTGCCGCTGCGCACGTTGAAGCCGAGCGAGCAGCGCCAGCCGGAGGCGTAGATGGCGTCGCCGCCGGAGAGCAGCTTGGTGAGCTTTCCGGAGACGCGTTCGATGCGCAGCGCGGCGGCGTCGGCCCCGGCCTCCCTGCGGATTCTGGCGAGCCCGGCGGCCGAGACGGTGGAGTCGGCGGTGACCACGAGGGTGCCGGTGGCGGGGTCGGTGTGCCAGGCGGTGCCGGCCACGTCGGCGCGCAGGACCGAGGCCCCGGCGGTGGCGAGCCGGTCGGCGCTGAAGCCGCCGTCGGCGTGTGCGGTGGTGGGGGCGGCGAGGGCGGCCACGGCCGCCATGCCGGTGGCCATGGCGAAGAGCCGGGTGCCGATGATGCGGGTCATCCTCATGTGTCGTCCTCCCGGAGGGGATCGGGGGCCCGGCCGGTGTGGGGTGCCGGAGCCCGTGGAGGGCGGCCGGGGGCACGGCGGACGCGCGGTGGTTCGTCGTGCCCCTGACAAGCCCGGAGAGACGCTGTCGGGAGTGTCGTGGTGTCAGATGGCGCCAGCAAGGGCGCCTTTCAGCCGCCTCTCGCCCGCCTCGAGCGGGAACGGCAGCGTGTTGCCGGGTGGCGGGAAGGGACAGATGAAGTGGTCCGCGAAGGCGCAGGGCGGCAGCTGGATCCGGTTGAGGTCCACGGTGATCGAGCCGTCGGCGGCCGGGGCGCCGGGCCTGAGGAACCGGAAGCGGTAGCTGGAACGGCCGCCCGTGGCGTCCCCGATGACGGCCCAGAGGCTGCCGTCGCCCTCGTCCACGGCGACCTGGAGGGCGTGGCGGGCCCCCGCGAACGCGAAGCTCAGCTCGCCGCCGAGGCCGAGGCCCCGCGAGCGCCCGTCGGCGTTCTCCACCTGGACCGTCCGGCTCTCGCCGTAGGGGCGGAAGCGGCCCGGCACGACGTACGCCGGATCGTACGGGGTGGCCTCGACGCCCTCGAAGGCCGCGCGGCCCGGCGCGGCGGGGTCGAAGACGCGTACCGCCCAGTCCCCTTCGCGGCGGAGCACGACGAGCCGTACGCCGCCCGCGGCGATCCGGGAGTGCGAGGGCGGGGCCTCGTCGGCGGCGAGGACGGCGTCACCGGCGAAGGGCTCTCCGTCCAGGCTGACCCCCTCGTCCGCGCCCGCGGTCAGGGCCACCCCGTCGCCGGTGGCGCGCCAGAGCCCCGGAACGGCCGGAATTCGACCTTCCGGGTAGTCGGCGAGCCAGTGGGTCCCGGTCAGCGAGAGGGGTCCGTAGGGGGCGGACACCGTGGCCAGCCGATGCTCGTGCCACCGCTTCCATGCGGTGGCCGGGTCGTCCGCGAGGACTGCGTCAGCGCTCATGCCGCTCACCCCTTCCACGCCGGCCCGGCCGGGAACCGCGGGGTACGCCGTCCGGGCCCGCGCGGATCCGGGCCGGGGCCGGAGCGGCCCGGCAGCGCACCGGCAGCGGCCCGCGGTTGGACCAGCGGCGGACCCGCCGCGGACGCGGCGCCGGACCGCGTCACGGACCGGCGGGCTGACAGGACCTCAGCAGCCGTCGCAGGGACAGCAGCAGCAGTCGCCGCACCCGCAGTCGCAGTCCCCGCAGCCCCCGCAGTCACAGCCCCCGCAGTCGCAGTTGTCGCACCACGCCTCGCGCTTCTGGCGCGACCAGGGTCCTTCGTGCTCCGTGCAGCACAGCTGGCAGGTGCAGAACAGCCCGAGGGCGACCGCGCAGCCCGACAGCAGGTCGCGCCGCGGCTTCTGCGGAGGCGGCGGCGGCCCGAAGTCCACCGGAGGCGGACCGAAGACGCCCCTGACGTCGTGTTCCGTCACGGTATGGGCACAGGCCGCGGTCCCGAAGGCCCGGTCCACCGAGGTGCGCAGCTCGTGCACGAGCAGCCGGTGGGCGAGTCCCGCGTCCGCGAACTCCGCCTCGCGCAGTGCGAGCCGGATGCCCGTGAGGGCGTCGTCGCAGAGCCTGCGCGCCTCGGCGCGGGAGGTCCCGGTGGCCGTCAGCGGGTTCCAGGCGCCCGCCGCGGCGTCGGCGACCTGGTCCTCCACGGCGTCCAGCAGGTGCGCGAGGCGCCCGAAGTAGCGGCCCGCGTCGGCGAGCGCGGCGGCGTTGCCTGGCCGTCCGGCGAGGGTCGCGGTATGGGCGAAGGCGGCGGCCGTGGCGGTCTCGGTCGGCTCGGTCACCACGAGCACGGGCGTCCCGGCGCCGGCCAGGGTCTCGATGCCCGCCTGCCGGTCCACGGCGTCGACGAGCACGGCCGTGTCGAAGCCGAGCGAGGCCCCGGTGCGCGCGCCGGCCCGGTCCCAGCCCCGGGCCACCCTGCGGGCGGCGAGGGCGATCGGGGCCCGGGCCAACAGCCCGTCCCGGTCGGCCACGTGGTCCCGCACCTTCGCGGAGGCCAGGACCAGCGAGACGGCGGCCGCGAGCCGCGCACCCTCGCCGTTGGCCACCGGGGCGGTGCGCATCCCGCGCAGTGGACAGGGGCCCGCGGTGCGCCGGGCGCCGGCGACGGGACCCGACTGAGCCTCCGTCAGAACGGAGACGAGCAGCCCGTCGTAGTTGGTCACGATCCTCGCGAACTGGCCGTGATCACCCCGAAGTGCCAGGCACAGCCCGCACAGATGGGCCATCCACTCCGCCTTGAACCGCTCACCGAGCCGGTGCGTACATGGTCTGACGATGCCGAACAAAACGCTTCCCCCGTGTGTATACCCGTGCTCGACGGGCATCGTAGCGGGACCGCGCTTCACCCGTACGTCCCCCTCGATCACCCGCACGGCCGCACTGGTCGTATTTTCACTCAGTCAGCAGCGGTAGCCGCCAGGATCCTTGACCGTGCAACGGATGTTCTGCACCAGTACCGTCACGAAACCCCTGCGCGGCGACTATCCACTTGGCGCGTTGTCAGCATCATGGACGACGATAGGGACGCGGAAGAGAAGACAGACTGACCGCGATGAAAGGAGGCGTCCATGGGTTCGGTGCGCAAGGCGAGTGCCTGGCTGGGTCTCGTAGAGGACAGCGACGACGAGCGTTACTACGACGACGACTACGCGGAGGCCCCGCAGGGGGGTTCGGTGGTCGGCCCCGGCGAGCAGTGGGTCACGGACCCGCGGGTCAAGGTGGCCTCGGAGTCCGCCGTCGATCAGGGCCGCCGCATCGCGACGGTCACCCCGGACGGTTTCCGTGACGCGCGCGGCATCGGCGAGCTGTTCCGCGACGGCGTCCCGGTCATCGTGAACCTCTCCTCGATGGACCCGGGCGACGCGAAGCGCGTGGTCGACTTCGCGGCCGGCCTGACCTTCGGCCTGCGCGGCTCGATCGAGCGGGTGGCGACCAGGGTCTTCCTGCTGACCCCGGCCGACACCCAGATCGTGAGCGGCGAACCCGGCGGCCGTTCGCGCGACTTCTTCAACCAGAGCTGAGCCCGGGGGCACCTCCCGGCGGGAGCTGGGGGACCCCCACCGGCCGCCTCCGGGCCCCCCGGCCCTCCCCGGCCTACCGGAAGGCGTCGAGCCCGGTGAGCGCCTTGCCCAGCACCAGCTGGTGCATCTCGACGGTGCCCTCGTAGGTGAGGACCGACTCGAGGTTGGTGGCGTGCCGCATGACGGGGTACTCGAGGGAGATCCCGTTGGCACCGAGGACGGTCCGCGCGGTGCGGCAGATGTCGATGGCCTCGCGGACGTTGTTGAGCTTGCCGAAGCTGATCTGCTCCGGCCGCAGGGTGCCCGCGTCCATGCGCCGGCCCAGGTGGTGGGCGAGCAGGATCCCCTTGTGGAGCTCGAGCGCCATGTCGGCCAGCTTGGCCTGGGTGAGCTGGAAGCCGCCGATGGGCCGGCCGAACTGCTCGCGCGTCTTCGCGTAGTCGAGCGCCGCCTCGAAGCTGGCGCGCGCCGCGCCCATGGACCCCCACACGATGCCGTAGCGCGCGTGGCTGAGGCAGCCGAGCGGCCCCTTGAGCCCGGTGACACCCGGAAGCACCGCGTCGGCGGGCAGCCGTACGTCGTCCATGACCAGCTCGCTGGTGACGGACGCCCGCAGGGACCACTTGTGCTTGATCTCCGGTGCGGAGAACCCGGCGGTGTCCGTGGGCACGGCGAACCCGCGGATGCCCTCGTCGGTCTGCGCCCAGACGACGGCCACGGCCGACACCGACCCGTTGGTGATCCACATCTTGCGGCCGTTGAGCACCCAGTCGGTGCCCTCGCGCTTCGCGTGGGTGCGCATCGCGCCCGGGTCGGACCCCACGTCGGGCTCGGTCAGCCCGAAGCAGCCGATGAGCTCACCGGCGGCCATGCCCGGCAGCCAGCGCTGCTTCTGCTCCTCCGAGCCGTACTTCCAGATCGCGTACATGGCGAGCGATCCCTGTACGGAGACCAGCGAGCGGATCCCGGAGTCGGCGGCCTCCAGCTCCAGGCAGGCGAGTCCGTACTGGACCGCGCTCGCCCCGGCGCAGCCGTACCCCTGGAGGGACATCCCGAGGGCCCCGAGCGCGCCGAGCTCCTTCGCGAGCTCCCGGATCCCCGGCAGTTCGCCGTTCTCGTACCACTCGGCGATGTGCGGCAGCACCCGGTCGGCTGCCCAGCCGCGCACGGTGTCGCGGATGGCGAGGTCCTCCGGCGTGAGGAGCTCGTCGAGACCGAGCGGGTCGGTGGGTACGAAGGACACGGAGCCTCCTGGCAGACCGGGGTCGGGTGCACGCAAACCTAGCGGTGCAAGTTTGTCGTCCCGCGCCCGCACGGTCCACCCTCCACTTCTACGGGCCGGTCCGGGCGGTCCGGGCGGCCGGTTCGGGAGCCGGTCCGGGATCAGGCCGGCCCCAGGGCAGACTGCGGGCATGCTCGAGACTTCCGCGCGACTGCTGCGCCTGCTGTCCCTGCTCCAGGCCCACAGGGAATGGACCGGGGCCGATCTGGCCGACCGGCTCGGGGTGACCGCCCGCACGGTGCGGCGGGACGTGGACCGGTTGCGGGAGCTCGGTTACCCCGTGAACGCCAGTCCCGGCACCGGCGGCGGCTACCAGCTGGGGGCCGGGGCCGAGCTGCCGCCGCTGCTGCTCGACGACGACGAGGCCGTCGCCGTGGCCGTGGGCCTGCGGACCGCCGCCGGGAACGGTGTGGAGGGCATCGGGGAGGCTTCCGTACGGGCGCTCGCCAAGCTGGAGCAGGTCCTGCCCTCCCGGCTGCGGGGCCGGGTCTCGGCGCTGAACCAGTTCACCGTGCCGATGCTGCGCGGGGCCGCCGCCTCCACCGTCGACTCGGGCGTCCTGACCGAGCTGGCGACGGTCTGCCGCGACGCCGAGCGGCTGCGCTTCGGCTACCGGGACCACGCCGGGGCCGTCACCCGCCGGACCGTCGAGCCGCACCGGCTGGTGTGCACGGAGCGCCGCTGGTACCTCGTCGCCTGGGACCTCGACCGGGAGGACTGGCGGACCTTCCGGGCCGACCGGATCGAGCCCCGGCCCCCGCACGGTCCGCGCTTCACCCCGCGCCCGCCGCCCGCCGAGGACCTCGCCGCGTACGTCTCCCGGGGCATCTCCCAGGGCGCGTACGCGGCCCGGGCCGTCGTCCGCCTGCGGGTGCCGCTGGCGACGGCCGCGCAGGTCATCGCGCCGAGCCACGGGACGCTGGAGCCCCTCGACGAGGCGAGCTGCCTGCTGCACACGGGGGCGGTGAACCTCGACGTCATGGTGATTCACATCATGCTGATCGGGTGTGAGTTCGAAGTCGTCGAGCCGCCCGAGCTGACGGACCGAATCAGGGCCGCGCGTGATCTCCTCACCCGGTCTCTGGAGCCCCCGAAGTGAAGGAGATGTAAGGAACCGGAGGGGATCCGGAGCGGAGTCCGCGGCAAGTCCGCCGCACGTCCACAACACGGTCCGGCGGGAATTGCGGGAAGCTCGAGAGGAATTCGAAAGAGAATTTATCCCGGGCGTGTCGCGGCACGGCAAATAAAAGGTCCGGACAAAGTCACAGGCCGGTCGACTGTAGACAATTCGTGACACAAGCGTGACCCGGTACGGACGAACGTCCGGGCGCGGTGCTGACGGGAAGGGGCCCGGAGCACCGGAAACGCCGACGGCGGGGCCCCGGGGGGGGCCCCGGGCCCCCCCCGGGGGGGGGGGGTGGGGGGGGGGGGGCCCCCCCCCCCCCCCGGGGGGGGGCCGGGGGGGGCGGGGCGCCCCCCGCG
>NZ_JBSGWY010000025.1:66955-112092 GCF_053609145.1 Streptomyces sp. NPDC054961 | reverse complement strand
GGCCTCGCCTCCCCCGGCCGGGGCAGCGCGGAACTGAGCACCTGGCGCACCGCCATGGCCGCCGGGGGGGCCGGGCCCCCCCCCCCCGCCAGCCCCCCCGCCCGGCGGTCCCGCGCCCCCCCCCCCCAGGCGGGGGGCCCCCCGCGCGCGCCGCCCGCGCCCCCCCCCTTTCGCGTACGCGAAGCCGCGCGCCCGGACCTCAGAGCCCGGCGGTGTCCCGGCGGACCGACGGCCGGCGGCTCGCGATCACCCTGGCGGCGAGCGAGCGCGGGCTGGTCAGGAAGCCGTAGCCCCAGCACACGTGCATGGTGGCCAGGGCGACGGGGATCCGCAGCCGGGCCGCGAGCGAGAGGCCCTTGCCGGCCGGGACCGACCCGACGGTGATCGCCGCGAGGTAGCCGGCCGGGAGGACGAAGGCCCACGGGGTGACGGCCGCACCGACGACCACCCCGGCCGCGATGGCGCAGACGGCGGCCGGCGCCGCGAGGTAGCGCAGGTTGATGGAGCCCGCGTGGTAGCGGGCCACCACGTGGCGCCAGCGCCCGTAGTCCTTGTACTGCTTGGCGAGCGCCCGCACGGAGGGCCTCGGGCGGTACTGGACCTTGAGCTCGGGCGAGAACCAGATGAGCCCGCCGGCCTCGCGGATGCGGAAGTTCAGCTCCCAGTCCTGGGCGCGGATGAACTCCACGTTGTAGCCGCCGGCCTTCTCCAGCGCCTCGCGCCGGAACACCCCGAGGTACACGGTGTCCGCGGGGCCGGCCTTGCCTCCGGTGTGGAAGGCCGCGTTGCCGACGCCGATCCTCGAGGTCATCGCGGCGGCGACGGCGTCCTCCCAGGGGTTCTCGCCCTCGGCGTGCATGATGCCGCCGACGTTCTGCGCCCCGGTCTCCTCCAGGAGGCGGACCGCGGTGGCGATGTAATTGGGGGAGAGCATGCCGTGGCCGTCCACGCGCACCACGATCGGATGGCGCGAGGCCTTGATGGCGGCGTTGAGGGCCGCGGGCGTACGGCCGGTGGGATTCGGCACGGTACGGACGCGGGCTCGTGCGTGGGAGGCGGTTTCGCGCACGAGTTCGGCGGCGATCTCGTCGGTGCGGTCCGTGGACGGCCCGAGCGCGATCACCACCTCCATTTCGCCTGCGTACTCCTGTCCGAGGATGTGGCGGACCGAGTCACGCAGATAGCGCTCCTCGTTGAGCACCGGCATGATCACCGAGACTGCGGGCTGCTGGGCGGGCATGTGGTCCTTCAAGGTCGGGTATCGGTGTCACGTTACCGCGTACGGGGGAACCCGGTGCGCGCCGGATGAGCGGTAAGGACAGAGGTTGATCGTATGGACCTACTGTTCTGACGAATCAGCCGAATGTGGCACCTCCCCGATCCGTCCCGACCCGCTGCCCCCGCGGAGGTTTCCCCCGTGCCCCAGCCGCACCGTCCCACCCGGCCCGCCCGGCCGACGCAGCGCGCGCAGCGGGCCGGAAGACCGGCAGGAAACCGCGAGGGCTCCCCGCGGCCGCCCGACAAGCCCCGCTGGGGGGTCCGCATCGCGGCCGGGCTGTCGGTGGTGGTGCTCGGCTCCGGGGCCGTCGGGCACGCCGTGATGACCGGTCTGGACACCGGGATCCAGCGGGTCGACCCCTTCAAGGACATGAAGAACCGCCCGCAGGCCGGGCACGGGGTGAACTTCCTGCTCGTCGGCACCGACGGCCGGGAGAAGATCAGCAAGGACGAGAAGCGCGACTACCGGCTCGGCGGGGCCCCCTGCCACTGCACCGACACCGTCATGCTGGTCCACCTCTCGGCGGACCGGACCCGGGCGAGCGTGGTCAGCCTCCCCCGTGACAGCTACGTGGAACTGCCCGCGCACCTGGACGAGGCCGGCGGCAAGCAGCACGGTTCCCACCCGGTGAAGCTCAACGCCGCCTACGCCGAGGGCGGGCCCAACCTGACCGTGCGCACCGTGGAGAACATGACCCGGGTGAAGATCGACCACTACCTGGAGGTCGACTTCACCAGCTTCATGCGGACGGTGGACGCCATGGGCGGCGTGGACATCTGCACCGCGAAGACCATGCGCGATCCCAACACCGGCCTCGACCTGCTCCCCGGCACCCACCGGCTCAACGGTGGCCAGGCACTGCAGTACGTGCGCTCGCGCCATGTGGACGGGGCCTCGGACCTCGGCCGGATGCAGCGCCAGCAGCGGTTCATCGCCGCGCTGATCAGGCAGGCCACCCGGGGCGGGGTGCTGCTCAACCCGGTCAAGTTCAAGGAGGTCAGCTCCACCCTGCTCGGGTCCGTGCGGGCCGACAGGGACTTCGGCTCGGAGCAGATGCTGGCCCTGGGGCAGGCGATGCGCGATTTCACCCCGTCCTCCTCGGAGTTCGCCTCCGTACCCGTCGGCAACCCCTCCTTCCCGGTCAAGGGCCTCGGCTCCACCGTGAAGTGGGACGAGACCAAGGCCGCGAAGCTCTTCGAGGCACTGCGCGAAGACCGTCCGCTGGCCCCGGCGCCCACCCCCGGCCGGCCGGTGCACAAGCAGCCCGCGGTGGCCGTGGACGTGGCTCCGCAGCAGGTCCGGGTGCAGGTGGAGAACGGCACCCGCATCGACGGGCTGGGCACCCGGGTGGACTCGGCGCTGCGCGCCACGGGTTTCGACACCACCCGGGCTCCGGGGAACGGCTCGAGCCGCGAGGTCAAGCGCACGGTGATCACGTACGACCCGCGCTGGGACCGTTCGGCCCGTACGGTGTCCACCGCGCTGCCCGGGAGCGAGATGCGGGCCGTACCGGGCCAGGGGCGGACGGTCGTGGTCATCGCCGGGGCCGACTACCGCAAGGTGGTGGAGGTGCGTGCGGAGGACCCGTACCAAGGTGAATTCGGCGTGGTCACGGGCGATCAGGTGGTCTGCGGGACATAACCCTCCGGCCCCGGCCCGGCCCCCCGGTGGGGCGGCCGGGGCGGCGGGCGCCGGGTGGAGAGGCCCGGCGGAGAGGCCCGGCGGAGGGCCGGCGGGGGCCCGGGGGCGTCAGAGTCCCTCGGAACCCGTCAGAGCTCGTCGAAGCCCTGGGCGGCGCGCTGCTCGCGCAGCTCCATGATCGCCCGGCGGCGGGCGAGGCGGTGGGTGCGGCGGATCTGGGCCTCCTGGTAGCGCCGCTCGTCCTGCTCGCTCTCCGGGACGACCGGCGGGACCTGGCGGGGCTTGCCGTCGGAGTCCACGGCGGTGAAGACGAGGTAGGCGCTGCCGACCTGGGTGGCGGGGGTGGACTCGTTCCACCGCTCCGCGAGGACCCGTACGCCGATCTCCATGGAGGAGCGGCCGGTCCAGTTGCACTGGGCCTTCACGTGGACGAGGTCGCCGACGCGCACGGGGGCCAGGAAGGCCATCTCGTCCATGGAGGCGGTGACCGCGGGACCGCCGGAGTGCCGGCCCGCCACGGCGCCGGCCGCGTCGTCCACCAGCTTCATGATCACGCCGCCGTGCACGGTACCGAGGAGGTTGGTGTCGTTGGCGGTCATGATGTGGCTGAGGGTGGTGCGGGAGGCCGAGACCGGCTTCCGGGGCAGCTCGCCCGGTATCTCTGTCATGGAGCCACTCTAAGTGCGGTGCGCGGGCATCAGCTCTGCAACAGCAGCGGTACGAACCCGCCCCCGGGCTGTTCCGCGGCCCGCTCGGCCAGGCATTCTGTGCACATGAGTGACTGGGACGGGTGGAGCGGCGAGCGCGACGAGCGCGGCCGCCGCGATGACGGGTACGGACGCGGCAGCGGCCAGGCGGAGTCCGAGGGTGCGCGGCGGATGCGGCACGTCCAGCGGCCGGCCCCGCCCGCCCAGGCGGCGCAGCCCGCGTACCCGCCGCGCAGGCCCGCGCAGCCGCCCGTCGGGCCCGGCGGCCCGGCCCGCACCCCGTACGTGCCCCCGCAGCAGGGCGGCTCGTACAGCGGCAGCGGGGCCGGCGGCTCCGGTTCCGGTGAGGGCGGGTTCGACAGCGGTTACAACACGGGCCAGGTCTACGGTGGCGGCAGCCAGCAGCCTCCGGCCGGGCCCGGCAGACGCGACCGGGGCGGTCCGGCGGGTCCCGCGGGTCCGGCCCCGGACTGGCGCAAGCGGATCAAGATCGGCTCGATCGTGCTGGTCTCGGGCCTGCTCGTGACGGGCATCGGCACCTACTTCTGGGCCGATTCGAACGTGCGCCGCGAGGTCGACCTCTCCAAGGTCATCGAGCGCCCGAAGGAGGGCGACTGCACGACCTACCTGATCGTGGGCTCCGACAGCCGCGAGGGCATGTCCGCCGAGGAGAAGAAGAAGCTGCACACGGGCTCGGCCGAGGGCAAGCGGACCGACTCGATGATGATCCTGGCGAAGTGCTCCAGCGGGAACACGATGGTCTCGCTGCCGCGCGACTCGGACGTGGAGATCCCCTCCTTCGTCGGCTCGGAGTCGGGCAAGAAGTTCGCCGGCACGGGCAAGCGGACCAAGCTGAACGCGGCGTACGCCGAGGACGGCCCGGAGCTGCTGGTCCGGACGGTGGAGTTCAACACCGGCCTGCGCATCGACCACTACGCGGAGATCGGCTTCGCCGGCTTCGCGAACATCGTGGACGCGCTGGGCGGGGTGGAGCTGAACATCGAGAAGGGGTTCAAGGACGAGAAGTCCGGGGCCGACTTCAAGGAGGGCACGCAGACGCTGAACGGCGAGCAGTCGCTGGCCTACGTGCGCACCCGCTACGCCTTCGCCGAGTCGGACCTCCAGCGGACGAAGAACCAGCAGAAGTTCCTGTCGGCGCTGGCGAGCCAGGCGGCGACGCCGTCCACGGTCCTCAACCCGTTCACGCTGTACCCGGTGCTGGGCGCCGGCCTGGACACGCTGATCGTGGACAAGGACATGTCCCTGTGGGACATGGGCCAGATGTTCTTCGCGATGAAGGGCATCAGCAGCGGCGACGGGGTCTCGATGAACATGCCGATCTCCGGACAGCGCGGCGGGAACCTCGTCTGGGACAAGGCGCAGGTCCAGCAGCTCGTCCAGCAGATCCAGAAGGACCAGAAGGTCACCGTCCGCGGCAACTAGTGCCGTGACCGGAAGGGTCCGCGAGCGGCGGCGGGGCCGCACGGCACCCGCCGTCGGTCAGCGGTCCGAGGAGAAGCGGACCGCGCCGGCGGGGACCTCCGCCTCGCACCACACCCGTACCCCGGCGCGCAGCTCGTTGTCGGCGCCGACCACGGCCCCGTCGCCGATGACGGCGCGGTCCAGCACGGTGCGCGGGCCGACCGAGGCGCGCGCGCCGACCAGGCTGGCGTCCACCCGGGTGTCCGGTCCCACGACCGCGCCGTCGAGCACGATGGAGCCCCGGACGACGGCTCCCGCGCCGATGCGGGCGCCGGCTCCGACCACGGTCCCGCCCGAGAGCACCGCTCCGTCGGCCACCTCGGCGCCCGGGAGCACCAGGGATTCGCCGCGGGGGCCGGGGACCGCCGGGGAGGAGACGATCCCGCGCACGAGATCGGCCGAGGCCTGGACGAAGGCCTCGGGCTTGCCGAGGTCCAGCCAGTAGGTGCTGTCGGTGAATCCGCGCAGCCTGGCGCCGGAGGCGAGCAGGCCGGGGAAGGTCTCGCGTTCCACGGAGACGGCGCGGCCGGCCGGGATGGAGTCGATCACGCTGCGGCGGAAGACGTAGCAGCCGGCGTTGATCTGGTCGGTGGTGATCTCTTCGGGGGTCTTCGGCTTCTCGGTGAAGTCCAGCACCCGTCCCTCGGAGTCGGTGGGGACCAGCCCGAAGGCGCGGGGGTCCGCGACCCGTACGAGGTGCAGGGAGACGTCGGCGTCGGTCTTCAGGTGGGACTCGACCAGGCCGGCGATGTCCAGTCCGGTGAGGATGTCCCCGTTGAAGACGAGGACCGGGGAGTCCGGGCCGCCGGTCAGGCGTGCGGCGGCGTTGCGGATGGCTCCGCCGGTGCCCAGGGGCTCGTCCTCGACCACGTACTCGAGGCTGAGGCCGAAGGCGGATCCGTCGCCGAAGTAGGGCTCGAAGACCTCGGCGAGGTAGCAGGTGGCCATCACGACGCGGGTGACGCCGGCGGCGGCGGCCCTGGCTATCTGATGGGCGAGGAAGGGAACACCAGCCGCCGGAACCATCGGTTTGGGGGTGTTCACCGTGACGGGGCGCAGCCGCGTCCCCTGCCCGCCGACCAGCAGGATCGCTTCCGTCATGTGCCTTCTCCCCCAACCGGTCGGGCGTTCGAGACCCCAAGCTAGCCCATCGCGGGGACCGAGCCGTCCGGGGCGCCCCTCGTCGGGGGCGCCGGGGCCAGGGCCGGCCCGTACGAAAGGCCCCCGGCAGCGTGCCGGGGGCCTCCTCGTCCGCACCCGGACGCCTCCGGGCCCGTGCTGACCTGCGAAAATCCTGCTACGGCAGGTTCCTCGCCATGACGATCCGCTGGACCTGATTCGTGCCTTCATAAATCTGGGTGATCTTCGCGTCGCGCATCATGCGCTCCACCGGGTAGTCCCGCGTGTAGCCGTAGCCACCGAGGAGCTGGACCGCGTCGGTGGTGACCTCCATGGCCACGTCGGAGGCGAAGCACTTGGCCGCGGCGCCGAAGAAGGTGAGGTCCTCGTGGGGACCGCCGCCGGAGACGCGCTCCGAGCGGGCCGCCGCCGAGTAGGTCAGCTGGCGGGCCGCCTCGATCTTCATGGCCATGTCCGCGAGCATGAACTGCACGCCCTGGAAGTCGCCGATCGGCTTGCCGAACTGCTTGCGCTCCTGGACGTAGCCCTTGGCGTAGTCCAGGGCGCCCTGCGCGATGCCGAGGGCCTGGGCCGCGATCGTGATGCGGGTGTGGTCCAGGGTCTTCATCGCGGTGGCGAAGCCGGTGCCCTCGGCGCCGATCATGCGGTCGGCGGGGATCCGCACGTTGTCGAGGTAGACCTCGCGGGTCGGCGAGCCCTTGATGCCGAGCTTCTTCTCCGGGGCGCCGAAGGAGACGCCCTCGTCGCCCTTCTCGACCACGAAGGCCGAGATGCCCTTGGAGCGCTTCTCCGGGTCGGTGACGGCCATGACCGTGTAGTACTCGGAGACGCCCGCGTTGGTGATCCAGCGCTTGACGCCGTTGAGGACCCAGAAGTCGCCGTCGCGCACCGCGCGGGTCTTCATGCCGGCCGCGTCGGAGCCCGCGTCGGGCTCGGAGAGCGCGTACGAGAACATCGCGTCGCCCTTGGCGAGCGGGCCCAGGTACTTGGCCTTGAGCTCCTCGGAGCCGGAGAGGATCACCGGGAGCGAGCCGAGCTTGTTGACGGCCGGGATGAGCGAGGAGGACGCGCAGACGCGGGCCACTTCCTCGATCACGATCACGGTGGCGAGGGCGTCGGCGCCCGCACCGCCGTAGGTCTCGGGTACGTGCACGGCGTGGAGGTCGCTGGCCACGAGGGCGTCGAGGGCCTCCTGCGGGAAGCGGGACTCCTCGTCGACCGCCGCGGCGAAGGGCATGATCTTCGCCTCGGCGAGCGCGCGGACGGACTCGCGGAGCATGTCGTGCTCCTCGGCCGGACGGTACAGGTCGAAGTCGGCAGAACCCGCCAAGATTTCTCACTCCCCAGGTGGTGCGATGCTAACTACCGTTAAGTAACCCAATCTTAGTGTCCGGTAGCCGAGAGCGACACGGGCGTCGCACGTGAGCTGCGTGACAGCGGGTGCGACGGGTTGACGGCCCGGGGTCGTCGTCGGCGACGCGGGCGGAATGCGGACCCGGCGGATCGCGCGACTATGCTCGGTTGCCGCAAACGGCCCCGCACCTCCAGGAGCACGCATGGCCCCCCTGAAGATCACTGTGATCGGCACCGGATACCTCGGCGCAACGCACGCCGCGGCGATGGCGGAGCTGGGGTTCGACGTGCTCGGGCTGGACGTGGTCCCGGAGAAGATCGAGCTGCTGGCCTCCGGCCGCGTACCGATGTACGAGCCGGGACTGGAGGAGCTGCTGGCCTCGCACGTGGCGGGGCTGCCGGGCTCCACGGGCCGGCTGCGGTTCACCACCTCCTGGGAGGAGGTCGGCGCCTTCGACGGCGACGTCCACTTCGTCTGCGTGAACACCCCGCAGAAGCACGGCGAGTACGCGTGCGACATGAGTTACGTCGACGCCGCCGTGGAGTCGCTCGCCCCGCAGCTGACCCGGCCCACCCTGGTCGTCGGCAAGTCCACCGTGCCCGTCGGCTCCGCCGAGCGCCTCTCCGCGAAGCTGGCCGCCCTCGCCCCCGCGGGCGAGGAGGTCTCCCTCGCGTGGAACCCCGAGTTCCTGCGCGAGGGCTTCGCCGTCCAGGACACCCTGCACCCCGACCGGATCGTCATCGGCGTCCACGGGGAGCACGCGGAACGCGCCGAGAAGCTGCTGCGGGAGGTCTACGCGGCCCCCATGGGCGAGGGCACCCCGCTGGTCGTCACCGACTTCCCCACCGCCGAGCTCGTCAAGACCGCCGCCAACTCCTTCCTCGCCACGAAGATCTCCTTCATCAACGCGATGGCCGAGGTCTGCGAGGCCGCCGGCGGCGACGTGGTGAAGCTGGCCGAGGCCATCGGCCACGACGAACGCATCGGGAAGAAGTTCCTGCGCGCCGGCATCGGCTTCGGCGGCGGCTGCCTCCCCAAGGACATCCGCGCCTTCATGGCCCGCGCCGGCGAGCTGGGCGCCGACCAGGCCCTCACCTTCCTGCGCGAGGTCGACTCCATCAACATGCGCCGCCGCGGCCACATGGTCGAGCTGGCCCGCGAGGCCGTCGGCGGCTCCTTCCTCGGCAAGCGCGTCGCGGTCCTGGGCGCCACCTTCAAGCCGGACTCCGACGACGTCCGCGACTCCCCCGCCCTGAACGTCGCCGGGCAGATCCACCTCCAGGGCGGCCAGGTCACCGTCTACGACCCCAAGGGCATGGACAACGCCCGCCGGGTCTTCCCCACCCTCGGCTACGCCGACTCCGCGCTGGGCGCGGCGCGCGGCGCCGAGGTGGTCCTGCACCTCACCGAATGGCGCGAGTTCCGCGACCTCGACCCGGCCGCGCTCGGCGAGGTCGTCACCGACCGGCTCGTCCTCGACGGCCGCAACGCCCTCGACCCCGAGCGCTGGCGCGCGGCCGGCTGGACGTACCGCGCCATGGGCCGGCCCCGCGCCTGACCGGCGGCCTGACCCGCAGCTGACCCGCAGCTGGCCCGTGTCTGACCCGCGCCCGGGGCGGGCCCGGACCGGGCCCGGCCGGGTCTCGGGCCGCAAGTGATCCACTTCGTTGCGGAATGGGCGGTTTCGCATCTCGTCACCGGATTGTTGGACGGAGCCGCCGGGGGTCACAGAATGGATCGCTAGACTCACGGCCGATGACCAGTACGAGCACGAGAAGCCCTGTCCGCCCCACCGCAGGCGCGCCGGGGCCGGCCCCGCGTACCGGTCGGGGACCCTTCGACACCTTCCTGCGGAAGCGCGCCGGCCACATGGCCATGGCGGGTTTCTGGCTGGCCACCCGCGCCCTGATGGTGGTCCTCCTCGTGGTGAACCTGCACGGCACCTCCTCGGTGCGCGTGGAGATCACCGAGACCTACAACAACTGGTACGACGTCCTCGTCACCGGGACGATGCCGCACAACGACGTCATGTGGCAGTACCCGCCGGCGGCCGCGGCCGTCTTCCTCTCGCCCGACCTGCTGCCCTTCCTCAGCTACTTCCAGGCGTTCGTCGCGCTGACCGTCGTCTGCGACGCCCTGATCGCCGTCGGCCTGGTCCGCGCCGCCCGCCGCCCCGACGGCAGCATGGCCGGCGCCGTGCTGTGGCTGACCACGCTGCCGCTGCTGCTGTCGCTGCCCTTCGGGCGCTACGACCTCCAGGTCACCCTGCTCGCCGTCGGCTCGCTGCTGTGCCTGCGCTTCCGCCGCAAGCTCGGCGGGGTCCTCGCCGGTATCGGCGCCCTGGTGAAGGTGTGGCCGCTGCTCACCCTGATCGGCACCCCGCGCGGCCGGACCACCCGCGACGCGATCGTCTCGGCCGCGGCCGCCGCGGCCGTCCTGCTCGCGGTCCTCGCGCTGTTCTTCCGCGACACCCTCGGCTTCCTGGGCAACCAGGGCAACCGCGGCATCCAGGTGGAGTCGCTGGGCGGCTCGGCCCTGATGCTCGGCAAGCTCGTCGGCGCCTGGTCCGGGAAGACCGAGGTCCGCTACGGCGCCTACGAGTACCTGGGCCCGTACGTCTCCAGCGTCGCCGTGCTCTCCGTCGCGCTCACGGTCCTCGGATTCGGCTGGCTGCTGCTGTGGCGCGTCAAGGCCCGCCGCTGGTCGACCGCGACGCCGCTCGACGCGGCGCTGTGCGCCATCCTCGTCTTCACCATCACCAGCCGCGTGCTCAGCCCGCAGTACCTGATCTGGCTGGTCGGCCTCGCCGCGGTCTGCCTCACCTGCCGGCACACCACGCAGCGGCCGGTCGCCTGGCTGATCGTCGCCGCCACCGCGCTCAGCACGGCGATCTACCCGCTGACCTACGGCTCGGAGATCCTCCCGGGCACGGTCTTCGGAACGATCCTGCTCTGCGTCCGCAACGGCCTGCTCGCCTGGGCCGCCGTCTGGTCCTGCGTCCGCCTGTGGAGGGCCAGCGTCACCGCCGCCCCGGCGCCCGGGCCGGCGCCCGCCACGACGACCGCTGCCAAGCCCGGGGTTCCCGCGCGCGTCTGAGGCGCCCGGCGCGGTGGCCGGGAAGGTGCGCCGGTCACGGCACGGGCCGTCTAGGGGGTTCTACGGTGCTGCGCGGCGCGGGCGGTGAACTCCGCGTCGCGCAGCACCCGCTGGGCGTTGCCCCAGGTCAGCAAGGACAGGTCGGCCTCCGGCCAGCCCCGCTCCAGGAGCTCCGCGATCAGCCGCGGATAGCCGGAGGGGTCGGTCAGGCCCGACGGCCGGGGGATGCCCGGCTCGGCGCCGAAACCGGCGCCGAGGCCCACGCAGTGGGGGCCGGCGACGGCCCGTACGTGGTCCAGGTGGTCCGCGACCGCGTGCAGGGAGTCCCCGGTGCGCGCGCTGTCGAAGGTGACCATCGCCAGGCCGTTCGCGGCGCGCAGCGCGAGCAGCACCTCGTCCGTGACGTTGCCCGGGTGGGGATGGACCGCGGCCGCGGCGGTGTGCGAGATGATCACCGGCGCCTTGGAGGCCCCCGCGATCTGGCAGGCCGCGACCGGCGGGCAGCCGGTGAGGTCCAGCAGCATCGCCAGCCGGTTGGTCTCGCGCACCACTTCGTGGCCGAAGGCGGTGAGGCCGTCGGCGGCCCACGGGGCTCCGGCGGGCGCGAGGAGGCGTACCCCCAGGGCGTGGAAGGCGCGCAGCGCGCCGAGGGAGTCCGTCAGCGTGCGGCCGGGCACGGGGCCCAGGAACGAGGCGATGCGGCCGCGGTTGCGCGCGTCGGCCAGGGCGTCGGCGCTCAGGGCGAGGCAGAGGCTGTCGGGATAGCGGCGCATCAGGGCGAGCGCCACGTCGATCTGTTCGAGGGTGTCGGACACCACCTGGTCGGCGGGTCCGCTCTCGCGGGCCGGCCCGGACGCGGACGGCGTCATCAGGGACCAGAACTGGGCGCCCACGCCCCCGGCGCGCAGCCGCGGGATGTCGGTGTCGACGCCCGTGTCCGAGGTGTCGATGTCGTGGTACGGGCTCTGGCGCAGGGTCCATACGAGGGTGTTGCACCCGTCCGCGACGGGGTGGACGGCCAACAGCGCGGAAGCCCGGTCCAGGGCTCCCACCGGGGCGGCGGGGGTGTCCTCGGCCCCGAGGGGGCTCGGGCCCACGGGGGTCGCCGGGCTCGTGTGCGGTTCATCCTGCAGGTCGGCCATGGCATGCGCTCCGGTCTCGGCGGCAGCGGGAGAGAAGCAGGGAAGGTGGTGCCACCGTGACATGTGGGACGCGAAAGACGCCCGGCGGATGTGGCGTTCGGGTGAAACCGGCAGGTCACCGGGCCGGAGGGGCCGCCGGGCGGCGCTGCCGAGGGGCGGGCGGGCGCCGTGCGGACCGGGTGGGCACCCCGAGACCGGGCGGGCGGGCGCCGTGGAGACCGGGCACCCCGGAGACGGGTGCGGGCGGGCCCGGACCTCCGGACCCGCCCGCACCGCACCGCTCGAGCCCCTAGCTCTCCTGCCGCGCCGGGAGCACCGCGTTCGAGGGGCCCCGCGCGGCCGACTGCTCGCGCGCCACCGCTTCGGCGTCGCGCAGCACCCGTACCGCGTTCGACCAGGTCAGCTTCGCCAGGTCGGCCTTCGACCAGCCGCGGGTCAGCAGTTCGGCGACCAGGTTCGGGTACCCGGACACGTCCTCGAGCCCGGACGGGGTGAAGGCCGTGCCGTCGTAGTCCCCGCCGATGCCGATGTGGTCGACCCCGGCCACCTCGCGCATGTGGTCCAGGTGGTCGGCGACCGTGGCGGCCGTGGCCACCGGGCGGGGGCGCGCCTCCTCGAAGGCCCGGTGCAGCGCCATCGCCCCGGGGGTGGTGTCGAGGTGGTGGAAACCGTGCGCGCGCAGGTTCTCGTCCGCGGCCAGGGTCCACTCGACGGCCGTGGGGAGGATGAACTTGGGCACGAAGGTGGCCATCGCCACCCCGCCGTTGGCCGGCAGCAGCTCCAGCACGTCGTCGGGGATGTTGCGCACGTGGTCGCAGACGGCGCGGGCGGAGGAGTGCGAGAAGACCACCGGCGCCGCCGAGACCGCGAGCGCGTCGCGCATCGTCGTCGCGGCGACGTGCGAGAGGTCGACGAGCATGCCGACGCGGTTCATCTCGCGGACGACCTCGCGGCCGAAGTCGCTCAGGCCGCCGTGCCGGGGTTCGTCGGTCGCCGAGTCCGCCCAGTCGATGGTGTCGTTGTGCGTGAGCGTCATGTACCGCACGCCGAGCCGGTACAGGGCCCGGAGGGTGGCGAGCGAGTTGTTGATGGAGTGCCCGCCCTCGGCGCCCATCAGGGAGGCGATCCGGCCGTCCGCGCGGGCCGCTTCCATGTCGTCCGCCGTCAGGGCCCGTACCAGGTCGCGGGGGTAGCGCTCGATCAGCTGGGCGACGGCGTCGATCTGCTCCAGGGTGGCGCTGACCGCCTCGTCCCCCGTGTAGTCGGAGCGCACGTAGACGGACCAGAACTGCGCGCCGACCCCTCCGGCGCGCAGCCGGGGGATGTCGGTGTGCAGGTGCGCGGACTGGTCGGCGGCGATGTCCCGCCGGTCCAGGTCGTAGCGCACGGTCTCGCGCAGTGCCCAGGGCAGGTCGTTGTGCCCGTCGACGACCGGGAACTCGGCGAGCAGCTCGCGCGCCGCGTCCAGGTACCCGGCCGCGGCCGGGCCGTCGGCCGCGGCCGCCGCGCCCGCCGCGTTCACTTGCCGAACCCGAAGGACTCCTGGCCCGCGACCTTCGTACGCAGCCGCTTGCCCTTCTCGGTGGCCTGGTCGTTCAGCTCCTGCTGGAACTCGCGCATGCGGCCCAGCAGCTCCGGGTCGTGCGCGGCCAGCATCCGCACGGCCAGCAGCCCGGCGTTGCGGGCGCCGGCGATCGAGACGGTGGCGACGGGGACCCCGGCGGGCATCTGGACGATCGACATCAGCGAGTCCATGCCGTCGAGGTACCTCAGCGGGACGGGTACGCCGATGACCGGCAGCGGGGTGACGGAGGCGAGCATGCCGGGCAGGTGGGCGGCCCCGCCCGCGCCCGCGATGACCGCCTTCAGGCCGCGTCCGGCGGCCCGCTCCCCGTACGCGATCATCTCGCGCGGCATCCGGTGGGCGGAGACCACGTCGACCTCGTAGGGGATCTCGAACTCGTCGAGGGCCTGGGCGGCGGCCTCCATGACGGGCCAGTCGGAGTCCGAGCCCATGACGATGCCGATGACGGGAGCTGCTGCGGAGGTGCTCATTCGGTGATGGTTCCTCTGAGGTAGCCGGCTGCGTGACGTGCGCGCTCCAGCACATCGTCCAGGTCGTCGCCGTAGGTGTTGACGTGGCCGACCTTGCGGCCGTGTTTCACGTCCTTGCCGTACATGTGGATCTTCAGCTGGGGATCGTGGGCCATGCAGTGCAGGTACGCCGCGTACATGTCGGGGTAGTCCCCGCCGAGCACGTTCGCCATGACCGTCCAGCGGGCGCGCGGGCGCGGGTCGCCGAGGGGGAGGTCCAGGACGGCCCGGACGTGGTTGGCGAACTGGGAGGTGACGGCACCGTCCTGGGTCCAGTGGCCGCTGTTGTGCGGGCGCATGGCCAGTTCGTTGACCAGGATCCGGCCGTCGGAGGTCTCGAACAGCTCCACGGCCAGGTGGCCGGTCACGCCGAGCTCCTGGGCGATGCGCAGGGCCAGGGCCTGGGCCTCGCCCGCGAGCTCCTCGGAGAGGTGCGGAGCGGGGGCGATCACGGTGTCGCAGACGCCGTCCACCTGGACGGACTCCACGACCGGGTAGGCCACCGCCTGGCCGTGCGGGGAGCGGACGATGTTGGCCGCGAGCTCGCGGACGAAGTCCACCTTCTCCTCGGCCAGGACGGGGACGCCCGCCTTGAACGGGGCCTCCGCGTCCTGCGGCGTGCGGACGAACCACACGCCCTTTCCGTCGTACCCGCCGCGCACCGTCTTGAGGATGACGGGGAAGCCGCCGACCTCGTCCGCGAAGGCCGCCGCGTCCGCCGGATCGCTCACGATCCGGTGGCGGGGGCTGGGCACGCCGATCGCGTCGAGCTTGGCGCGCATCACCCCCTTGTCCGCGGCGTGCATCAGCGCGTCGGGACCCGGGCGGACGGGTACGCCGTCGGCTTCCAGGGCCCGCAGGTGCGCGATGGGCACGTGCTCGTGGTCGAAGGTGATCACGTCACAGCCGCGCGCGAAGGCGCGCAGGGTCTCCAGGTCGCGATAGTCGCCGATGACGACGTCGCTCACGACCTGGGCCGCCGAGTCCTGTGGTGTGTCACTGAGGAGCTTGAATCTGATGCCGAGGGGGATGCCCGCCTCGTGGGTCATGCGGGCGAGCTGTCCGCCGCCGACCATGCCGACTACCGGGAACGTCACTCCCCCAGGGTATCCGGCGGTATTGCGCCATATGGACGGGCCCTGGCCGGTACCGGCTCGCGGCGGGACGAAAGGGATGGGTGGGGTGGGGCGGGTGTGCCGTGGGTCGCACGGCTTCCCAAGGCGCAGACGTACGAGCGGGGCGACACTTAACATGTGGGGGCCGAAGACAAGTGTGATGCCTCATACGGGGGGCCCGAGGGACAGGACTGAAGCCTCTTATGAGCAAGCCGGAGAACGGATCTGCCCTCGACCGCGTGAGCTCGCTGCTCCGTGAGGTCGCCAGATTCGGCGCCGTCGGCGGGCTGGGCGTCCTGGTCAACCTCGGAGTCTTCAACCTGCTCCGCCAGGTGACCGACCTGCAGGTGGTGCGCGCGAGCGTGATAGCCACCCTGGTGGCCATCACCACGAACTACCTGGGCTTCCGCTACTTCGCCTACCGGGACCGCGCCGACCAGACCGGGGCGGGGCGTACCCGCGAGCTCGTCCTGTTCGTCGCCTTCAGCGCGATCGGCCTGGTCATCGAGAACGGCATCCTCTTCACGGCCACGTACGGCTTCCACTGGGACGGTCCGCTGGCCTCGAACTTCTTCAAGTTCACCGGCATCGGCATCGCCACCGTGTTCCGCTTCTGGTCCTACCGGAGCTGGGTCTTCAAGGCCCTGCCCGCGCCGGGCGCGTCCTCGCTGGTGGTCGAGCAGCGCGACGGGCAGGGCGAGGTCCCCTTGCGGACCCCGGAAGCCGCCGCGAACTAGGGTTCCCCTCCCCCGCGCCGCCCTTCAGCGGACCGTCTCCGCCGGCTCGGCGCGTTCCGGCGCGGTCCGGCTGAGAAACAGGGCGAACACCGGCGGCTGGGTCTGGAGCAGCTCCAGGCGGCCGCCGTCGGCCTCCGCGAGGTCCCGGGCGACCGCGAGGCCGATCCCGGTGGAGTTGCGGCCGCTGATGGCCCGCTCGAAGATCCGGTTGCCGAGGTCCGGCGGGACGCCCGGCCCTTCGTCGGTGACCTCGAGGACCGCCTGGTTCCCGATCACCCGGGTCCGCAGGGCCACGGTGCCGCCGCCGTGCATGAGGGAGTTCTCCACCAGGGTCGCCAGGACCTGCGAGACCGCGCCCGGGGTGCCCACGGCCCGCATGCCGGTCTTCCCCGAGCGCACGATGGCCCGTCCGGCGCTGCGGTAGGCCGGGCGCCACTCCTCCACCTGCTGTTTGACGACCTCGTCGAGGTCGAAGGGGACCGCGGAGCCCGTCCGGGGGTCCCGGGAGTTCGTGAGGAGCCGCTCCACCACGTCGGTGAGCCGCTCCACCTGGGTCAGGGCGATCGTCGCCTCCTCCCGCACGGTCTCCAGGTCCTCCGTGACGGTGATCTCCTCCAGCCGCATCGACAGGGCCGTCAGGGGGGTCCGCAGCTGGTGGGAGGCGTCCGCGGCCAGTCGCCGCTCGGCGGTCAGCATCCGTCCGATCCGTTCGGCGCTGGAGTCCAGTACGTCGGCGACCCGGTCCAGCTCGGGGACCCCGTACCGCTTGTGCCGGGGGCGCGGGTCGCCGGATCCGAGGCGCTCGGCCGTCTCGGCCAGGTCGGTGAGCGGGGAGGCGAGCCGGTTGGCCTGGCGTACGGCGAGCAGGACGGCCGCCACCACGGCGAGCAGGGCCACGGCGCCGACCACGGCCAGGGTCCGCCCGACCTCCCGGGTGACCGTGGAGCGGGACTCCTCGACGACGACGACCTCGCCCTGTTCGCCCCGGGCGGTGCCCCGGATGACGCTGCCCTCGATGCGCGACCCGACCTCGACGGGCGGCCGCCCCGGGAGCATGATCCGCGCGTAGCGGCCGGCGTCGAGCCGTGCGGCGACGGCCTCCGCGTCGACCGGCTTCTTCTCCAGGACGTCGCCCTCCATGCTGCCCACCAGTCTCAGGGCCTCGGACTCGATGCGGTCCTGGGCGCTGCTGGTGATGGTCCGGGTCTCCACGATGACGAGCGAGACGCCGAAGACGGCGATGACGACGAGCACCACGGCGAGCGTGGAGTTGATCAGGCGGCGGCGCATGGCTTAGAGGATGCCCTACGGCGGGCACGGGAAGCGGGCCGGCGGAAGCGGGCCGGCGGCGCCGCGGCCGCGCCCCGCGCCGGGTCGCCCGGCCGGTGCCGGGGCCCGTACGGCGGACCGCACCGCGGCTCGCCCGGCCGTACGGCGGACCGTACCGGGGCTCGCCCGGCCGTACGGCGGCTCGCCCGGGCCGTACCGCGGTCCCTCCGGCGGCCGGGCGGACCGGGGCGGCAGCGGCGGCCGCCGCTCGGCTCAGCTCTTCTCGAAGCGGAAGCCGACCCCGCGCACGGTGGCGATGTAGCGGGGGTTCGCCGCGTCGTCGCCGAGCTTCTTGCGCAGCCAGGAGATGTGCATGTCGAGGGTCTTGGTGGAGGACCACCAGGTGGTGTCCCAGACCTCGCGCATCAGCTGGTCGCGGGTGACGACCCGGCCGGCGTCGCGGACCAGGACGCGCAGCAGGTCGAACTCCTTCGCCGTGAGCTGGAGCTCCTCCTCGCCCATCCACGCGCGGTGCGACTCGACGTCGATCCGCACCCCGTGGGTGGCGGGGGTCTGGGAGGCCTCGTTGGCGCCGCGCCGCAGCAGGGCCCGGACCCGGGCGAGCAGCTCGGCGAGACGGAAGGGCTTGGTCACGTAGTCGTCGGCGCCGGCGTCCAGGCCGACGACCGTGTCGACCTCGTCGGCGCGGGCGGTCAGGACCAGGATCGGGAAGCCGTGGCCCTCGGCGCGCAGCCTGCGGGCCACCTCCAGGCCGTCCATGCCCGGCAGCCCCAGGTCCAGGACGACAAGATCGACGCCGCCCTGCAGTCCCGCGTCCAGGGCGGTGGGGCCGTCCTCCCGGACCTCGACCTCGTACCCCTCCCGGCGCAGGGCGCGGGCCAGGGGTTCCGAGATGGATGCGTCGTCCTCGGCGAGCAGTACACGCGTCATGTGGGTGATGGTAGTCCGCGGCGGGGGTCCGCAGAGGACCGCCCGCAAACCCCTGCCGATCTGCTCTTTCGATCTACTAACGACCTTAGAATGTAGCGCCGCGGTTCCTAGATCACCTGTGATCCATATCTCAAGTGCTTTCATATGCGCCGCTGTCGTGTCGTATGGTGTCGAGACGCCTGATGCACTACCTCAGAGACTTTCGCGCCAAACCAAGCCGGAAGTCTCCATTTCTGTCCAGACCGGACGGGCAGCCTTCTGGGAATGCCCGTCCAGGGCCTGGCCGCAGTCAATGACCTATGGGCCGGGCCCTGGCGCGATGGTGCGCCACAGGGCGTGGATCCCGGTTGTGGATGTCCTTCGCCTCCACCCTTACAGGAGCGAGACCCCAGGGCGTGGGGACGGGACACCGCCGCCGGTACCGGCCACCCTCACCGGGCGCTGATGAGCTCACGAAGCCAAGCGTCCCGAGCAAGCAAGGATCGACCATGGCTTCCAGCCTGACGAGGGACTCTGCGGATCCGTCCGCCGAGAAGACCTTCTTCGGCCACCCCCGTGGCCTGGCCACTCTGTTCATGACCGAGATGTGGGAGCGTTTCTCCTACTACGGCATGCGCGCCCTTCTCGTCCTGTACCTGGTCTCCGGTGGCGTCGACGCCGCGACCGGCAGCCAGGGCGGCGGTCTCGCCTTCACGATGGCCACGGCCACGGCGATCTACTCCGTGTACGTCGCGATGGTCTACCTCATGGCCATGCCCGGCGGCTGGTTCGGCGACCGCGTCTGGGGTGCCCGCAAGACGGTCGCCATCGCCAGCTTCGTGATCATGGCCGGCCACGTGTCGCTCGCCATCCCCGGCCAGGCGATGTTCTTCCTCGGCCTCATCCTGGTGGCGGTCGGCTCCGGTCTGCTGAAGGCCAACATCTCCACGATGGTCGGCCACCTCTACTCGGGCCCGGACGACCCGCGTCGTGACGGCGGCTTCACGCTGTTCTACGTCGGCATCAACCTCGGCGCCTTCGTCGCCCCGCTCGTCATCGGCAGCGTCGGCGAGACGGTGAACTGGCACCTCGGCTTCCTGCTGGCCGCGATCGGCATGGGGCTGGGCCTGGTCCAGTTCCTGCTCGGCAGCAAGCACCTGAGCGCCAAGAGCAGCCTGGTCCCCAACCCGCTGTCGGCGCAGGAGCGCAAGACCGTCATCACGAAGGTCCTCATCGGCGCGGGCATCGTCGCCGTCTTCTACGGCGTCGTCGCCGCCCTGGGCCTGTACACGCTGAACTGGGCGCTCGTCCCGATCACCGTCGCGGGTCTGGCCATCCCGGTGGCCGTGCTGATGAAGATCAAGCGCGACCGCGACCTCTCGGGCACCGAGCAGTCGAAGATGACCGCGTACATCTGGTTCTTCGTGGCCGCCGCCGCGTTCTGGATGATCTACGACCAGGGTGGTTCCACCCTGTCGCTGTTCGCCGCCTCCAAGACCGCGGACTCCGTCCTCGGCCTGGGCTTCCCGGCCACCTGGTACCAGTCGCTGAACCCGCTGTTCGTCATGGCGCTGGCCCCGGTCTTCGCCTGGCTGTGGCTCTGGCTCGCGCACCGGAACAAGGAGCCGAACACCATCGTGAAGTTCGCGATGGGTCTGGTCCTGATCGGCGCCTCGTTCTTCGTCTTCATCGTCCCGATGAACATGGCGGGCGACGGCACCAAGGTCTCCCCGATGTGGCTGGTCTCGATCTACATGATCCAGACCATCGGTGAGCTGTGCCTCTCCCCGGTCGGCCTCTCGCTCACCACGAAGATGGCTCCGCAGAAGTACGCCTCCCAGATGATGGGTGTCTGGTTCCTCGCCGTCACCGCGGGTGACTGCGTCACCGGTCTGCTCTCCATCGGTGGCGTGGACCTCAACGGCACCGGGGTGATCGCCCTGGAGGCGACGGCCGCCGTCGTCGCCGGTCTGGCGATCTACGCCTACCGCAAGAAGGTCCAGGCGCTGATGGGCACCGTCCACTAGCGGCGCTCCTTCGCAGGCAACGGCCCGGCACACCACTGGTGTGCCGGGCCGTTGCGTTTCCTACGCTCCCGTGGTTCAGCCGCGGCCGCGCAGGCGCCGCCACGGCGTGAAGGTGAACACGGCGGCACCGAGCAGGATCACCGTGCCGGCGACCAGGGCCAGGGCCCTGATGCCGCCGTCGTCCGCGGCGCCGGTCTCGGCGAGGTTGCCCGAGGAGGCGTTGCCCGCGGTGCCGGGCGAGCCCGTGCCGCCCTCCTGCGCGGTGACGTCCAGCTGCAAGGAGACCCCGGTGGTGGTCGCGGTGCAGGGCACCACGATCGGTTTGCCGCCCGGGACCATGAAGACCTCGATGGTCATCGCGTCGGGGCTCAGCGTCGCCTTGCCCGTCTTGCCCGGCTTGTAGGTGCCGGTCATATCGCTCAGCGTGACCGGATCGCCCGCGCCGATGGCCGTGGTGTTCGCGGGGCCGGAGACCTTGACCGTGCCGCTGTCACCGCCGCCGATCTTGATGTTCATCGAGGGCTTGAGGGCGCCCGCCGGCAGCGGTGCCGGGCTCTTCATCGCCCCCTCGGCCGTCTTGACGGTCAGGTCGTAGACGCCGCCGTTCTTCTTGGCGTTGACCGTGACCGGGGTCTTGATGCCCCCCTCGACGAAGTCGCCGCAGGTGTAGGCGACCTCGACGGCCTTGCCCGGGAAGTCGGTCTGGCCGCCGCTCCCGCCGGTGGTGCTGCCGCTGGTGGTGCTGCCGGTGGTGCCCGGGGCACCGGTGGTGGCCCCGGTGGTCCCGGTGGTCCCGCCGCCGCCCTCGGTGACCTTGATGGTGACGCCGACCCCGACCGACTCCTGCGGGGTGCAGTGGGTGAGCAGGCCGCTGAAGTCCACGTCGTACTTGCCCGGCGACACGGTGACGTCCCCGGCCTTGGTCAGCTTGAGCTTGGCCTTCATGTCGGAGATGGTCATGGGCGACTTCTTGGGGATCGGCGGATTGCTCCGCGCCCCCTCCATCTTCAGCTCGCCGCTCTGCGCCCCGCCGACCTTCGCGTAGCCGATCGGCTTGATGCTGTCCTTGGGCAGGTCCATCAGGTCGGTGTTGTTCGAAGCCGGTTTGACGGTCTTCCAGACCACCTCGACCTCGTCACCCACCTTCGCGGTGGCGGGGGCGGTGACCGAGGCGGTGGTCGTGCCCTGGACCGGGCCGCCACCGCCCGCGGGCGGAACGCACTCCACCTTGTAGGAGACGTCGGCCGCCTGGGCGGGGCTAGCCGCCAGCAGGATGCCCGCGCCGCCGAACAGCAGCGCGACCGCGGCCGCGCTCACCCTCCGTTGGGTCCTCACGATTGTCCCTTCGTCGTCGGACTGTTCTCAGACGGTGCGGACGTCTGTGGTGCCTTTGATTCCTGTGATTCCTGTGGTGCCTGTGGTGCCTGTGGTGCCTTTGGTGCTGGTCGTCCGGATGGAGCGTCCGTCCCCGGCGCGCTGTCCGGGGTGAACCACGGCAGTACCGCCGTGGTCGTCTGTGGGGGTTCGTCCGCCGCCTCGGCGCGGACGGGCGCGAGGCCGCGTACGGGTCCGCGCGCGGAGCCCCGTACCGCCGGGATCCTCGGCAGCCGGGCGGTCACGGCGGCCGCCGGCTCGGGCGGGCGGGGGCCCCGGTGGCGGCCGGCCGCCTCGCGGGGGCGGACCTTGTCGACGACGGCCATGCCGACGCGGAAGACCGCGGCCGGGATGACCACGAGGAGCAGGCCCCAGAACAGCAGCACCCCGTACGGGCGGTCCACGCCCCAGGGCTGGGTGGCCACGACCGTCTCCCCGTACTTGAGCGAGAGCGTGTAGTCGCCGTGGGCACCCGCCGACAGCGCGGCGTGGAGGGAGACCTCGGCCTTGCCGCCGGGCGGGATGGTGCCCTTCCAGCGGACTTCCTCCCACAGGGGCGCGAACACCCCGTGCGCGGTGCCGAGCTGGAAGACCGGGTCCTTGACCGGGGCGGAGCCGAGATTGCCCACGGTGACCGTGAACGTGCGGCTCGGCGGGGCCCCGAACCAGGTCAGCACGGAGTCCTCGCCCTTGAGGCGGACCCCGGTGAGCAGGGCCAGGCGGGCGGTGCCGCCCTCGGCGGGCAGCTCGGCCACCGGGTGGTCGGTGATCTTCAGCGGGGCGGCCACGGTGGACTGGTCGCCGTTGACCGAGGTCACGTTCACCACGCACGGGCAGGGTTTGGGCGGGGCGACCACCGGGAGCCGGGCGGCGAAGTGCCCGTCGTCGGCGACCGAGACGGCGACGCCGTCGGCGTTGGCGCAGCTGTTGGTGCCCCCGATCATGTTCTGCCCGCAGACCAGCAGCATCACCATGGTCTTGCCCCGCCAGCCGGTACCGGTGACCGACAGCTCGGTTCCCTTGGCGGCCTCGCCCAGCGAGAGCGCCACGGCGGGCTTGGGTGCGTCGTCCGCGGCGGCCCCGGCCGCCGGGAACAGCGCCAGCACACAGGCCGCCGACCCCACCAGTCCCGCGAGCCCCGCCGCGACGAGGGCCCTGACCTTGCCGCCGCGTGTCCCACCGGCCTTGGCGCTCACCTGGATGCTCCCGTCAACTCGTGTTCCGGTGCTGCGGACTGGTCGGGTACGGCGGTGCCCCGCCGCGGCGGCCCGCCGTCCCCGTCCCGGGTCCGCCGCTTGCGTACGAGGAACAGCGCGGCCGCCGTGGTCGCGCCGAGGCCGAGCAGGCCGACGCCGGTCCGGCCCGCGATCCCCCAGGGCAGGAACCACCGCGAGGTGCTCCCCGTGGCGCGGGCGCCGCCGGGGGCGGTGACGGTGAGGTCCAGCGCCACCCGGTCGAAGACGGGGGCGCCGGGCCAGGGTTCGGTGAGCTCCACCCGCTGGCCGGGGAGCACCTCGACGGCCACGGGGTGGGCGCCGCGGCCCGCGACCTTGCCGAAGGCGCCGTCGGCGCGGACGGACAGCTCGGGCGTGAGCGCCACGTTGCCGCGGTTGACCAGGGTGTAGGCGACGCGGGCGGACGCGCCCTTGCCGCGTACGGAGACGTCCTCGACGGTGAGCGCCGCCAGCGTCGGGCCGCCGACCCGCAGGTGGACCCGTACGCCCACCTCGTGCCCGGCCTCGGTGGCGACCACGGCGGCCGGGTGGTCGCCGGGCGGAGAGTCGGGCGGCACGGTGACGGTGAAGGGGACCACCGCGCGGGTGTGCGCGGGGACCTTGACCGTGGTGCCCGCGCCGAAGCTGATCCAGACGCCCGCGCCCTTGGACTCCTGGGCGGAGCGCACCGCGAAGGCGCCGCCCGCCGTGTTGTAGGCGTCGGCCCCGCGCAGGGTGATGGTGCGGTCCCGGTCGCTGGTGTTGTCCAGGGCCAGGCGGTCCTCCAGCACCGTGCCGGAGGTGCCCGCGAGGTAGAAGTACGGACGGGCCCCGGCCTTCGGCGGCGCCGCCGGGGCGCTGCCGGCGACGGGTTCGGCCGTCCAGCCGGGCTCGTCGGCGGTGGCCGCGGTAGTAGTCGCGCCGAGGAGCGCGGCGGCGGCCGCGGCCGCGCCGAGCAGGTGTGCGGCGCGCCTGCGGGGGGTGTGGTGCACGGGCATGACCGGGGGCGCTCCGTTCAGGACCGGGCCCGCTGGCCGCGCCGGGTCAGCCAGAGCACGCCGGCGGCGCCGGAGAGGACCACGGTGGCGCCGAGGGTGCCGAGCGCGATGGCGGAGTCTTCGGGACCGGTCTGCGGGAGCGTTCCGTCGGTGGGGGCCTCGCCGGCCTGGGGGGCGGCGCCCTCGGTGCCCGTCACGTCCAGTTCGAGGGACGGCTTGGGGCTGTTGCCGGGGGTGCAGGTGGTGGTCGTGCTCATCGCCTTGATCGTGAGGACACCGGGGGTGAAGGTGACCTTGCCGCTCTTCTTGGGCGTGTAGGTGCCCGAGAGGTCGGTGATCTTGATGGGTGTGTCGGCGGGCGCGGCCTCGGGATTGGGCGGCCCGGAGACGGGGACGGAGACCTTCTCCGCTCCGTCGACGAGGATGACGGCGCTGGGGCTCATGGCGCCCTTGCCGAGCTCGATGGGGCTGGAGGAGACGCCCTTCTGGAAGCTCATGGTGAGCTTGTAGGCGCTGCCCTCCTTGACGGCCTTGATGTCGATGGGCGAGACCGCCGACTTGTCCCCGATGGGGGTCTTGCAGTCGTACTGGACGTCGATCACGGCGGCGTGGGCCGCGGGGGCGGCCAGCAGGAGCGCCGGTCCCGCCAGTGTGGCGGCCAGCGCGAACGCGGTGCGGGCGGTGGAGCGTTTCCGGTCGGACACCTTCGTCTTCCCCTCGAACCTCGGCCACAAGTTACTGACGGCACATCAGATTGGTGGCTCAAGGTACGCCGGGGGCCTTACGGAGGGAAGACAAAGGACGGCGCCGGATCAACAGCCCCTCCGGGGACCGCGATCGGCGCCGACGCCGTCCTGATGTGGTGGGTTTCAGGCCACCTTGCGGCCCTTGTGCCAGACGCCGGAGACCAGCGGGACGCCCGGCCGGTACGCGAGGTGGACGTGGCTGGGGGCGTCGAGCAGGGCCAGGTCCGCGCGGGCCCCGGGGGTAACGGCCCCGATGTCGGTGCGGCGCAGGGCGCGGGCGCCGCCGGCGGTGGCGGACCACAGGGCCTCGTCCGGGGTCATCCGCATGTCGCGGACGGCGAGGGCGATGCAGAACGGCACGGAACTCGTGTAGGAGGAGCCCGGGTTGCAGTCCGTGGACAGGGCCACGGTGGCGCCCGCGTCGATCAGGCGGCGGGCGTCGGGCCACTGGGCGCGGGTGGAGAACTCGGCGCCGGGCAGGAGGGTGGCGACGGTGGTCGCCGAGGCCTGCGCCAGCGCGTCGACGTCGGCGTCGGTGAGGTGGGTGCAGTGGTCGGCGGAGGCGGCTTCGAGCTCGACGGCGAGCTGCACGCCGGGGCCGTACGAGAGCTGGTTGGCGTGGACGCGCGGGATGAGCCCGGCGGCCGCTCCGGCGGTGAGGATCGCGCGGGCCTGGTCCCCGTCGAAGGCGCCCTTCTCGCAGAACACGTCGACCCAGCGGGCGTACGGGGCGCAGGCGGTCAGCATCTCGCCGGTGACGAGGTCCACGTAGCCCGCGGGGTCCTGCGCGTAGTCCGGGGAGACGATGTGCGCGCCGAGGTAGGTGACCTCCTCGGTGTGCGCGGCGGCGATCCGCAGGGCGCGGGCCTCGTCGGCGACGGTCAGGCCGTAGCCGGACTTCGTCTCGAAGGTGGTCGTGCCCTGGCGGCGGGCCTCGTCGAGGTGGCGCACCAGATTGGCCTCGAGCTCCGCGTCGGAGGCGGCGCGGGTGGCGGCGACGGTGGTGCGGATGCCTCCGGCGGAGTAGCTGAGGCCGGACATGCGGGCGTTGAACTCGGCGGTGCGGTCGCCCGCGAAGACGAGGTGGGAGTGGGAGTCGACGAAGCCGGGGATGACGGCGCGGCCGTCCGCGTCGAACGCGGTGTCGGCGGCGGGGGCTTCGGCGGCCGGGCCGACCCACGCGATCGTTTCGTCCTCGATGACGACGGCCGCGTTCCGGATCAGGCCGAGGGGGGTGCCGTCGCCGAGCGCGGGGTCATTGGTGACGAGGCTGCCGATGCGGGTGATGAGGGTGGTGGTCACGGGTTCCTCTCGGGAGAACGACGGCGTCAGCCGCGGACGGCTGCGATCGACTCGGCAAGGGCCGCGGCGACGTCGCCCACCCGGGTGTGCGCGCCGTCGCGGACGATGTGGCGGCCGGCCACGACCGTGTGCCGCACGTCCGCGGCCGTGGCCGCGAAGACGGCCGTCTCGGCGCCCAGGCGGGGCAACGGGCCGGCGGTCCGGACGGAGTCCAGCGCGATCGTGGTGAAGTCCGCGAGCGCGCCCGCCTCCAGGCGTCCCGCGTCCGGCCGGCCGAGGGACGCGTGCCCGTCGGCGGTGGCCGCGGCGAGGAGGGCGTTCGCCGTCCAGTGGCCCCGGGTACGGCTGCGCAGGCGCTCGTTCAGCTCCATCGCGCGGGCCTCTTCGAGCAGGTCGATGACGGCGTGGCTGTCGCTGCCGAGCGAGAGCGGGCTGCCCGCGCGCTGCAGTCGGGTCGCCGGGCCGATGCCGTCGGCCAGGTCGCGTTCGGTGGTGGGGCACATGCAGGTGCCGGTGCCGCTCCCGCCGAGGAGCGCGATGTCGGTGTCGGTGAGGTGCGTGTTGTGCACGCCGGTGGTGCGCGGGCCGAGCACGCCGTGGTCGGCCAGCAGTTGTGTCGGGGTCCGGCCGTGGGCGGCCAGGCAGGCGTCGTTCTCGGCGGTCTGCTCCGAGAGGTGGACGTGCAGCGGGGCCCGGCGCTCCTCGGCCCAGCGGGCCACGGTGGCCAGCTGACCGGCCGGCACGGCGCGCACCGAGTGGACCGCCGCGCCGATGGTCGCGTGCCCGCGCGGCGTGAGGGCGCTGACCCGCTCCGCCCACGCGTCGGCGGTGCCGTCGGAGAAGCGCAGCTGGTGCGGGTTCGGAGCCTCGCCGAAGCCCGCCGAGAGGTAGGCGGTGTCGAGGAGGGTGATCCGGATGCCGGCCTCGGCGGCGGCCTCGATCAGGGCCTCGCCCATGGCGTTCGGGTCGGCGTACCGGGCGCCGCCCGGCGCGTGGTGGACGTAGTGGAACTCGCCGACGTTCGTGATGCCGGCCAGCGCCATCTCGGCGTACACGGCGCGGGCGAGCGCGAAGTACGTGTCGGGGGTGAGGTTCTGGGCGACCTTGTACATGACGTCGCGCCAGGTCCAGAAGGTGCCGCTGCCGACCTGGACGGTGGACCGCAGGGCCCGGTGGAAGGCGTGGCTGTGCGCGTTGGCCAGGCCGGGGACCGTCAGGCCGCGCAGGACCTCCGCGCCCGGGGGCGGGGCGTCGACCCCGGTGCGCAGGGCGGTGATCCGCCCCTCGGCGGGGCCCTCTGCGGAGCCCTCGGCGGAGCCGTCGGCGGCCCCTGCGGCGGAGCCGTCCGTGGACACCGTCAGGGCTACGCCCGGCTCGACGTGGGTGCCGAGCCAGGCGTGCTCCAGCCAGTACGTGATCAGCGGCACGCGAGGCCTTCCAGTACGTCGGCGAGGGCGAGGACTCCGGCGACGCAGTCGTCCTCGGCGGCGAACTCCCGCGGGGAGTGGGAGACGCCGGTGGGGTTGCGCACGAACAGCATCGCGGTCGGGACGGCCGCGGAGAGGATTCCGGCGTCGTGTCCCGCGCCGGTTCCCAGGACGGGGACGGCGCCGCCGAGGAGCCGGTTCAGCTCGTCCCGCAGGGCGTGCTCGAACTCGACGACCGGGGTGAAGGACTCCCGGACGACGTCGAGGTCGATGCCGTCCTGGTCGGCGCGTTCGCGGGCGGCCTTCTCGATCGCGGTCACGACCGTGTCGAGGGTGGCCTGGTCGGCGGCGCGGGAGTCGAGCCAGCCGCGGACGAGGGACGGGATCGCGTTGACCCCGTTGGGCTCCACGGAGATCTTCCCGAAGGTGGCGACGGCCCCGGCGAGGGCCGCCTCGGCGCGGGCCGCGAGCACGGTCTGCGCGTACGTGATCATCGGGTCGCGGCGGTCCACCAGGCGGGTGGTGCCCGCGTGGTTGGCCTCGCCGCGGAAGTCGAACCGCCAGCGCCCGTGCGGCCAGATGGCCGAGGCGATGCCGACCCGGTCCCCGGACAGGTCCAGGGCGCGCCCCTGCTCCACGTGCAGTTCGACGAAGGCGCCGATGCGGGCGAGCCGTTCGGGGTCGGCCCCGATGGTCCCGGGGTCGTACCCGGCCGCTTCCATCGCCTGCGGCAGGCGGATCCCGTCCGCGTCGCGGAGCTCGTACGCCTTCTCCTTGGTCAGCTGCCCGGCGCTGAGCCGGGAACCGACGCAGGCGAGGCCGAAGCGGGCCCCTTCCTCGTCGCCGAAGTTGGTGATGGCGAGTGGCCTGGCGAACTCCGCGCCCCTCCTGCGGAGTTCGTCCAGGGCCGCGAAGGAGGACACCACTCCGAGGGGGCCGTCGAAGGCCCCGCCGTCGGGGACGGAGTCCAGGTGGGAGCCGGTGACGACGGCGTCACCGGCGAGGGGGTCGCCGAGCCAGGCCCACTGGTTGCCGTTGCGGTCGGTCTCGTACGCGAGCCCGCGCGCCTCGGCCTGCGCCTGGAACCAGGTCCGGCAGTCGACGTCGGCCCCGGTCCAGGCGTACCGGCGGTACCCGCCGCTGCCCTGGTCCCGGCCGATGGGCCGGAGCTCGGCCCACATCGTGTGGAACGAGGCTCCGGCGGCGGCTTCCTGGGTCACGCCGAGTCGCCTTCGCGCATCGGGACGCGGACGCCGCGCTCGTCCGCCACGGACTCCGCGATGTCGTAACCGGCGTCGACGTGACGGATGACGCCCATGCCCGGGTCGTTGGTCAGGACGCGGCGGATCTTCTCGCCCGCGAGCTTCGTGCCGTCGGCGACGGTGACCTGGCCCGCGTGGATCGAGCGGCCCATGCCGACGCCGCCGCCGTGGTGGATGGAGACCCAGGAGGCGCCGGAGGCCACGTTGACCATGGCGTTGAGCAGCGGCCAGTCGGCGATCGCGTCGGAGCCGTCGAGCATGGCCTCGGTCTCGCGGTACGGGGAGGCCACCGAACCGCAGTCCAGGTGGTCGCGGCCGATGACCAGCGGCGCGGCGAGCGTGCCGTCGGCCACCATCTCGTTGAAGCGCTCGCCGGCCTTGTCGCGCTCGCCGTAGCCGAGCCAGCAGATGCGCGCGGGCAGGCCCTGGAAGTGGACCCGCTCGCCGGCCATCTTGATCCAGCGGTGCAGGGACTCGTTCTCCGGGAAGAGCTCCAGCATCGCCTTGTCGGTCTTGTGGATGTCCGAGGCCTCGCCGGACAGCGCCGCCCAGCGGAAGGGGCCCTTGCCCTCGCAGAACAGCGGCCGGATGTAGGCGGGGACGAATCCGGGGAAGGCGAAGGCGCGGTCGTAGCCGGCCAGCTGGGCCTCGCCGCGGATGGAGTTGCCGTAGTCGAAGACCTCGGCGCCGGCGTCCATGAAGCCGACCATCGCCTCGACGTGCGTGGCCATCGACTCGCGGGCGCGGGTGGTGAACCCGGCCGGGTCCTTGGCCGCGTAGGCCGCCATGTCGTCGAAGTCGACGCCCACGGGCAGGTAGGCGAGCGGGTCGTGGGCGGAGGTCTGGTCCGTCACGATGTCGATCGGGGCGCCTTCCGCGAGCATCTGCGGGAGGAGCTCGGCGGCGTTGCCGAGCAGGCCGATGGAGAGCGGCTTGCGGGCGTCGCGCGCCTCGACGGCGAGGGCGAGGGCGTGGCGCAGGCTGTCGGCCTTGACGTCCAGGTAGCGGTGCTCGATGCGGCGGTCGATGGCGCGCGGGTCGACGTCGATGCAGATGGCGACGCCGTCGTTCATCGTCACGGCCAGCGGCTGGGCGCCGCCCATGCCGCCGAGGCCGGCGGTGAGGGTGATGGTGCCGGCGAGGGTTCCGTTGAACTTCTTGGCCGCGACGGCGGCGAAGGTCTCGTAGGTGCCCTGGAGGATGCCCTGGGTGCCGATGTAGATCCACGAGCCGGCGGTCATCTGGCCGTACATGGTCAGGCCGAGGTGCTCCAGGCGGCGGAACTCCTCCCAGTTGGCCCAGTCGCCGACCAGGTTGGAGTTCGCGAGCAGGACGCGCGGGGCCCACTCGTGGGTCTGCATCACGCCGACCGGGCGGCCGGACTGGACGAGCATCGTCTCGTCCTGCTTCAGGGTCTGGAGCGTGCGGACCATCGCGTCGTACGAGCGCCAGTCGCGCGCGGCCTTGCCGGTGCCGCCGTAGACGACGAGCTTGTCGGGGTGCTCGGCGACCTCGGGGTCGAGGTTGTTCTGGAGCATCCGCAGCGCGGCCTCCTGCTGCCATCCCAGGGTGCTCAGGTCGGTACCTCGTGCGGCACGTACGGGGCGGGGTCCTGACATGGCGGTGCCTCCTCCAGTGTTGGTCAATTCCATTCACATCCTCGCGCCCTGAATAGATTCAGTCAACAGCTGCGGTCGGACGCGCCGGATGATGGGATGAAGAACATGGCCGAGACCGCTGACACGCCCGAGACCGCCGGGGGCCCCCCCGGCCCCCCCCCCGATGCCGTGGAGCACGCCGTGGAGAGCGCCGTGGGGGACGCCGTGGAAGACGCCGGCCGCCGGACGCGGCGGCGCGACCTGGCCGTACGGGCCGCCGTCGAGCAGGGCCTGATCGACACCGGTTCCCCCCTGGTCTGCCTGCTGGACACGGCCGGCATCCGCGCCTCCGCCGCCGCCCTGACCTCCGCCTTCGCGGCCGCCGCCGCCCCCGGCACGCCCGTCCTGCACGCCTTCGCCGTCAAGGCCGCCCCGCTCGTCCCCGTGCTGCGGCTGCTCGCCGACGCCGGGCTGGGCTGCGAGGTCGCGAGCCCCGGCGAGCTGGCCCTGGCCCGCGCCGCCGGGATCGGCCCGGAGCGCATCGTCCTCGACTCGCCCGCCAAGACCGCCGCCGAACTGCGCGAGGCCCTCACCCTCGGCATCGCCGTCAACGCCGACAACCGGCAGGAACTGGACCGCCTCGACGCGCTCGTCGCCTCGGCCCCGACCCGGTCGCCGATCGGCGTACGGATCAACCCGCAGACGGGCGCGGGCGCCATCGACGCCCTCTCCACCGCCACGGCGACCTCGAAGTTCGGCATCGCCCTGCGCGATCCGGGCGCGCGCGCATGGCTCGTACGGGCGTACCTGGACCGGCCGTGGCTCACCCGCCTGCACACCCATTCGGGCTCCCAGGGCGTCCCGCTGGCGCTGATCGCGGAGGGGGTGCGGGAGCTGTACGCGCTGGCCGAGGAGATCAACGCGGCGGCCGGCCGGCGGCAGGTCGACACGCTGGACATCGGCGGCGGCCTGCCGGTGAACTTCGCCTCCGACACCGAGACCCCGGTCTACGCGGAGTACGTCTCGGCCCTGCGCTCCGCCGTCCCCGGGCTCTTCTCCGGCGCGTACGGCCTGGTCACGGAGTTCGGGCGGTCACTGCCGGCCAAGCACGGGCTGGTGCTGTCCCGCGTCGAGTACACGAAGACCACCGGCGGCCGGGCGATCGCCCTGACCCACGCGGGGGTCCAGCTGGCCACCCGTACGGTCTACGCCCCCGCGGCCTGGCCGCTGCGGATCCTCCCCTACGACGCCAAGGGCGTCCCCCTGACGGGCCCGCCGGTCGCCCAGGACGTCGCGGGGCCGGCCTGCTTCGCCGGAGACCTCCTGGCGAGCGCGCGGGAGCTGCCGCTCCTGTCCCCGGGGGACCTGATCGCCGTGCCCGACACGGGCGCGTACGCCTTCACGGCGCACTACGGCTACAACAGCCTGCCGCGGCCGGCGGTGTACGGGTACGCGGTGACCCCCGAGGGCGGCGTCCGCTTCGCCCTGGCCCGCCCGGCGCAGTCGCTGTCCGACCTCACCGCGGAAGCGGGCGGGGCCCTGCGCGACGCCCTGCTCTGACACTCCGCCCGCCCGCGGGGGATCCACGGCGGATCCGCGGGGGCCGGGACGTCCCCCGGCGGGCGGTCCGGGGGATCCGCCGCGGCCCCTCCCCCGGACCGCCACGGGGGGGGCGGCTCAGCCGGCCGCCAGGGTGGCGGCCAGCGCCGGGGTCAGCCCCGCCACCACCGCGTCGGGCGTCAGCGCCGTCACCGCCGGCAGTTTCAGCAGGTAGCGGGTCAGGGCCAGGCCCAGCAGCTGGGCGACGACCGGGCCGGCCGCGCGGGCGGCCCGGCCGGGGCCGAGGGCCGCGACCAGGGCGGGTGCGACCTGGGTCGCGAAGACCTCCCGCATCCGCGCCGCCGCCTCGTTGGTCACCGCGGAGGGGCGCCAGGGGGTGCCTGCCGCTGCCGCGCCTGACGCGCCCGCTTCGACCGGCCCCTACTCCACGAACAGGCCCCGCGCGGCGGCCCGGGCGTCGAAGGCCTCCAGACGGGCCTGCGCATCCGGAAGGGCGTCGGCCATCGACTCCAGCAGCACCCGCCCCAGCAGCATCGGCGCACACGCGGTGTCGAACGCCAGACCCGTCCCGACCGGGGCCGGAATCAGCAGGTCCGAGGACCGGGCCACCGGAGCGAAGGCCGAGTCGGCGACCGTCACCACCGTCAGCCCGGCCGCCCGCGCGTGCTCCAGGGCCTCCGCGACCTCCTTCGGGTGCCGCGGCAGCGCGAAGCACAGGAGCGAGGACGCCCCGGCGGCGCGGGCCGCGTCGATCCGGTCGGCGAGCATCGAGCCGCCCTCATCGAGCAGCCGCACGTCCGGATGGACCTTCGCCGCGAAGTACGCGAACCCGCGCGCCTGCGAGGAGGCCGCCCGCAGCCCCAGGACGGGCAGGGGGCTCGACGCGGCCAGCAGCCGCCCCGCCTCCTGGACCGGCGCCGGGTCGGCGAGCATCGCGGACAGCTGCCGCAGGTTCTCGATCTCGCCCTGGACCGCCTGCTGGTACTCGTTGTACGCGTCCTCGTGCTCGGCCCCGGCCCGCTCCGCGGGGGCCACCTCCCGCAGGTGCTTGCGCAGCGCGGGATAGCCGTCGAAGCCGAGCGCCACCGCGAACCGGGTCACCGACGGCTGGCTCACGCCGGCCAGCTCGGCGAGCTCCACGCTCGACAGGAAGGGCACCTCCGCGGCCCCGCGCACCATGCAGTGCGCGATGCGCCGCTGGGTCGGCGTCAACCGGTGCCCCTCGAACAGCTGCTGCAGCCGCGCTGCCGGGCTCTCGCTCATCCCGTCCCCCTCCGTCCCGTCCGTACCGGTGAGATATTCAGTCACGGAGCACTCTGCATGCGGTTATGCAGCACGGCAACCCGCACCCGCGATCCGAGACCCCCGGGAGAGCCGCTCCCCGCGCTCGGGCGTACCCGCCCGCCCCTGGTCCTCACGGGCCGGACGCCGCGCGCCGCCCGGTCAACACCCCTGTCCGCCGGGGTGAGTTGACTGTCCCATGATGCCGTCCGGCCTCCGTCCCGTACGAGGCCGGGGGTCCGGCCCCCGCCCTTCCCGCCGGTGCCGGCGGCCCGATACGGGGGCTAGCCCCAGTGCGGGCGCGAGGGCCTGGTTCCTAGGGTGTCGGTATGGAGTCCCAGGAGCTGAAGAAGGAACTCGCGGCCACGCTGGACGCCCGGCGGGAGCTGGGTCCCGAGTACGAGGCCGCGCTGCTCGACTCGTTCGTCGAGAAGGTCGACACCCAGGTGAGGCGGCGCCTCGCGGAGGAGCGGCTGTCCGCGGCCCGCCCCCGGCGCGCCGCGGAGCCGGTGGACGGCAACTTCGGGGAACGCTTCGGCTTCGCGATCATCACCCTGGTGCTGGCGATCCCGCTCTCCGCGATCGGCGCCGCCCAGGCCAGGCTCAGCGGCCTGATCGTCGTCTGGCTGGGCATCCTGGGCGTGAACTACGTCCACTCCGTCAGGTTCCGCCGCCGCTCCGCTCCCGAGTCCCGGGACTGACCCGGCCGGGACCGACCCGCCCCGACCCGCCCCGGACGACCCCGGCCCGCCGCCGCGCCGGCACGGCGTACGGCGGCGCGGGCCGGCGAGGAAGCGGGGGCGGGGCCGGCGAGGAAGTAAGCGCGGGGACCGCCGCACCCCGGTTGCCCGGGGGCGGGACGACGGCGGTCCCCGCGAAGGACACGGGCCGGGTCAAGGGCCGTCCGCGCGTCCGTGCGTCCACGCGGTCCGGGAGCCGCTCCGGAGGCGCGCCGACGCCGTTCGTGGTGCCGGCCGGGTCCCGGTTCCCCGGGTCTTCCCTGCCGACGACCACCACTGTGCCGCAGCCGTGTTAAGCCGGTGCTGCCGTCACGTGACGGCACCGTGCCGATTACGCGTCGGCCAGGACACCGGCCCCCGGAGGACCTACTTCGCGCTCTTCGCCAGGAACGCCAGCAGGTCCTGGCGGCTCACCACGCCCGTCGGCTTGCCCTCGACCAGGACGATCGCCGCGTCCGCCTCGCCCAGGACCGCCATCAGCTCGGACACCGGCTCGCCGGAGCCGACCTGCGGGAGCGGCGAGGACATGTGCTTCTCCAGCGGGTCGCCGAGGGACGCCCGCTGCGCGAAGAGCGCCGCCAGCAGTTCCTTCTCGACCACCGAGCCGATGACCTCGGCCGCCATCACGTCGGGGTGGCCCGCGCCCGGCTTGACGATCGGCATCTGCGAGACGCCGTACTCGCGCAGCACCTCGATGGCCTCGCCGACGGTCTCCTCGGGGTGCATGTGGACGAGGGAGGGGATGCTGCCCCCCTCCTTGTCCGCCAGCACGTCACCGATCCGCGCCGCGGGACCGGCCTCCTCCAGGAAGCCGTGCCCGGCCATCCACTCGTCGCTGAAGATCTTGCTGAGGTAGCCGCGCCCGGAGTCCGGGAGCAGGACGACGACCACGTCGTCCGGGCCGAGCCTCTCCGCCGCGCGCAGCGCCGCGACGACCGCCATGCCGCAGGAGCCGCCGACGAGGAGACCCTCCTCCTTGGCGAGGCGGCGGGTCATCTGGAAGGAGTCCTTGTCGGACACCGCGATGATCTCGTCCGTCACGTTGCGGTCGTAGGCGCTCGGCCAGAAGTCCTCGCCGACGCCCTCGACCAGGTACGGGCGGCCCGAGCCGCCGGAGTAGACCGAGCCCTCGGGGTCGGCGCCGATGACCTTGACCTTGCCGCCGGACACCTCCTTGAGGTAGCCGCCGGTGCCGGAGATCGTGCCGCCCGTGCCGACGCCGGCCACGAAGTGGGTGATCTTCCCGTCCGTCTGCTCCCACAGCTCGGGACCGGTGGTCTCGTAGTGCGAACGGGGGTTGTTCGGGTTGCTGTACTGGTCAGGCTTCCAGGCGCCCGGCTCGCGCGCGAGGCGGTCGGACACGTTGTAGTACGAGTCCGGGTGCTCCGGGTCCACGGCGGTCGGGCAGACCACCACGTCGGCGCCGTACGCGCGCATCACGTTGATCTTGTCCATGGACACCTTGTCAGGGCAGACGAAGATGCACTTGTAGCCCTTCTGCTGGGCCACGATGGCGAGTCCTACACCCGTGTTGCCGCTCGTCGGCTCCACGATGGTGCCACCGGGCTTGAGGGCTCCGCTCTGCTCTGCGGCCTCGATCATCCTGACGGCGATCCGGTCCTTCACGGATCCGCCGGGATTGAAGTACTCGACCTTGGCAAGGACGGTGGCCTGGAGGCCTTCGGTCACACGGTTGAGCTTCACCAGCGGGGTATTGCCGACGAGGCTGATCATCGAGTCGTGGAATTGCACCATGTTCTCCAAGGAGGGGACTCCACGGGTTCTCCGGGAGGCTCGGCCAGAGTATGCGCAAAGGGATTGGCCGACCGGCAGTACGGGGCAGGTAGGTCAACAGGACCAGGTACCGAGGAGGTGGCACGAGGGTGTCCAGGGCGAGGACGGCCCGCCGGATCGCGGCGGGCGCGGCGTACGGCGGGGGCGGGCTCGGGCTCGTCGGGGCCGCCGCGGTGGGGTTGTTCGTGGCCGAGCTGCAGTTCGCCAAGCGGACGGTCGGCACCGGGCTGGCGGATCCGCCGCGTGCGGACGGGCTGTACGGGAGCGAGTTCGGCGGGCCTGAGCTGAGCCCGGGCCCGCTGCGGCTCGGCATGCTGGGCGATTCCACGGCCGCCGGGCTGGGGGTGCACCGGGCGAGGCAGACCCCGGGCGCGCTGCTGGCCTCGGGGCTGGCAGCGGTGGCCGAGCGGCCGGTGGAGCTGCGGAACGTGGCGCTGTCCGGGGCCATGTCCGACGACCTGGACCGGCAGGCGGGGCTGCTGCTGGACGGGGACGAGCCGGCTCCCGACGTGTGCGTGATCATGATCGGCGCCAATGACGTGACCCGGCGGATGCCGCCGACCCAGTCGGTCCGGCTGCTGACCGGGGCCGTCCGCCGGCTGCGGCTCGCGGGCTCCGAGGTCGTGGTCGCCACCTGCCCGGACCTGGGGACGATCGAGCCGGTGTACCAGCCGCTGCGGTGGCTGGCCCGCCGGGTGTCGCGGCAGCTGGCGGCAGCCCAGACGATCGGGGTGCTCGCGCTGGGCGCCCGTACCGTCTCGATGGGCGACCTGCTGGGGCCCGAGTTCGCGGCGAACCCCCGCGAGATGTTCGGCCCGGACTCCTACCACCCCTCGACGGAGGGCTACGCGACCGCCGCGATGGCCGTGCTGCCGACCCTGTGCGCGGCCCTGGAGCTGTGGCCCGAGTCGGACCGGCTGGACGTGTCGCGCAACGAGGACATGCTCCCGGTCGCCAAGGCCGCCTCGGCGGCGGCCGGACTGGCGGGCACGGAGGTCACGGGGGCGCGGGGTCCGTGGGCCCTGCTCAAGTACCGGCGCAGGCGGCGGGTGCCGGGCGAGGACCTCGCGCGGGAGCCCGGAGGCACCGACGGGACGGGCCGGCCCCCGCGGGGGGACGGAAAGGCGGGCGGGAGCACGGCCAGAGCGACCGGAGTCACATCGAAAGGGCCGTGACCTCGACGGTACGGGGCGGTAACTTCGCATGCGGTCCCGGTACGACACCACCTCCCTTGGAGCCCCGATGCCCGAAGCCGTCATCGTTTCCACCGCCCGGTCGCCCATCGGCCGCGCCTTCAAGGGATCCCTCAAGGACGTCCGACCGGACGATCTGACCGCCACGGTCATCCAGGCCGCCCTCGCGAAGATCCCCGAGCTGGACCCGCGCCTGATCGACGACCTGATGCTGGGCTGTGGCCTCCCGGGCGGCGAGCAGGGCCACAACCTGGGCCGCATCGTGGCGGTGCAGATGGGCATGGACCACCTGCCCGCCACCACGATCACCCGCTACTGCGCCTCCTCGCTCCAGACCTCCCGGATGGCGCTGCACGCCATCAAGGCGGGCGAGGGCGACATCTTCATCTCCGCGGGCGTGGAGATGGTGTCGCGGTCCGTGAACGGCTCCTCCGACGGGATCCCGGGCACCCACAACCCGTTCTTCGCCGAGTCCGAGGCCCACACCGCCTCGGTGGCCCAGAGCACCGGCTCCTCCTGGCACGACCCGCGCGAGGACGGCCGGACCCCGGACGCGTACATCCAGATGGGCCAGACCGCCGAGAACCTGGCGCGCCTGAAGGGCGTGACGCGCCGCGACATGGACGAGTTCGGCGTGCGCTCGCAGAACCTGGCCGAGGAAGCCATCAAGAACGGCTTCTGGGCCCGCGAGATCACCCCGGTCACCACGCCGGACGGCACGGTCGTCTCCACCGACGACGGCCCGCGCGCCGGGGTCACCCTGGAGGCCGTCGAGGGCCTCAAGCCGGTCTTCCGCCCCGACGGCCTGGTCACGGCCGGCAACTGCTGCCCGCTCAACGACGGCGCCGCGGCGCTGGTCGTCATGAGCGACACCAAGGCCCGCGAGCTGGGCCTGACCCCGCTGGCCCGGATCGTCTCCACCGGCGTCACCGGCCTCTCCCCCGAGATCATGGGCCTGGGCCCGGTCGAGGCCTCCCAGCAGGCGCTGCGGCGCGCGGGCCTGACCGTCGGCGACATCGACCTCTTCGAGATCAACGAGGCCTTCGCGGCCCAGGTCATCCCCTCCTACCGGGACCTCGAGATCCCGCTGGAGAAGCTGAACGTCAACGGCGGGGCCATCGCCGTCGGTCACCCCTTCGGGATGACCGGTGCGCGCATCACCGGCACGCTGATCAACAGCCTGCAGTTCCACGACAAGCAGTTCGGCCTGGAGACGATGTGCGTCGGCGGCGGCCAGGGCATGGCCATGGTCATCGAGCGCCTGAGCTGAGTGCGCCGAGCCGGTCGCGAGGACGCGGCCGAGGAGGATGCGCGCCCTGAGCGCTCCGCGACCGGCCGAACACGGCTCGGCCGGCCGCGGACGGACCGATCAAGGCCCGAGGGCAGGCGCCGCACGGGATCCGCTCGATCCCGGGCGCCGTACTGACAGCGAATCTAATCCTGTCGCGGCCAATCTGTGACCAAATGTCCCCCAGGATGTGACCTTCGTCTTGGGGGATCGTCATATCCCCAGGTCAGACCATGTTCCGGCGGGGGCTCCGGGACGAAAGGCCTGTCCAATTCATGACGTAATGCACTGCCGGCCATTCCCAGGTGAGGACAAGCTGATGTAGGAAGTCGGGGGATCGAATCAACCAGGAGCTAGTCAGTGAGCGCCATGTCTCTTGCCCTACTGCTGAC
Organism: Streptomyces sp. NPDC054961; assembly: GCF_053609145.1. Classification (NCBI taxonomy): domain Bacteria; kingdom Bacillati; phylum Actinomycetota; class Actinomycetes; order Kitasatosporales; family Streptomycetaceae; genus Streptomyces; species Streptomyces sp. NPDC054961. The sequence continues at coordinate 73,910 of NZ_JBSGWY010000025.1, read as the reverse complement.
CACGGCCGCTGCCACGGCCGTCGGCGCGGCTGCGCTGCACGCCGTCCACGGCCTGCGCAAGCAGGTCACGGCGCTGCGCGGTGAGCTGGTCGTCTCGGCACACCCGCGCGGCGCGTCCGTGCCGCACGCCCGTGCCGCCGTGGAGTCCCCCGCAGCCGAGATACGAGCCGCCGTGGCCGAGGCCCTCGCCGAGGAGCGCGAGCGCGAGCTCGCCGAGGCGCGTGCGTTCTGGGCCGCCCAGGAGGCCCGCGACGCCGCCGACGCCCCCTCGCTGCTGGGCGGGCCGTCCGGACTCGGCGACGACAGCCCGGTCTTCCTGCCCCGCCAGGTGGACCTGGTCGGTCTGGAGCCGCTGCTCGGCGACGAGCCGGCCGACGAGTACCAGGACGCCGGTCTGGGCGCGGAGTCGGCCGAGCTGGCCGCCGCCCGCCGACGCCACCCCTCGCACCCCGACTTCGTACCGGTCCAGTCGCACCCCGGCGTCGACCACGAGCGCACGGTCAGCCGCCTGGAAGAGCTCGCGCTGGCCCGTACGGCCCTCGCGGACGTCCGCCCCGGCCCGCTGGGCACCCTGGACGTGTACGTCTTCACCGACGGCACGACGCTCTGCATGACCCCGGGCCACCGGGAGACCGCGGAGCGCCTGGCCGACGCCCTGCGCTCGGGCAGCGCCCCGGTCCTGCTGGGCGGCTCGGGCATCTCCGGCGCCTACGCCCTGACCTTCTCCTGCGGCGACGCCGAGGACCCGGACAGCAACGTCTACATCCTCGCGGACCGCGTCATCGCATCGCTCTGACTTCCGCCAGCTCCACCAGCCGTACGGCCTCGTCCAGCATTCCGGACGGGGCCTTCGTGCCGTCCGGGGCCGTCGCGGTGTCCGGGGCCGTCGCGGTGTCCGGGGCCGTCGCGGGTCCCCCGGCGGACCGGGACCCGGACCCGGCCGCGGAGCGCAGTGCCTCGGCGAGGTCCAGCCCGGCCACGGCCACCTGGTCGCCGACGACGAAGATCCCCGCATCCGGCATCTCGCGCGCCGGAGCCGCCCCCTGGGCGTCCGCGGCGCCCCGGGCGGCCGCCTCCAGCCGCTGCGCCCGTACGGAGAGTTCCCGGGCCAGTTCCAGCGCCGCCTCGGCGGCACCCTGCTGGAGCCGGCTCTGCGGCGCGGCCCGCAACCGGTCGGCGAAGCGTTCCACGGCGACGGTCAGGGGTGAGGTATCGAGCACCCGGCCGACCTTACGCGCCGCCACGGCACCATTGCCAACGGGCGAACTCTCCGGCACGGTGGCGTGACGAGAGCAGACCGGCGATACCTCCGGAGGCGCCCATGTCCGTAGAGTTCTCCGAGCAGACCCACCGCAACATGATCGACAGAATCCCCGGGACCACCGGTCGTGAGCTGTCCGACTGGCTGCGCACCGTGGATGACGGCCCGTCCCTCTTCCGGTTCGAGGAGAAGGTCAGCTGGCTACTCGGCGCGCACGAACTCTCGTACGGCCAGGCCAAGGCGATCATCCACGAGCACGATCTGCGCAGGGCCGCCCGCAAGTTCGGCTGAGCGAGCCCCTGCCCCTGTCCGAAGTCCCCCGATCCCGTTGACCCCCGACACGCGGGAAGGCCCCGCGAGCTCTTGCTCGCGGGGCCTTCCTCGGCTCATCGGGTCCAGCCGGTCCTGCTGCTAGTCACCCTTGAGGATGGAGATCAGGCGCAGCATCTCCATGTAGATCCACACCAGGGTCATGGTGAGGCCGAAGGCCGCCAGCCAGGACTCCTCGCGCGGGGCGCCGTACGTCACGCCGTCCTCGACCTGCTTGAAGTCCAGGGCGAGGAAGCAGGCACCGAGGATGATGCCGATGACGCCGAAGAGGATGCCGAGGCCGCCGCTGCGGAAGCCCAGGCCGTCGCCGCCGCCGAAGACGGCGAACAGCAGGTTGACGGCCATCAGGAGCATGAAGCCCATGGCGGCGGCCATCACGAAGCCGACGAAGCGCCGGTTCACGTTGATCCAGCGCATCCGGTAGGCGATCAGCACGCCGGCGAAGACGCACATCGTGCCCATCACGGCCTGGATGACCACGCCCGGGCTGATGTAGGTGCTGACAGCCGAGCTGATGACACCGAGGAAGACGCCCTCGAACGCCGCGTAGGCCAGGATCAGCGCCGGTACGGGCTTGCTCTTGAACGACTGCACCATCGCGAAGACGAACGCGATGAGCGCGGCGCCGATGGCGATGCCGTAGGACTTGTTGATGTTGGCCGGGTCGACGGGCAGTGCGATCCAGGAGATGACCGCCGTCAGGACGACCGTGCCGAGCGTCATGGCCGTACGGCTCACGACGTCGTCGATGGTCATCGCATTTCCGCGGACCGGAGCCTGCGGCATACCCGTGGCCGGGTCGGTCGCGTAGGGGTTGGTCGCGTACGGGTTGGTCGTGGTCCCGGCCTGGGGCTGCTGCGTGCCGAAGCCCGCGTAAGCGCCGTTGTCGCGGCTGAACCCCCGTCGCGAGAAGACCGGGTTGCTGCTCCTCATCTCACTCCTCCGTGGCCACCGTGCGCGGCCTCGCGTCAAGAGTAATGCGGTAGCAAAGGAATCGCCCTACTGCTCGAGGAGGATCTTTCCGGGACAGGACCGGCAAAGCGCACGGAATCCCGCCCGTGGTCCTGCCCGGCGCCGCCCGGCGGCGGGAGTACGGGGGGACGGGGGTCGCTCAATGGCGGCGGCGGGGGCCCCTCGGGCGCCCCCGCCGTTCGCACGTTCCGGTCCGGCGGAACGTCGTCGTGCCCGAAGCCGGACTTGAACCGGCACGACCCGAAGGTCAGCGAGGTTTAAGCTCGCCGTGTCTGCATTCCACCATCCGGGCGCAGGGCGTAGCGGCCCCCTTGGAAAAACCTTGAACGCTACGGTCGAGCCTATCCGCAACACCCGCACCCCGACCTGGGGTTCTCGCCGATGTTGTCTGATTTTATTGGTGATTGATGGAGCGTCAGGACGCAGAACGCACGGTCCGCCCCTTGCCCGCGTCGATCATGGCGCCGTGGGATTGACGGGATTTCGATGGCTCGCGCCACCCCCGCGCCACCCCTCGCGCCACCCTCCTCGCACCGTGCCCCGTTGCGCGCCCCTCTCCGCGCCCCGCCGTACGCCCCATGACGCCCCGCCGCCCGCCCCACGACGCTGCGCCGCACGCCCCGTACCGCCCCCGCCGCGCGCCCCGCACCCACCCCGCGGCCCCGCCGCCCGGGGCGCCCGCGCGGGCCCCCGAGCGGGCCGCGGGCGGCTCCCGCACACCTGAGCCGCGACCCCACCGGCCCCCGCCCGCCCCCTCCTTGGGCCCGACGGCTGTCATCCCAAAGGAGGAGGCGGACCCGTCCGCGTCAGACTCCAGTGGGCCGGAGAACGGGCACCACGGCTGATCCGCGGGAGGGGTCGGCGCCCCGACGATGGGAAGGTCCCGCCCACCGCGGACCGTGAGCCCGGTCCGCAGCCCAAGGAGCAGCTCCCGTGACCACCATGAACTACGCCCCGCACACCACCCAGGCCGTCGCCGCGCGCGCCACCGGCCTCTCCAAGGTGTACGGCCAGGGCGAGACCCAGGTGGTCGCTCTCGAGAACGTCTCCGTGGACTTCGCCGCGGGCCAGTTCACCGCGATCATGGGCCCCTCGGGCTCCGGCAAGTCCACGCTGATGCACTGCGTCGCCGGCCTGGACACCTTCTCCGCCGGGTCCGTCCGGATCGGCGAGACCGAGCTCTCCACCCTGAAGGACAAGCAGCTCACGCAGCTGCGCCGGGACAAGATCGGCTTCATCTTCCAGGCCTTCAACCTGCTGCCGACGCTGACGGCCCTGGAGAACATCACGCTCCCCATGGACATCGCGGGCCGCAAGCCCGACCGCCAGTGGCTCGACTCGGTGATCTCGATGGTCGGCCTCTCCGACCGCCTCGGCCACCGCCCCACCCAGCTCTCGGGCGGCCAGCAGCAGCGCGTGGCCGTCGCCCGCGCCCTGGCCTCCCGCCCCGAGATCATCTTCGGCGACGAGCCGACCGGAAACCTGGACTCGCGCTCGGGCGCCGAAGTCCTCGGCTTCCTGCGCAACTCGGTCCGCGAGCTCGGCCAGACCGTGGTGATGGTCACCCACGACCCGGTCGCCGCCTCCTACGCGGACCGCGTCATCTTCCTCGCCGACGGCCGCATCGTCGACGAGATGCTCAACCCGACCGCGGACGGCGTGCTCGACCGCATGAAGGCCTTCGACGCCAAGGGCCGCACCAGCTGAGGGACGCCCGCTCCCTTCGCCGACGCCCGTCCCCGCCGACCCCTGACCACCTGGACTCCTCCACCATGTTCCGTACCGCCCTGCGCAACGTGCTCGCGCACAAGGCCCGGCTGTTGATGACGGTGCTCGCCGTCGTCCTCGGCGTCGCCTTCGTCTCCGGCACGCTCGTCTTCACCGACACCGTCGGCAAGGCGATGTCGAACCAGTCCGCCAAGAGCTTCGAGGGCGTAGCCGTCTCGGTCACCTCCTACGGCCCCTCCCGCAACGAGCAGGGCGTCAAGGAGGGCGAGCCGGGCATCAGCCAGCAGACCCTCGACAAGGTCAAGGCGCTCGGCGGCGTGGACGCCGCCTCGGGCCGCGTCCACGGCTTCGCCGCCGTCGGCGACCAGGACGGCAAGCTGATCGGCACCGGCTGGTCCAACACCGGCGCCAACTTCGTCCCGCTGAAGGACGGCAAGGACCCCCGCTACGCCTTCTTCGAGGGCAGTGGCCCGGCCGGCGCCGACCAGATCGCCCTCGACAAGGAGACGGCCCAGCGCGGCAAGTACCAGGTCGGCGACAAGGTCCGGGTGGCCGAGAACGGTCCGGCCAAGGAGTACACCCTCGCCGGCGTCTTCACCACGGAGGACGGCGCGGTCAACGCGGGCGGCTCGCTGGTCCTGTTCGACACCCCGACCGCCCAGCAGCTCTACCTGAAGCCCGGGTTCTACGACGAGCTCTCGGTCAGCGCCAAGGCCGGCGCCGACGCCGACGCGCTGCTCGCCGAGATCAAGCCCCTCATCGGCAAGGACGCCAAGGCCCAGACCGGCGCGCAGCTCGCCGACGAACAGGCCAAGAACATCAGCGCGGGCATGAACAGCATGAACCAGATGCTGCTGACCTTCGCGCTGATCTCGCTCTTCGTCGGCGTCTTCCTGATCTACAACACCTTCACCATGCTGGTCGCCCAGCGCACGAAGGAGCTGGCCCTGCTGCGCGCCGTCGGCGCCAACCGCGGCCAGGTCAAGCGCTCGGTCCTGGCCGAGGCCGTGGTCGTCGGCGTGGTCTCCTCCGCCATCGGCCTGATCGCGGGTGTCGGCCTCGCCGTCGGCATGCGCTCCGCGATGGGCGCCTTCGGCGCCAAGATCCCGGCCGGCCCGCTGGTCGTCGCCCCCCTCACCGTCGCCGCCGCGATCGGCATCGGCGTCTTCGTCACGATGCTCGCCGCCTGGCTGCCCGCCCGCCGCACCGCGAAGATCGCCCCGGTCGCCGCCATGGGCAGCGCCCACCTGCCGGCCACCGCGAAGTCCCTGGCGCTGCGCAACAGCATCGGCGGCTCGGTCACCCTGCTCGGTCTGCTCGCCATCCTCGGCGGCGCGATGACCGGCAAGGACGGCAAGATGATGATCGGCACCGGCGCCTTCTTCACGATGATCGGCATCATCATCCTGCTGCCGGCGCTCTCCCGTCCGGTCATCACCGCCGTCCGCCCGCTGCTGGAAAAGGCCTTCGGCGTCGCCGGCAAGCTCGCCGCGCAGAACGCGGTCCGCAACCCGCGCCGCACCGCCGTCACCGCCGCCTCCCTCGCCATCGGCCTGACCCTGGTCACCGCCCTGTCGGTGCTCGGCATCACCATGGGCAAGGCCATCGACCGGGTGACGACGGACCACCTCAAGGCCGACTACAAGGTCTCCATGGGCAACACGATGGGCAGCCTGGACCCCTCCGTGCTCCCGGTCCTGGCGAAGGCCCCGGGCGTCAAGGCGGTCTCCCCGCAGCAGGACGGGTACCTGCGGACGGGCACCGGTAACGACGAGGAGTTCCACTCCGTCTCCGGCGTCAACCCGGCCACCATCGGCCAGCTCCTCCGCTTCGACGTGGTCAGCGGGCAGATGGACAGCCTCACCAAGGGCGAGGTGGCGGTCGCCGAGAAGACCGCGAAGAGCGCCGGCCTGTCGGTCGGCTCCACGCTGAAGGCCACCTTCGAGGACGACCGGACGGCGGACCTCAAGGTCGGCGCGATCTACAAGGACATGGAGGGCATGCTCTCCCCCTACGTGATCGACCACACCATCCTCGACCAGCACAGCGAGGAACCGCACATCCGCGAGGTCTACGTCAAGACGGACGGCGGCGCCTCCGAGAAGGCCGAGAAGTCGCTCGTCGACGCCCTCGGCAAGAACCCGGCGATCACCTTCGCCACCCAGCAGGACATCCGCAACGAGATGGGCGGCCTGATCAACACCGCCCTGAACATCATGTATGGCCTGCTCGGCATGGCCCTGATCATCTCGGTCCTCGGCGTCGTCAACACCCTGGCGATGTCCGTGTACGAGCGGACGCAGGAGATCGGCATGCTGCGGGCGATCGGCCTGGACCGCGGCAAGGTCAAGAACATGATCCGCCTGGAAGCCATCGTGATCTCGCTCTTCGGCGCGGTGATCGGCGTGGTCCTCGGCACCTTCATCGCCTGGGCCGTCGGCGAGACCCTCAAGTCCTCGATCCCGGACTACGCCCTGGTCATCCCCTTCGACCGGATCGCGATCTTCATGCTGCTGGCCGGCATCGTCGGCGCCCTGGCGGCCATGTGGCCCGCCCGCAGCGCGGCCCGGCTGAACATGCTGACCGCCATCAAGACGGAGTAGCCGGCCGCCGCCGTACGAAGGCGGTCCGCACGGGGGCCGGGGGCCCCGCGACGTGATGTCG
>NZ_JBSGWY010000025.1:62654-66945 GCF_053609145.1 Streptomyces sp. NPDC054961 | reverse complement strand
GTAAAAACGGCCCCCCCACCCCCCGCGGTGGGCCCCCGCCCCCCGCCGCGCGGGGGGGCCCCGCGGGGGCGGGGGGCGGCGCCCGGGGGGGGCGCCCCCCCCCCCCGGCCCTTTTCCCGTCCGCCCGCGCGGTGCTACGCGGGCCACGTGCGGGCGCGCAGCGGCATCCCGGAGCCCGCCGGGCCCCGGCCGTCGGTGCGCACGGCCAGCACCTGGTTGACCCCGAGCCGGTTGCGCTCGAAGCCGAGCGCCGAGGCGGCCATGTACAGCAGCCAGACGCGGGCCCGCCCGGGGGAGGTCAGCCGTACGGCCTCGTCCCAGTGCTTCTCCAGCCGCGCCACCCAGGCCCGCAGGGTGAGCGCGTAGTGCTCGCGCAGCGCCTCCACGTCGCGGACCTCGAAGCCGGCCCGCTCCAGTTCCCCGACGGTCGTGCCGAGCGGGGAGAGCTCGCCGTCGGGGAAGACGTAGGCGTCTATGAACGGGTCGATCCGGTACGCCTCTTCGTCGGGCTCGGGGCGCCGGGCGATCTGGTGGTTCAGCAGCCGGCCGCCGGGCCGCAGCAGCCCGTACAGGGTCCGGGCGTACGCGCGGTAGCCGTCGGAACCCACGTGCTCGGCCATGCCGATGGAGGAAATGGCGTCGTACGGGCCGTCCTTGACGTCCCGGTAGTCCTGCACCCGGATCTCGACCAGGTCGGCGAGGCCCTCCTCGGCCACCCGCTTGCGCGCGTACGCGGCCTGCTCGCGCGAGAGGGTGATCCCGGTGACCCGGACCCCGTACGCGCGCGCCGCGTGCAGGGCCATGGAGCCCCAGCCGCAGCCGACGTCCAGGAGCCGGTCCCCGGGGCGCAGGGCCAGTTTGCGGCAGACCAGGTCGAGCTTGTCGTGCTGGGCCTCCTCCAGGGAGCCGCCCGGGCTCCAGTAGGCGCAGGAGTACACCATCGAGGGGCCGAGCACGTGGGCGTAGAACTCGTTGCCCACGTCGTAGTGGTGGCTGATGGCATCGCGGTCGCGGCCCCTGGTGTGGCGCGGCCCGCCGCGCCGCTCGGCCTCCTCGGGCGGCGGCGCCGGCGCCGGCCACGGCCGGGCCAGGCGCACGAGGTCCCGTACGGCCGCCCGCCGCGCGGGATCGCGCAGCAGGGTCCGCGGTCCGTCGGGCGCCCGGGGCGGCGGCTCCTCGCCGGGCGGTCTGCCGCTCTCCCACAGCAGCGGCGCCACCCGTTCCAGGAGGGCGAACAGATCGCCCTCCACCGTCATGTCCCCCGATACCCAGGCCCGTGCCAGGCCCAGTTCGCCCGGCTTCCACAGCAGCCGGCGCAGGGCGCGGCGGCGGTGCAGGACGAGCACGGGGCCGCCGGGCGGGCCCGCTTCGCTGCCGTCCCAGGCCCTGACGCGCACGGGCAGGGGGGTGCCGAGCAGGGTCTCGGCCGCAGCGGCCAGCCGCAGCGCGGCGTCGGTCATGGTGCACCTCCAGAAAGGTCCGACCCAAGCGTCTACCCGTCCTGGGCGGCGGATAAGCCGCCGGACGGGTCCACCCCACGCGCATCCGAGCGGCGCTCGAGGTACGCCGAAGGGGCCGCCCGCACCACGGATGGCGGGCGGCCCCTTCGGGTCGCGCTGGGTCCTGCCGGTCCTACTGGGTCCTGCTGGTCCTGCCGGGTCTCACCGGGCGCACCGGGCGCCGCGAGAACCGTGCCGGTCCGCTGGTCCTGCCGGACGGGGTCAGGAGGCCTTGGCCTTCTCGGCCGGGGCGGCGACGGCGGCCGGAGCCGGCTTGGCGGCCTCGTAGAACTCCTCGCGGGGGGTCTCCAGCGCACCGAGGGAGACGACCTCGCGCTTGAGGAACATGGCGAGGGTCCAGTCGGCGAAGACGCGGATCTTGCGGTTCCAGGTCGGCATGGCCATGCCGTGGTAGCCACGGTGCATGTACCAGGCGAGACGGCCCTTGAGCTTGATCTTCATCTTGCCCATGACGATCATCGCGACGCCCTTGTGGAGGCCGAGACCCGCCACCGCACCCTTGTTGGAGTGCGAGTAGGGCGACTGCGGGAAGCCCCGCATGCCCGAGATGACGTTGTCGCCGAGGACCTTGGCCTGGCGCAGCGCGTGCTGGGCGTTCGGCGGGCACCAGGCGTTCTCCACGCCGGCCTTGCGGGCGGCGAGGTCGGGCACCTGGGCGTTGTCGCCGGCGGCCCAGATGTAGTCCGTGCCCGTGACCTGGAGGGTCGGCTGGGCGTCGACGTGGCCGCGGGGGCCGAGCGGCAGGCCGAAGCGGGCCAGCGCCGGGTTGGGCTTGACGCCGGCGGTCCACACGATGGTGCTGGAGTCGACCTCGAGGCCGTTCTTCAGCACCACGTGGCCGTCCACGCAGGAGTCCATGGAGGTGCTGAGGTAGATCTCGATGCCGCGGGACTCGAGGTGCTCCTTGCCCCAGGTGCCGAGCTTGGGCCCGACCTCGGGGAGGATCTTGTCGGCCGCGTCGACCAGGATGAAGCGCATGTCCTCGCGCTTGATGCTGGAGTAGTACTTCGCGGCGTCGCGGGCCATGTCCTCGACCTCGCCTATGGTCTCCGCGCCGGCGAAGCCGCCGCCGACGAAGACGAAGGTGAGGGCCTTGCGGCGGACGTCCTCGTCCGTCGTGGACTCGGCCTTGTCGAGCTGCTCGAGTACGTGGTTGCGCAGGCCGATGCCCTCTTCGACGCCCTTCATACCGATGCCCTGTTCGGCGAGGCCGGGGATCGGGAAGGTGCGGGAGATGGCGCCGAGCGCGATCACCAGGTAGTCGAAGGGCAGCTCGTACGCCTCGCCGACCAGCGGCGTGACGACGGCGACCTTGCGGTCCTGGTCGATGCTGGTGACCCGGCCGGTGAGAACCTCAGCCTTGGGCAGCACGCGTCGCAGCGGGACGACGACGTGCCGAGGCGAGATGCTGCCTGCGGCCACTTCAGGGAGGAAGGGCTGGTAGGTCATGTACGAGCGCGGGTCGACGACCGTGACGGTCGCCTCGCCGTAGCGCATCTTCTTCATGATGCGCTTGGCTGCGTACAGGCCTACGTACCCACCTCCTACAACGAGGATCCTGGGACGCTCCGTGGTGCTCATGGGAAAAGTATCCAGCACCCCACGGAGTGACGCTCGTGAGCCCCTTCACAAGGCCCTTGAGACCCTCTGCTACACTCCGCCGCCCACGTGACCCAGGTCATGGCGCGAAGTGGGAACCAGCAGGGAGCGGGAGTCGTTGAACACCAGTGCTGAACTGGCCTCCAGCCCCGTAAGCGGAGTAGACCACCGGGTTCGTGGATACCTACCGACGGACCCTCACGCCGGGCTCCATTCACACGAACGCTCATCAAATGAAGGCTCGAGTGACTCTCGAGTCACCCAAAAGGCCCTTCCAGAGCCCTCACGGGCATCTTTTCCTTGTGAAGAACTTCACGAACTTCATGCGGGCGACGGGACCGAAGGCCCCCCAACGGCCGCCGCCAGGCCCCCCGAGGGGCCCGGCGGGCAGCGATCGGGCAGTGATCGGGCGAGCGTCAGGCGACCGACCAGGCGATTCCGTCCAGCATTCCCGGTGAACCCACACCTGTCTGCGCGACACCCGACGGGTGTACACATACACGCGTACACTGGCCTTCATGAGTGATGAGAACGCCGTGACCGTGCGCGAAGCCCGCGCCCATCTTGCGGACCACATCAACCGTGCCGAGCAGGGCGCCCCGACCATCATCACGCGGAACGGCGCTCCGGTGGCCGCCCTCGTCCCCATCGCGGACTTCAACGCGCTCGAAGAGGCGGCAGACGAGCTGCTCGCACGCGAGGCGGAGGCGGTACTCGCCGAGGGCGGATCGACCGTGACGATGGCCGAGCTGCTGGCCGACCTGTTCAGCGAACGGGGTGACGGCGCGGCGTGAAGTACGCCTTCCGGTTCACGACCGCGGCGCAACGGCAGCTCCGGGCGATCGACAGGCCGGCAGCCATGCGGATCCTCGCCGCCCTGACCGCGCTGGGGGACGATCCGTACCGCGAGGACGCCGACATCAAGAAGCTCACCGGCCCCTCCGGCCTGTACCGGCTCCGCGTCGGCAGCTACCGGATCGCCTACCAAGTCCTGGACGGCGAGCTCGTCATCCTCGTCGTCAAGGCGGGCGACCGCCGCGACATCTACCGCAACATCTGACTCCCAGGCCGACGGCGGGGGGGCCGGGGCGGGGGCCCGGCCCGGCCCCGGGGGGGGGTTGGGGGGGGGGGGGGCGCGTCTGTGCGGGCGGGCGCAGGTTGTGGGGGAGTCA
>NZ_JBSGWY010000025.1:48801-62644 GCF_053609145.1 Streptomyces sp. NPDC054961 | reverse complement strand
CGGCCCCCGGGCCCCCCCCCCCACCACCACACCGCCCCCGCGCGCCCCCGCGGGGGGGGCGGGGGCGCCCCGCCCCCCCCCCCCCGCCCCCGCCGTTCGGCGTTTCCGCGGGTCAGGAGCGCTGCTTGTCCGTCTCGACCTCTTCTGCGGTCTTCCAGGCGATGCCGTCGAGGATGTCGTGCTCCGAGACCACGACCTCCGAGGCGCCCACGCGCTCCATGACGGCCAGCAGGACCAGCGCGCCCGCGCCGATCACGTCGACCCGGCCCGGATGCATCACCGGGATCGCCGCGCGCTCGGCGTGGGTCAGCTTCAGCATCCGCTCGCTGATCGCGCGGACCGTCTCGTACGGGATCCGCGCGTGGTGGATCGCCCGCGAGTCGTACCCCGTCAGACCGAGCGCGATCCCGGCGACCGTCGTCACCGAGCCGGCCAGGCCGACCAGGGTGCGCGCCCGCGCCAGCGGGACCGTCCCGGCGGCCAGGTCCAGCGCCGCCTCGATGTCGGCCCGTATCGCGGCGACCTGCGCCTCGGTGGGCGGATCGCTGACGACCCCGTCGACCGTCAGGTGACGTTCGGTCATCCGCACGCAGCCCACGTCGACCGAGCGGGCCGCCTGGACGTGGTCGTCGCCGACCACGAACTCGGTCGAGCCGCCGCCGATGTCCACGACCAGGAAGGGGCGCTGCAGGTCGGTGCGGCCCGCCAGCTCCTTGGTGGCGCCCGAGAAGGAGAACTCCGCCTCCTGGTCGCCGGAGATCACCTCGGGTTCGACGCCCAGGATGTCCAGCACGCCCTGGACGAACTCGTCCCGGTTCTCGGCGTCCCGGGAGGCCGAGGTCGCCACGAAGCGCAGGCGCTCGGCGCCGAGCTCCTTGATGACCTCCGCGTACGCGCGGCAGGCCGCGAAGGTGCGCGCCAGCGCCTCGGGGGCCAGCCGGCCGGTCTTGTCGACGCCCTGGCCGAGGCGGACGACGGTCATCCGGCGGTCCAGCTCGACGAGCTCGCCCGTCGCGGGGTCGCAGTCCGCGACGAGGAGCCGGATGGAGTTCGTACCGCAGTCGATGCCCGCGACCCGGGTCACGCGCCGGACTCCTTCTCGGCGCACGGCGTGACGCAGGCGCCCTTGGCCCACCACTCGGGGAGCATCGCCAGGGCCTCGTCGCCGAACGGGTTCACTCCCGGGCCCGCGGCCAGCGAGTGGCCGACCAGCACGTGCAGGCACTTCACCCGGTCCGGCATGCCGCCGGCGCTGGGGAAGCCCTGGAGCACCTCGATGGCGTCGCGCCGGGTGAGGTAGTCCTCGTGCGCGGCCCGGTAGGCGGCGGCCAGCTCCGGGTCCTCGGCGAGCCGGCCCTGCATCTCCTTCATCACGCCGTTGGCTTCCAGCGTGCCGATCGCACCGGCGGCGCGCGGGCAGGTCAGGTAGTACAGCGTCGGGAAGGGCGTGCCGTCGGGGAGCCGCGGGGCAGTCTCCACCACGTCCGGCTGCCCGCAGGGGCAGCGGTGCGCGATGGCGCGCAGCCCGCGCGGCGGGCGGCCGAGCTGCTGCTCGAACGCCTCGATGTCTGCGGCGGTCGGCTCGGTCCGGTCGGTCTGGGGCGGGGGCGTCTGCATGCCTGGAGGAAGTCTTTTCGTTCTCGTGGATGGGCTCGTGCGGGGGGGGCGTACTCAGTCGCCCGGACGGTCGGCCTTGTCGACGCCGTCCCAGACGTTGGAGTACCAGGGGCGGTCGGTCGCGGACTGTCCCTTGCGGCGGTGCTCGGCGGCCTCGGCCCCGGGGTCGTTCATGATGTAGCTGATCTCCCCCGGCCGGACGAAGTGCAGGTGCTTGCGCGCCTGCTGCTCCGCGTACGCGTTGTCCTGCCAGCGCGCCTTCTCGTCGCGCAGCCGTTCCAGCCGGTCCCGCGCGGAGGCGGCGGCCTTCTGCTGCTTCGCGATCTCCGAACGCTGGGACACGTACTGGCGCATCGGATACGCGAGGGCGACGACCAGGGTACAGAGGACCAGGACGAGCAGGGCGGCCCGGCCGGTGAGCCGGCTGCGGCGCACCTGGCGGCGGGACTGCGAACGGTAGACGTGTGCAGCGGTCCGCTCGCCCAGCTGCTTGAGCCTGGTCGCCGTCGAGAACGTGGCGAACCGGTCCCGGTTCCCGGCCATTGATCCGCCTCCCCTATATACACACGACGCAATACGTCCCCGCACACGGTACGGGACCGAGTGCGGGGACGTAGGGAGGCTTGCGCCCTAAAGGACGGTTCAGCCCTTGAAGCGCGGGAAGGCGGAGCGGCCCGCGTACACGGCGGCGTCGTCGAGGATCTCCTCGATGCGCAGCAGCTGGTTGTACTTGGCGACGCGGTCCGAGCGGGCCGGGGCGCCGGTCTTGATCTGGCCGCAGTTCACGGCGACCGCGAGGTCGGCGATGGTGACGTCCTCGGTCTCGCCGGAGCGGTGCGACATCATGCACTTGAAGCCGTTGCGCTGGGCCATCTCGACGGCGTCGAGGGTCTCGGTCAGCGAACCGATCTGGTTCACCTTCACGAGCAGGGCGTTGGCCGAGCCCTCTTCGATGCCGCGGGCGAGGCGCTCCGGGTTGGTGACGAAGAGGTCGTCGCCGACGATCTGGACCTTGGCGCCGAGGCGGTCGGTGAGGGTCTTCCAGCCGGCCCAGTCGTCCTCGAACAGCGGGTCCTCGATGGAGACGAGCGGGTACGCGGAGACGAGCTCCGCGTAGTAGTCGGTCATCTCGGCGGCCGAGCGGGACTGGCCCTCGAACTCGTACTTGCCGTCCTTGTAGAACTCGGACGCGGCGACGTCGAGCGCGAGCGCGATGTCCTTGCCGGGGACGTAGCCGGCCTGCTTGATGGCCTCGACGATGAGGTCGAGCGCGGCGCGGTTCGACTCGAGGTTCGGCGCGAAGCCGCCCTCGTCACCCAGACCGGTGGAGAGGCCCTTGGTGTGCAGGACCTTCTTCAGGGTGTGGTAGACCTCGGCGCCCCAGCGAAGGGCCTCGGAGAAGGACTCCGCGCCGATCGGGGCGATCATGAACTCCTGGATGTCGACGTTGGAGTCGGCGTGCGACCCGCCGTTCAGGATGTTCATCATCGGAACGGGCAGCAGGTGCGCGTTCGGACCGCCGAGGTAGCGGAAGAGCGGGAGGTCGGAGGCCTCGGACGCGGCGTGCGCGACGGCGAGGGAGACGCCGAGGATGGCGTTGGCGCCGAGGGAGCCCTTGTTCTCGGTGGCGTCCAGGTCGATCATCGCCTGGTCGATCAGGCGCTGCTCGGTGGCGTCGTAGCCGACGAGCTCCGGGCCGAGCTGCTCGATGACGGCGAGGACGGCCTTCTCGACACCCTTGCCCATGTAACGGTTGGGGTCACCGTCACGGAGCTCTACGGCTTCGAACGCTCCGGTGGAGGCGCCGGACGGGACTGCAGCACGGCCGGTGCTGCCATCGTCGAGGCCCACCTCGACCTCGACCGTGGGGTTGCCTCGGGAGTCCAGGATTTCCCGGGCTACGACGACGTCGATGGACGGCACGAGCATCTCCTTCTGGGATGTGACGCTGAGTGTGCGGTGGCGTGTCAGGCCGTGGGATGGCCTTGCCGCTTAGAGCCTAACCGTCTCCGGGCACTGGGCCGCCCGACCGCCCGGGTGATGGGACGAAAAAGGGTCTGAATGCCCCTCTTACAGGACATAGGGCCCTTGTGCGCAGAGGCCCGCCGCACCCGGTGCGGGGCTTTCGACCGGCCGTCACCCGGCGCATCGTCAGCACGCACAGCACCGCCCGGCGCGTGGGGGGTTACGCGCCGGGCGGCGGGAATCACGTGTGCCGCGAAGGCGGCCGCGGAGGTGTTACCGCGGGATTCAGCTGAGCTTCAGCTTCTGACCCGGGAAGATCAGGTCGGCGTCCGAGACGATGTCCTTGTTGAGCTCGAAGAGCTTCTCCCAGCCGCCGGAGACACCGGTGGCGGAGGCGATGGTGCCCAGCGTGTCGCCGGACTTGACCTCGTAGGAGCCGTTGCCCGTCTTGGGGGCCTCGGTCTTCGGCTTGGCCGGGGCGGCCGGACGCTCGGAGCGCTTCTCCGCCTTCGGCGCGGCCTTCTCCTGCTTCTTCGGCTCGGTCTTCTTGGTCTCGGTCTTCTTCGTCTCCGTCTTCGGGGCGGCCTCGGCGGCGCCACCGTTGTAGGCGGAGTTCGACAGGCCCACGCCACAGGACGGCCAGGCGCCCTTGCCCTGGCCCTTGAGGACCTTCTCGGCGATGACTATCTGCTGGCTCTTGGAGGCCTGGTTGGCCTGCGCCGCGTACGCCTTGCCGCCGTAGGCGGCCCAGGTGGAGGACGAGAACTGCAGGCCGCCGTAGTAGCCGTTGCCCGTGTTGATGGCCCAGTTGCCGCCGGCCTCGCAGGAGGCGACGCGGTCCCACTCGGAGGTGGTCGCCGCGGAAGCGGTGCCCGCGGCCATCAGGGGGGCCGCGACGGCCACACCGGCGACGCCGGCCAGCGTGACGATGCGGACGGCCTTGGAGCCGCGGCGGTGCTTGCCCTTGGCGGAAAGCAGCATGGAGTTCTCCTCACCGACGCCTTCGAGGTGAGCTGTCGGGTTCGGGCGAGTGAGTGCCCGGCCAGGCGACCTAGCGCCTGTCTTAACCCCAAGCCGGTTCCGTGACCGTCTCTCAACGGTCGGTTCCGGCGCCTACCTTGGTTCCCCCGCTCCTGCCTTCGGCGCTTGCGCGACGAGTGTTCCCTCCGTCCGCCGGCAGGATTCGGCGATGCGGTCGAAGGAGCCCGCGGTGGCGAGCGATTCAGAAGGTAGACAGGTCTCCCCCCGATGTTCAACGAGCTCCATCGGGGAGAAACGGTGCCTACTTGCGCTCCTCCCGGGGGTGTTTGCGCAGGTGAGGGCGGGGTTTGCGGAACCCGGGGAACCGGACACGCCAGTTGACCGGAAGAGACACATGTCTCACTTACGGAAAACGGACAATCAGGTTCTTCCCGGGCACCTCAAGTGTCCCTATTCGTGCGTTAGATCCAGATTCTGGCCGGGCTTGATGAGGTTGGCGTTCCCGCCGATGACCTGCTCGTTGGCCTCGTAGAGCGCGTTCCAGCCGCCCGTCACTCCGTTGGCGTCCGCGATGGTGGCCAGCGTGTCGCCCGTCTTCACGGTGTACTTCGGGTCCGCCGCCGCGCCACCTGTGACCGGGGTCTCGACCGCGGCCGGGCCGCGGTGCTTCCCGCCGCCCTGCGCCTCGTCGGCCGGCGTGCCGGCCGGGTCGGTGGTGGCGCCGGGGGCCGACGGAGCGGCCGGCGAGGCGGGCGCGACGGGCGCCGTCGTGCCGGTCGGGTCCGCGGGGGTGGACGGGACGGCGGGCGCCGTCGGGTCCACGGGCGGGAGCGGAGTCGTGGGAGCCGTAGGCGTCGTGGGAGCCGTCGGATCCGTGGACGGGGCCGTGGGAGCCGTCGGGTCCACCGGGCTCGTGGGCCCGGCCGGCTGCGGCATCACGGGCAGCGGGAAGTCGGGGAGCATGAACGAGGGCGTGTCCGTCGGGGACGGCACGGCGGGCGTCGGAGCCCCGAAGTCCGTGGACGGGGTGGCCGAGCCGAGGTAGGGAACGACGGAGTCCGGCCGCGCCACGGAGGGGGAAGCGAGCCTGGACTCACGGGGCACGCCCGGGTCCACGCCCGCGGCGGGCGCCTGCTGCGACAGCCCCGCCGAGGTCCCGCACTGCGACCACGCCGCCGGACCCTCGGAGGCCAGCACCCGCTCGGCCACGGCTATCTGCTGGGACCGGCTGGCGAGGTCGGCGCGCGGGGCGAAGTCGAGGCCCCCGGCGCTCCTCCACTCCTCCTGGGTGAACTGCAGCCCGCCGTAGGAGCCGCTGCCGAAGTTCGCGCTCCAGGTGCCGCCGCTCTCGCACTCGGCGACCTTGTCCCACGTGGTGGTCTCTGCCGCGCTCGCGCCGGTGGCCGCGAACAGCGGCAGGGCGAGTGCGGAGCCGGCGACTCCGGCGGTGACGACAAGTGCGGGCACTTGTCGGGGGCGTCTGTGGCGGCCGTTCCCGGAACCCATGAGGTTGCACCTTTCGCATAACGGCGGGGTAACGGCAGAACCTAGCGGGCTTCGAACGCCTGTCACAAGTTTGGGCGTTGGCTGACTTCAGGTCAGTACGGTTTCAGCTGATTTGCCCCGTGAATCGAACCGGAAGCGTCCGCAGCCCTCGCATGATGAGGCCGCCGCGCCAGCGCAGCTCCCCGGCCGGCACGGCCAGCTCCAGGTCGGGCAGCCGCGTCAGCAGGGTGGCCAGGGCGGTCTGTCCTTCGAGGCGGGCGAGGGGGGCGCCGACGCAGTAGTGGATGCCGTGCCCGTATCCGAGGTGCTGGTTGTCGGTCCGGGAGAGGTCGAGGGCGTCCGGGTCCGCGAACCGGTCGGGGTCGCGGTCGGCGGCCGCGAGGACCACCAGGACCGGATCGCCCGCCGCGATGTCCTGACCGCCGAGGACGAAGGCTTCGGTGGCGAACCGCCAGGTGGCCAGCTCCACGGGACCGTCGTAGCGCAGCAGCTCCTCGACCCCGGTGGCGAGCAGCTCGCTCTCCCCGGCGGCCAGGGACCGCTGGAGGCGCTCGCGCTGGTCCGGGTTCATGAAGAGGGAGTGGACGCCGTTGCCGATGAGATTGACCGTGGTCTCGAAACCCGCGAACAGGAGGATGAAGGCCATGGCGGTGGCCTCGGCCTCCGTCAGGTGGTCGCCGTGGTCGCTGGCCCGGATCAGATCGGAGATGAGGTCGTCGCCGGGCGCCTCGCGCTTGCGGTGGATCAGCTCACCGAGGTAGGCGCGCATCTGCTTCACCGACCGCGCGACGCCGCCCCGGGGGCCTCCGCCGTGGCGGATCATCATCCCCGCCCAGTCGCGGAAGTCGTCCTGGTCCTCGCGCGGTACGCCGAGCATCTCGCAGATGGCGTAGATGGGGAGGGGAAACGCGAACTCGTGGATGAGGTCGGCCTCCCCCTTGGCCGCGAACCGGTCGATCAGGTGGTCGGTCAGCTCCTGGACCCTCGGGGCGAACTCGGCGACCCTGCGCGGGGTGAACGCCTTCGACACCAGCCGCCGCAGCCGCGTGTGGTCCGGCGGGTCGATGTTGAGCAGGTGGGTCATGAGCTCGGCCTTGCGCTCCCCCGGGATCCCCGTCTTGCCCTTGGCGTGCGCGGGCTCCGCGTGGTGGGCCGGGTTCTTGCTGAGCCGCTGGTCGGCGAGGGCCTGGCGGGCGTCGGCGTACCGGGTGACCAGCCAGGCCTCGACCCCGCTGGGGAGCTTCGTGCGGTGGACGGGGGCGTGCTCGCGCAGCCAGGCGTACGCCGGGTACGGGTCGGTCGCGAACTCCCAGTCGAACAGGGTCGGGCCGGATCCGTCCACGGACCGGGCGGCGGAGGGGTCTTCGGGGGCTGCGGGGGTCTGCTCGTGCACCTGGAGACCGTATCCCGCCCCGGGCCCGCCACCCCATATAGGTGGTTCGTCGCGGCTGTCCGTAGATCACCCATGGCTTGACCTCACCTTCTCCTGCGTTCCTACTTTCGGGTTTGTGGATGTGAGGATCTTGAAGAGCAGCTTCGCGGTGGTGGAGAGACGGGCCGAGCACGCGGTCAAGTTCTTCTACACCCACCTGTTCTGGCACAACCCCGGAATCCGCGCGCTCTTCCCGGCCCCCTCCGAGGACATGGAACGCCAGCGGGACCGGCTCTTCGCCGCCCTCACCCACGTGATCGCGCACCTGGAGAACGAGACCCTCCTCCCCTATCTCCACGACCTCGGCCGCGACCACCGCAAGTTCCTCGCGACCCCCGAGCACTACGCGGCCGTCGGTGCCAGCCTCCTCGCCGCGCTCGCGCAGGCCTCCGGCGACGCCTGGTCCCCCGAGGTCGAGAAGGCCTGGGCCGAGGCCTACCAGGTCATCGCCGACGCGATGACGGCCGGCGCCGCCTCCGGCGAGGGCCCGCCGTGGTGGGACGCCGAGGTCGTGCGCCACCTGCTGTACGGGCAGGACATGGCCGTCCTGACGCTGCGCCCGCACGCGCCCTTCCCCTACCTGCCCGGCCAGTACGCGAGCGTGAGCAGCGCGCGGGTCCCGACGACCTGGCGCACGTACTCCCTCGGCAACGCGCCCCGCGCCGACGGCACGGTCGACCTGCACGTCAGCCGGATCGAGGGGGGCCGTCTCAGCACTGCCCTGGTCCGCGACGCGCGGCCCGGCGACGTTCTGCGCCTCGGCGCGGCCGGCGGGCAGCTGACCTTCCGCCGCGAGGACCGTCCCGTCTCCTTCATAGCCGCCGGCACCGGCTGGGCCCCGATCCGCGCCATGCTGGAGGAGCTGGCGGGCCGCCCTCCCGATCAGGACGTACGGCTCTTCGTGGTCGCCCGGGACGCCGCGCACCTCTACGACCGTCCGCTCATCGACGCGTGCGCGGCCGCCTTCGGCTGGCTGGGCGTCACGTACATCACCCCGGCCCCCGGGCGGCACCGCAACCAGGCCACCGACCGGCTGGCGACCGCGCTCAGCAACCGGGGGCTCTGGCCCGACCAGGACGTCTACCTCAGCGGTCCGCCGCGGTTCGTCGAGGAGACCTCGTACCTGGTGGAGGAACTCGGTGCCCGCCCCGACCGGATCTTCTACGACTCCGTACCCGCCGGGGGCAGGGGCCGTGGCCGGTACCAGGGCCTGGACGAGGGACCCGACGAGGGACCGGACCCGGACCGGGACCAGGACCGGGGCCGGCGGGACCGGCCGACGGGCTTCGGGGAATGGTTCCTGAACCGGCCGGACCCGCACTGGCACAACCCCGCGGGGCGCGCGCCGCGGCCCTACTGAACGAGCGGACGACCGCACGACCGGCTGGACGACCGGCCCGCCGGCCGCCCACGCCTACGCCTACGCCTACGGCTACGGCTACGCGCCGACGCCTTCGGCCGCCCGGATCGCTTCCCGGTAGACCCGGGCCGCCGCGCGCAGCGCGGTCTCGGGATCGGTGCCCGCCGCCTCGGCGCGCGCCACCAGTTCCAGCAGTTCGTACCCGATGCCCTCGCCGCGCGGGAGCTCCACGGCCACGCCGCCCGCCCGGGCCCGGCCGACGAGCTTGGCCGCGAGCGCGAGACCGGGCTGACCGAGCGGGACCCCGTCGGTCACCGACTCCCGCTGCTTCTCCACCTGCTTGGTGCGCTGCCAGTGCTCGTTGACGTCCTGTGCCGTGTGCGCCTCGGCGTCGCCGAAGACGTGGGGGTGGCGGTGGATGAGCTTCTCGACGAGGGCGCCGGCCACGTCGTCGATGGAGAACGGCTCGTCCTCTTCACCGGGGCCGCCCTCCTCCGCGATGCGGGCGTGGAAGACGACCTGGAGCAGGACGTCGCCGAGCTCCTCGCGCAGTTCCTCGCGGTCGCCGTCCTCGATGGCCTCGACCAGCTCGTACGCCTCCTCGATGGCGTACTTCACCAGTCCCTCGTGCGTCTGCTGCGAGGTCCAGGGGCATTCGCGCCGGACCCGGTCCATGACCTGGACGAGGTCGAGCAGGCGGGCGCCCGGCAGGTCGTAGGAGCCCGGCAGGAGTTCCAGGTCGGGCATGGCGACGCGGCCCGAGCCGGCCAGGCGCGCGAGCCCGTCGGTGAGCCGCTGGTCGCCCTCGCCGCCGGGGATCACCACGACCGTGCGCCCGCCGGCGCAGGCCTCGACCAGCTCGTGGGCGTCCGGGATCCCGTGCGCCACCTCGATGCCGGCCTCGCGCAGGTACGGGAGCTGCGGATGGCCGGGGTCGGCGCACAGCACCCGGTCCGCGGCGTGCAGGGTCTGCCAGGCCGGCCAGGACAGCACGCCGGGGGCGACCCGGTGGCTGGTGGTCAGCAGGACGATGCGGCCGGTGGGCTCGGAGGGTACGTCGTCAGTCACCCTCCGAACCTACCTCTCCACGCCTATGCTCCGGCCGGGGGCTGCTCGGGGCGGGTGACCTGGGTGATCCAGGGGGTCCGGGCCTCGCCGAGGCCGACCTTCTGGGCGTCCCAGGCGCCGTAGCGCGGGTTGACCTCGATGCCGAGCCCGGACGCGGCCTTCGCGGCGGGCTCGGAGAGCTTGCCCTCGCCGTACTTGGCGTTGAGCTTGGTGAACAGGACCTGGTCGCGGACCCAGCGGTCGATCTGGTCGGGCGCCATGGCGGCCTTCTGCAGGATCGTCGCCTCGAAGGCCTCGGTCCCGCCGTTGCCCTGGTCGTAGGCCTTGCGCTCCTCCTCCAGTTCCTTCGGGGTGAGGGTGATCCCGGCGTCCTTGGCCATCCGGTCCAGGATCCGGCTCTGGATCATCGCGCCGAGCTTGACCCGGTCCAGCTGGGGGATGGCCGCGATGAGCTCGGCCGAGTGTTCGGAGCGGTTCTGCGCGGTGCGGACGTCGTTCACCTGGGCCTGGAGCGCGGAGGTGGTGATCCGTTCGCCGCCGACGACGGCCGCGGTGCCGGGGCGGGCTTGGCCCGAGCAGGCGGACAGCAGGGGGGCCGCCACCAGCAGGGCGGCGGAGACGGAGAGCGCTGTGCGACGGTGCAAAGGAGCCTCCAGGGCCGGGAGATTGTGCGTCGGTGCACAAGGGCCGTGCGATGATCGATGTTATGCAGTAGAGGTGACCAGAGCCACCGGTTCGACCAACGATTCCGGGGGTGTTGGGGTGCTGCGCTGTTCGCGCCGGCGCCATCCGGCGGCCATCCTCCGGTCCGGTGACGGTGCCAAGGTCGGCCCACCATGTCGACACCGCACCGCGCCCCGCACCGCTCCCCGCGCCGCACGAGCCTGCTCGGCTCGGTGTTCGGCGCCCTCGTCGCGACGGTGGCCGTGTGCGCCGGGGACGCCGTCGCACGCGTCTTCCCGTACGGGCCGCGCCATCGCAGCGTCAACGATCTCGGCAATCAGTTCGTACCCTTCCACGCCCGTCTGTGGGACCTGCTGCACGGGCGGGCCGAGGGCGGCCTGCTCCTGAACTGGCAGTCCGGGTACGGGACCAGCTTCCTGCCGGACTTCGGGACCTACCTGAGCAGTCCGTTCGCGGTGCTGGTGGGGCTCTTCCCGCGGCAGGACATCGACCTCGCGGTGTACGCGGTCACCGTGCTCAAGACGGCGTCCGCGGCGGCGGCGATGGCCTGGCTGCTGCGCACCCAGCGGCGCGGCCCGTGGTGGGCGGCGGGGCTGCTCGGGGCCTCGTACGCGCTGTGCGGCTGGTCGGTGATCGAGGCCTCGTACAACCCGATGTGGCTGGACGGCCTGATCGCCTTCCCGCTCCTGTGTCTGACGGGTGAGTGGGCGCTGCGCTCGCGCCGTCCGGCGGCGGCCGTCCTCGTGGTCGCGGTCTGCTGGACGGCGAACTTCTACACCGCGTACATGGCGACGCTGGGCGCGCTCCTGGTGCTGCTGGTGCGGGTGGTGCTCGTACGGGAGGGGGCGAAGAGCCGGCTGCGGGTCCTCGCGCGGGCGGCGCCGGCGACCGTGCTCGGGGTCGCGCTGTCCGCTCCGGTCCTCCTCCCGCTCTTCCTCAGTTCGAGGTCGGCCTATCCGGGCTGGTTCAAACCGTTCCGGCCGGTGCCCGCGACGGACCTGCTGGCCCGCCTGCTGCCGGCCACGTACTCCTTCTCCTCCCCCGCCCTCTTCATCGGCACCGGGACCCTGCTGCTGGTGGCGGCCCTGCCGTTCCACCGGGCCGTGCCGGGGCGGACCCGGCTGTACTGGGCCGGGCTGGTGCTCCTGGTGCTGCTGTCCTTCCAGTGGAAGGCCACCCACCTGGCCTGGCACCTCTTCGCGACGCCGAACGGGAGCCCGTACCGGCAGACCTTCGTGCTGGCCGGGATCCTCGTGATGGCCGCCTGGGCCGGGCTGTCGGCCGGGGTGCCGGGGCCGCGGGCGCTGGCGGGCGGTGCGGGGGTCCTGGCGGCCGTCCTGCTCGCGGCGAGCAGCAGCGCACTGGCGACGGCGTGGGGCCTCGCGCTCTTCGGCGGCGGGCTGGCGCTCTGCGGCGCGGCCTGGTGGGCCCTGCGCCGTCCCCGGCTGGTGGTCCCGGCGGCCGGCGCGCTGGTCCTGGTCCTGCTGGCCCAGGCGGCGGCGACGACCGCGTACGGCGAGAAGGGGAAACTGGCGGGCCTGGACGACTACCCGTCCTGGGGCCCGGCCCACACCGCCCGCGCCGAGGCCCTGGCGGGGGCCGGGGGCTGGCCCGCGTACCGCACGGACGCGGGGCGGCCGGCGCTGACGGGCAACGATCCGATCCTGCTGGGCGGGGAGGGCGGCGCGTACTACAGCAGCCACACCCCGGACCTGTTCACCCGGACGATGGTGGCCCTCGGGGCGGGCTGGACCTCGCGCGGACGCAACGTTCAGAGCCTGGACAACCCGGTGACGGACGCCGTGTTCGCCGTCGGGGCGCGCCTGCGGCCGGACGGCACGGTCGCCCGCGCCGAGGTCCCGCCGCTGGTCACCACCCGGCCGCCGGGCCCGGAGCCGGTCTTCGGCGCCTCGCCCTTCGCGAACCAGGAACTCCTGCTGGGCGCACGGGTGTACGAGGATCCGCTCGCCCCCGGTGTCTGCCGCGCGGGCACGGAGGCCTTCCTGTGGGCCCCGGAGTACAACGCGACCGCCCGTCTCGCGGACGGGCCGGCCTTCCGGCTGAACGCGAACCCGCCGCGCAACCGGGCCGCGATGCAGCCGATGGGCGTCTCGCACGGGCCGGCCTCGGAGCTGGTCTTCGACGCGGGCGCCCCGGCGCACTGGCAACTGTCCTGCCTGGACCGGTCCCTGCTGACCGGGGCGGTCACGCGCCTGCGCGCCACTGCGGCGGTGTCCCTCGAGGTGTCGTCCTCGTCCGTCCGCGCCACCCTCCCGGCGGGCAGCCGGGGCACGGCGGTGCTCTCGGTGCCCGCCGTCGCGGGCTGGACCTGCAACGGCAGCCCGGCGGCCGGCCGTCTGGGCCTGGTCGCCGTCCCCCTGGACGGTCACACCACCACCCTCAGCTGCACCTTCCGCCCGCCGGGCCTGGTGGCGGGCGCGGTGGTCGCGGGTACGGCGCTCGCGGTGCTCGCGGCACTCGCGGCACTCGCGGCGTTCCTGCGGACCAGTGGGAGCGGCCGGAGCGGCCGGAGCGGCCGCACGGTGGTTCCGGCGAACCGTGCGCCGCGTGCGGGGGCTTCGCGCCGCCGGGACCGGGTCCGCGCGCGCTGACCCCGCACGACGCAGGACCGGGCCCAGGCAGAGGACGAACTTCTCCTCTTCCCACTGCTGCGCGAGGGCGGCCTCGGTGACCTCACCGCAGGCGTTGACGTCGAAGGTGTCGTCGATGACCTTGACGACCTTGTAGTTGGCGTCCTTGTCCCCGCAGTCCTTCGTCGAGACCTTCGGATCGGTGTCCTTGCCGGTCACCTGCACGCAGTCGCCGGCCTTGGCGTGCACGGGCGAGTTGAAGGCGTAGGAGATGCCGAACTTCACCGCGACGGCGACCACGAGCAGGGCGACCACCCGGAGGACCTTCTTGCCCTTGCCGCCCTTCTGCGCGGGCGCGGCGGCCGTGGCGGCCTCGTCGGGCTGCGGGAACGGCTGGGGGTCGACAGGGTGCGACGGAGGCGGGGTGGCCATGGGTTGTCCTCTAAGGAGTTGAGTCATCGAACGCGCGTACGCTACACGCCCCGACATGCCCAAACCGGACCATCAACCTCCGCTCGCCGATGAGATACAGAGTCGTGATCCCGCCGTGGGGGGGGGGGGGGCGCGCGGGGGGGGGGGCGGGGGGGGGGGCGGGGGGCCCGGCGGGCTCGCTGTCGAGCGGGGTGGCGGGGGGGCGCG
>NZ_JBSGWY010000025.1:30694-48791 GCF_053609145.1 Streptomyces sp. NPDC054961 | reverse complement strand
TGTCGACGCCTGGGTTCCCCCCGCGGCGCGGCCGCCCCGGCCCCGCGCGGGGGGGCGGTGGGGGCGCCGCGCGCGGCCCTGGTACGCCCCCCGGCCCGCGCCGGGGGGCCGCCCCCCCGGTCCCGTGGGGTGCGGACTCCCCCTCAGGGGAGCGGGAGAGGGGGCGCTACTTCACCGGCTCGGCGGTGAACTTGCAGTGGTAGGCGTAGTCGGGGTCCCCGACGGACCAGTGCAACTGGATCTCCTCCTCGCTCCCGCGGACCTCCAGGTCGAAACCCCGGTCCCCCAGATAGAGGCTCAGCTCCTGGGGCGAGACGCCTTCGACGGCGCGGGCCAGCCGCCACGTGCCGCTCCCGGAGACCAGCTCCGGCTTCGTCCCCGCCCCCTTGAAGTCGACGGGGAAGTCCTTGGCCGTGAACGTGTGGTCCTTGCTCACGTCCAGGGCGGCCCCGCAGGTACCGGCCCAGTGTCCGACCAACTGGTCCTCCGTGACATGAGGTGCGGCAGGGGAACCGAAAACCCCGCAAGCCGTCACGGCCAGCAGAGCCGCGCACACGCCGGCCACACCGAACCCCCGCTTTCCGATCAACACGATAAACAACTCCTTGGTGTTCTGCTCCTGGCGCGGGGGCGGCTCTCCGGAAAGGCCCGGAGAGCCGCCCGTTTTTCCTTGCCTACTTCAGACTGATCGTTTCGCTCCACTTGATCGTCTGGGTTTTCGGCGAGAACCGGCCCGTCGCGTAATCCTTGTTGAGCGGCGCCGCGATGTGCTTGTCCCACCACGGGCTGTATCCGCCGAACACGGGAGCCGTATGCGTGGCCGAGTTCATGTCGCTCTCATTGGCGACCGAGAAGGAGACGTTCGCCTTCCCGCTCGCCTTGTCGATCGAGGTGACCGTGTACTTCAGCGTGTAGGAACCCAGGAAGGCCGCCGACGAGTTGGTCGAGAAGTCCTTGTAGAGCTTCTGCAAGGAGTTCCCCTCCTCGGTCGACGTGCCGAGGCTGTGGTGACTCTGCTTCTCCTTGCCGAGCAGGTCGGTGTCGCCGCCCTTTATCTGGTCGGCGATCTTCTGCTTGGTGTTCTGCACATGGTAGTGCTGCATCAGGATCTTGGTGAACCGGTCGTCCTCGTCGAAGTCCCGGTGCGCGGGACCGGTTCCCTTGACCCATTCGAATCCGAGGTCGAATCCGGTCGGGTCTTCAGGGGTTCCGAATGCCTCGGGGTGGTCCTTGCGAATCTTCGGCTCCGCGGCGATGACCAGGTCGGCCGCATGGTCGAAGCCCGCGTGAACGCCCGCGATCCACGCCTTGGCGACGAGGTTGCCCGCGGTCTCCTTGGCCTTGGCGGTGACCTTCTTCGCCGCCGAGACAGCGGTCTTCTTGATCGCCCGGGTGACCTTCCTGGCCTTGCTGACCGCCCTGTTCACGGCCTTCCTGACCGACGCCGCGGCCCGGGCGACCTTCTTCCTGACCTGCTTGTAGACCTTGCGGGCGTAGTTCCTGACCCGCTTGTAGGTGCGCTGGACGTACCGCTTGGCCTTCCTGACGCTGTCGTTCACGTACCGCACGGCCTTCCTGACCTGCCGGTACGCGCTGTACACCTTCTTCTTGACGGCCTTCTTGATCTGCCGTGCCGCCTGCTTGACGCTCGCCGCGGCGTGGTGCACGGCCGCGACGGTCGTGTGGTAGGCCGAGGTCACCTTCTTCGTGACCTTCGACGCGGCCTTCTTGACGGCCTTCTTCGCCCACTCGAACCAGTGGCCCGTCGGGTCGACGCCCGTCATCGGGTTGCCGTTGGCGTACGCGTAGCGGTTCGCGTTCACCGAGACCGGCAGGGGGTTCTGCGCCATCGTGTCGCGGCTGTTGAACTGGCCGGTCTGCGGCGAGTACCAGCGCGCGGCCATGTTGACCTTGGACGTCTCCGGGTCGGTCCAGCCGGACTGGTAGCCCAGCTGGCCGATCATCCCCTGCGAGGCCACGGTCTTGCCGAACGGCGAGTAGGCCGTCGAGCCGGTCAGTGCCTCACCCGAGGCGGTGAACTGCCCCACCACGTCGGTGTGCAGGTCCGTCAGTGCCAGCACGGCCGACGTGGCCGTCTTGGCTCCGATCAGGGAGCCGTCCGCGTCGCGGCTGTAGGACGTCATGCCGTCCGAGGCCACGTCGTTCCCGGCGCCGCTGTACTGGAACGAGTACAGCGGACCCGAGTTCGGCTCGCTCGCGCTCAGCGTCCGGTCGATGCCGTCGTACGCGTAGGTGCGCTCGCCCTCGTTGATCACGCGGTTGAAGGCGTCGGCCTTGAGGGAGGTCTGCAGGCCCCCCGCGTCCGTCACCGAGCTCATCGTGCCGCGGGCCGTGTACGTGTACGTGCTGTGCCCGTCCGACGAGAGCCGGTTGCGGGCGTCGTACGTGTAGGTGTCGTTGCCGACGCGGGTCCGGTTGCCGGCCCCGTCGTAGCCGTAGGCCTCCGTCGTCGTGCCGTTGTTCCAGGACGACAGGCGGTCCGCCCAGTCGTAGGTGTAGGTGTTGGTGGACGTGCCCGCGGCGCCGGCCGTCGTCTTCGACGTCTCGTTGTCGTTCTCGTCCCACCCGTAGGTGAGGGAGGTGAGCTGCTGGCCCGTGGGCGAGGTCAGCTTGTCGCTGACGAGCCGGTGCAGGGCGTCGTAGCCGTAGGCCCGCTTGGACTTCCCGGCTCCGTAGTCGACCGTCGTGACGTTGTTGTTGACGTCGTAGCCGTAGGTCAGCGCCGTGCCGGTGACACCGTCGTTGACCGTCTTGAGCCGGCCCGCCGTGTCGTACCCGTAGGTCGACGTGCCCGACGCGTCCGTCCGTGAGGTCATCGCGCCGTCGCCGTTCCAGGCGAAGGACGAGGAACCCGAGGGGCCCGCCGCGGACAGCAGCAGACCGCGGTCGTCGTAGGAGAAGGTGTTCTTCTCCGTCCCCAGACCCGCGACGGCGGTGACCCGGTCCTCCGCGTTGTAGTCGTAGGTGTGGTCGACCGTCTCGGCCTCCGCGCCCGTGCCCTTCTGCCGGATCAGGCGGCTCTTGGCGTCGTAGTCGTGGGTGACGACCACCCCGCCCGGCGCGCGCAGTTCCTTGACCCGTCCCGCGCCGTCGTACGTCGTGGTGAAGGTGCGGTCCGCCGCGTCCGGGTGGGCCGGCGTCGACGGTTCGATCGTCGACTCCGGGAGCCCCCACGCGTTGTACGTCGTCAGGAACGGATTGCCGCGGCCGTCGGTGAAGCGCGTCCGGTTGCCCGCCGCGTCGTACCCGTAGGTCGTGGTGATCGACTCGGTCGCGGAGACCGGCTCGACCGCCTTGGTGACCAGTCCCGACGCGTCGACCGTGAGGGTCTTGGTGTGCCCCCGGTAGTCGGTCACCGACAGCGGGTTGCCCGCGCGGTCGTACGTGGAACCGCTGGTGCGCAGCACGGTGCCCGTCGCGTTCAGGTCACTGGTGCCCGTGAGCTGACCGAACCCGTCGTACGTGTTCCTGGTGCTGGTGCCGTCCGGGTCGGTCGAGGTGAGGACCTGGCCGTCCGAGTCGTAGGTGAACGTGGACTTGTTGCCCGCGGCGTCGGTCGCCTCGGTGACCTCGCCCAGGACGTTGTACTTGTACGACTGCGCGACACCGGTCGGGCTCACGGACCGGGACAGCTCGCCGCCCGGAGCGTCGTACTCGTTGATCGCCGTGAACGCGCGCTGCGTCGGCTGGCGCACGATGTCCGTGCTGGTGACGGGGCGTCCCAGGTAGTCCCAGGTGGTCTCCTTGCGGGAGCCGTTCGGTCCGGTCACCGACAGCTGGTCGCCGTTGGTGTCGTAGGTGAACTTCGTCGTGCCGCCGCCGGGGTCCGTGACCGAGGCCAGATCGCCGAGCTGCGTGTACGTGTAGGTGGTGCGGGCACCCAGCGGGGTGACCTCCGCCGTGAGCTGGCGGGAGGCGTCGTACTCCTTCCAGGCCGTGGCCGTGATCGGCGTCGGGGATCCCGGCGCCGTGTAGTTCGGCGCGGTCGTCGAGGTCTCGTTGCCCTCGGCGTCGTACGCGGTGACCACGACGTTGCCCAGCGGGTCGGAGGCCTCGGTCTGCTCGCCGAAGGTGTTGTAGCCGGTCATCGACACGGGCCGGACGGAGACCGGGGCCCCGCCGTTCTGCTCGGTGCTGATGAGCGGCTCGGTGACCGTGGTCTGCTGGCCCGCCTCGTCGTGGCCGTAGTCGGTGGTGAAGCCGTTGGCGTTGGTCGCCGACACCGGCAGGCCGCGCTGGTCCAGCTTCCAGGTGTTGCTGCGGACGGCGCTGCCGGCGGCCGGCAGCGTCCCGCCCTTCACCGCGGAGACCTGCGCCGCGGTGAGCGCCTCGCCGTAGACCTGGACGTCGTCGATGCCGCCCTTGTACTCGTAGTCGTACTGCGAGCCGTACTTGTGGCGGCCGATCTGCAGGGGTCCGGTCGCCTCCCACGGGGAGCTGTACGGCACTTCCTGGGCGAGCGCGCCGTTGACGTACAGGCGCAGTTCGGCGTCCTGGGCGTCGTACACGCCGACGAGGTGGGTCCAGGCGCCGGCGACCGCCGCGGAGGGTGCGGACACCGCCCGGTCGTAGGCCAGCGGCATCGCGTCCGCCCGGGGCCGGGCGAACGCCCAGCCGGTGCCGGCCGCGTAGTACAGCACGAAGCCGTACACGTTCTGGCCGTCCTGGGACAGCACGGTCCGGCCGGTGGTGAGGTCGTCCAGCTTGGCCCAGGCGGACACCGTGAAGCTGCCGCCGGTGTTGACGGCCGGCCCGGAGGTCTGCGCGTAGGAGTTGACGTCGCCGTCGAGGACCGCGCTGCCCGCCCTGTCGGTGTTCCAGTGCAGGCCGGCGCCGTGGGTGGCGGTGGTGTTGGCGCCCGAGGAGTCGCCGACGGAGAAGCCCGTCGTCTCGTCCAGCTTGTACCGGGCCACCGGGGCCGTCGTCCCGTCGTGGACCGTGGTCCCCGTGACGTTGCCCAGGTTGTCGTGCAGGGTGTCCTTCGTGCTGACGTCACCCGTCGCCGGGTCCGTCTCGGTCTCCGACACGACGCGGTCGTCCGGGTCGTAGGAGACCTTCGTCGTCCGGGCGAACCCGGCCGGGTCCATGACCGCGGACGCCGTGCGGTCGGCCGCGTCCACCGCGAAGGTGTTCGTGGTCCGGCCGTCGTTGGTCACCTGCTGGATCAGGTTGCCGGCCGCGTCGTAGGTGTTGGCCTGCTCCGTGAACGACTTGCCCGACTGCGGGTCCTTGCGGACCACGGTGGCCGACAGGCCGTCGTCGGTGTAGGTGTGCGAGGTGACCCAGCCCATCGCGTCGGTGACCGACGCGAGGCGCCCGGCCGGGTCGTACGCCCGTGACTCCTGGACCAGGGTGGCCGGCGCCGACGGGTCGTTCGGGTCGCCCGTGTGGTTCAGCAGATTGCTGGTGAGCGGGCGGCGCTCGCCGTCGAAGGTGCTGGTGGTGACGTTCCCGAGGGCGTCCGTCTCCTTGACCTTGTTGCCGTAGCCGTCGTACGCGTACGACGTGGTGTCACCGGCCGGGTCCGACTTGCTCTCCAGCAGGTTGTTCGCGTTGTACGTCATGGTCGTCGTACGCGCCGCGTCGCCGCCCGTCAGGTCGGAGACCGTCTGGGACAGGATGTTGCCGTCGGCGTCGAACGCGGTGGTCGTCCTGGCCTGGTGCACCGCGCCGGTGACCCGGTTGGTGACCGCGGGCGCGGTCTGGGTGACGACCTGGTCGTTCTTGTCGTACGTCTGTGACGTGGTCAGGCCCGCGGGCTGGGCGTCGGTCGTCTCGGTCGTCGAGATCTGCCTGCCGAGGTTGTCGTAGGCGGCCTTCGTCTTGGCGCCGTTGGCGTCGGTGGTCTCGGCGAGGTCGCCGTTGGCGAAGTACGTGTACGACGTCTTCTTGCCACCGGGCGTCGTCACCTCGGACAACAGGCCGGCCGGGGTCACGGCGGCGCCGCCCTCGGCCGCCGGGGTGGTGGCCGTGGTGTAGGCGGTGGTGGTGGTGCGGCCGCTGGGATGACCGGGCACCGGCGGGGTCGTCACCGAGGTGAGCCTGCCCCCCGTGTCGTAGGCGTAGCTGGTCAGGTAGGTGTTGTCCGTCGGGCCCGAGGAACGGCCGTCGCGCTCGGTGAGCATCAGGTCGTTGCGCAGGTCCATCGCCGGGAACGCCGTGGTCGCGTCCGGGAAGTAGGTGTAGTAGTCGGTCGAGCACTTGTTGGCGGCCGTGTCCTGGCAGCTGGTCTTGGAGACCGTGTTGCCGCGGATGTCGTGGCCGGTGATGCTGCGGTTGCCGTTGGCGTCGGTCACGGTGTGCAGGAAGCCCGCCGTGTCGTAGCCGTACGTCGTCCGCTTGCCCTCGGTGTCGACGGCGGCGAGCAGCCGGTTGCCCAGCTCCGCGTCGTACACGTAGGTCAGCGTCTTGTTGCCGGGGTCGGTGAGCGTGACCGTACGCACCGGGGCGACGCCGGCGGACGCCTTGTAGGCGGACCAGTGGCGGGTGACCTCGTCGGCGGTCAGGCCCTTGGAGTGGACCGCGACCTCGGCGATGGAGCCGGTGAAGAAGCTGACGTCACCCGGGGAGCTGGCCCACTTGTTGAAGCCGGCGCCGATGAAGGTCCGCGAGGTCGTCTGGTCGTCCGGGACGCCCGTGCAGGTGCCCTGCTTGGCACCGTCGAGGTAGAGCGTCTGCGTGGTGCCGGCGGCCGAGACGACCGCGTGGTGCCAGGTGTCGTCGGTGACGGAGGCGGCGGAGGCGAGGTTGGCGTTGCCGTTGCAGCTGCTGCTCCACCAGTGGCCGCGCAGCTTGCCGTCGGCTCCGACGTAGAGCATGTCGCTCCACGAGCCGCCCACGCCCGCCGGGTCGTTCGGTGCCCGCGTCTGGTCGCTCATGATCACGCCGGGCTTGGCGGTCTTGAACCACAGCTCGACCGAGCGGTCCGCCTTCGTGTGCAGCGGCCCGTACGGCACCTCGACGAAGGAGCTGGTGCCGTTGAACTGCACGGCCGTGGCGTCACCGGTGCCGAACGGTCCCGCCACGCCCTGCGTGACGGTGTTGTACGTGCCGAAGCCGGTGTGCAGCTCGTTGGCGGCCTGCGCCGCGCCCTGCGTGTCGTTCAGACGCCAGTAACCGGACGGGGCGGAGCCCATCACGGCCGAGCGGTAGACCTGCGAGGAGCCGGTGACGGTCGCCGGGTTGAGCTTCCAGGTGCCGCCGTTGCCGTCGGTCGCCTGGAGGACCAGGTCGTCGGTGGTGCCGTAGGAGACCGACGCCTGGGTCTTGCCGCCCGGAGTGGTGATCTTCTGCAGCAGACCGGCGGACCGCTTGGCGGCCTGGTACTGGGCGCCGATGACGTCCGCGGTGAGCGGCTCGGTGTAGACCGCGGCCTCGGCCAGCTGGCCGGAGAAGTGGCCGAGCTGGTCGGCGGCGTTCATCGCGGGCCAGCCGCGGTTGTTCACGCCCGCGCCCAGCGAGATGTACGGGGTGTTCCAGTCCTTGATCTGGCCGGTCTTGCTGCCCTGTGAGGCACCGTCCAGGTAGAGGGTCTGGGTGTTGCCCGCGCCGGTGAGGGTCGCCTGGTGCCACTGCCCGTCGTTGACGGAGGCGGCCGAGGTGATCGTGGTGGCGCAGGTGCCCGTGGCCAGGCAGCCGCGCAGCTTGCCGTCGGTGCCGACGTACAGCGCCGGGGTGTTGAACTGGGTGCTGCCCACGGGATCGGCCGCGCTCAGCGGCTTGTCACCGTAGTAGAAGAGGACACCGCCCGCCTGAGTGGTCTTGAACCACAGGGAGATCGTCGTGTACGAGGGCGTGGCGCCGGGGGCGCTCGGCATCTCGACGTACGAGGTGGTCCCGTTGAAGGTGGCCGTCTTCTGGGTGGAGCCGGCCAGCGGGCCGGAGCCGCCCAGGGTCACGTTGCGGTAGAGACCGTTGTACTTGCCCTGGTTGGTGTCGACGGTGTCCTGGGAGACCGTCGAGCTTGGGGCCTCCCCGAGCCGCCAGTACGCGTAGGGGTCGGCGTCCAGCACCGTCGTGCGGTGGTGGTTGCCGGTGGCGTACGCGTAGACCTGGCACTTGGTCGGGTCGGCGGGCGGGCAGACCTTGGCGAGCTGGTCGCCCGTGTAGCTGTACTGCCAGGTCTGGACCGTGCTGGCGTCCCCGGTCTTCGACGGGTCGGTGGCCACCGTGGCCACGTGCGGGACGACGGCTCCGGCCGGGGTGGACCAGGCCAGCGTCAGCGAACGGCCGGCCGTGATGTTGCTGATCTTCGTCAGCTGGCTGGACGCGTTGTAGTTGAACGTCTCGGCCCGGCCCGCGAAGTCCACGATGCCGGATATCGCGTAGACGCCGCTCTTCCCGGTCGCCTGTGTGAAGGAGTAGGCCGTGAAGTCCTTGTCGGTCAGCTTGTACCCGCCGCTCACCGACGCCAGCCGGGCGTAGCGGCCCGGCGGGGGCACGAAGCTCCCGTCGCTGTTGCGCCCGAATCCGACCTGCTCACCACCCGGGTAGGTCATCACGACACCGGTGACCGTACCCGCGCTGTCCTTGGTCTCGGCCGCCTTCATGTCGACGACCGTGGACCAGCCGGCGCCGAAGGCGCCGTCGATCCGCGGGTCGATGCTGTTGTACGAGCGGTCGACCTCGAGGGACGGTCCCACGACGGGGACGTCCGCGTCGGTGTCCTCGGTGGTGTAGTTG
Source organism: Streptomyces sp. NPDC054961 (assembly GCF_053609145.1). Lineage (NCBI taxonomy): Bacteria > Bacillati > Actinomycetota > Actinomycetes > Kitasatosporales > Streptomycetaceae > Streptomyces > Streptomyces sp. NPDC054961. Next base: position 40,088 of record NZ_JBSGWY010000025.1, on the reverse strand, counting down.
CCGTCGGACGGGTCGAACTCGTGGCCGTCGGTGTTCTGGGCCAGGCCCGAGGTGACGGGGGGCTGCGCCACCGTCGTGGAGAAGCGGCTCGCCGAGTACATCACCGAGTCGTAGCCGTCGGCGACGCTCACGTACCAGACGTAGTTCTTGCTCCAGCTGAGCTTGCCCGCGGGGACCTTCCAGGACCGCTCGGCCGTGAGACCGGACGTGGCGACGGGCGTGGAGCTCCCGCTGTCGGCGTCGTACACCTCGAAGGCGTACGTCAGGGCGTGGGGCCAGTTGTCGGCGTCGCTCGCGTAGACGAGCAGCTCCGGCTGCAGGGTGTGGGCCTGGAAGTTCTCCGGCGGGTACTGGGCGTTGACCTGGGGCTTGGTGTTCGCCGTGTAGGTCAGGTCCAGGGCGGGCCGCCAGCCGGCGGTGGCCGAGTTGTCGGAGTGGAGCTTCTTCCAGTGCAGGCCGTCGTTGGTCGGCGCGCTCAGGGCGAGGCCGTAATTGGCTCCGCCGGTGGCCACCTGGTCGAACCAGGAGGTCGAGAGCGTGACCGGCATCTTCACACCGACGGTGCTCGCGCCGCTGGTGTTGGTGCAGGACGCACCGGGGGCGGGCGTGGCGGTGCCGATGGCCGCGCCGAAGGCCGGACCGGGATAGGCGGTGACGCCGGAGGGCGTCCAGGACTGCGTGACCGGGTGGACCGAGAACGACTCCGCGGTGCAGGTCGCGGACCAGAGCGCGTACACGTTCAGGGTGGCGGCGGTGACGCGCTGCCCGGCGAGCGTGGTGCCCAGGGAGGGGAACTGCAGGAAGGAGTTCGTCTTGTTGGTGCCCGAGTCGTACGAACCGACCTTGATCTGGCTCTCCGTGGAGTGGTCGCCGGAGATCGTGTTCTGCGTGTACGTGGAGTTGCTGGCGGTGACGGTCGGGTCGACGGTCACCGGGTAGACCCGCTCGGGGGCGTCCAGCCAGGCACGGTTCGCCGTCATCCGCAGCGCCGGCTTGCCGTCCGCGCTCGTCAGCTCGAAGTCGACGGCCCGGGACTGGGCGGCGTCCCCGGAGCGCTGATCGATCTTGGAGTCCTCCATGAACGCGTGCGGGACGGTGGCGGTCACCTTGCCGTCGGCGTCGGTGAACTCCACGTCTCCGTCGGCCGCGATCCGCGGCGTCAGGCCCTTGGCGTCCAGCGGGAAGGTCCAGGAGTTCGCGGCCTTCGCGGAGCGGAGGACGAGGTTCTCCTTGAAGCCCTCGGCGAGCGGCACCAGCTGCACGTCGGTGTCGGGCAGCACTCCGGCGTAGGTCACGGTGCCGTTGGCCGCCACGGCGGGCGCGACCTGGGCGGCGCCGCGCAGGGCGTACGCGAAGGAGCGGCCGGAACCGAAGTCGATGGAGGCGAGCTGGCGATCGGAGGCGTTCGGGGCGAACTCGACGTCGAGCGAGTTGGACCGCTCCTGGAGCCGGCCGTCCGTGTCCGCGACCAGCCCGGTGTCGATCGGCTTCCAGGTGCCGTCAGCGGCCTCGAAGTTGGTCCGGCCGGGGAAGTGACGGACCGTGGTGGAGCCGTCGGCGTTGACGTAGAGGTCGGACGTCGCCGTGGACTTCTTGGCGTCCCGCTTGCTGGTCCGGGCGTCGAAGCTCTCCGCCGATCCGCGGGCCGGTCCGGTCGTGGCCGTCCCGGGCTGATCGGTGTGCCGCTCGTACGGGTCGAGCTCGCCCTTGCCCTTGCCGGGCGTACGGCCGGCGCCGCCCTTGGCCCGGGTGGCGTCGGCCGGGGCCCGGTGGCCCTTGCCCCGGGCGGTGCCGCCCTGCTGGTCGGGGGTGTCCAGCGGGGACGTGCTCATCCAGCCCAGCATGCTGGACAGGGACAGTTCGGGCATGCTCAGCGCCGGGAGCGTGGCGCCACTGGCCGCCGCCGTCTCGGTCGTGAGCATGCAGGAGAAGGACAAAAGGACGGAAAGAGCGGCAGCCCTCGCTCTTCGCCTGCCGGGACGACCCGGTGGGAAGAGGCGAGGGCTACGGACCCAACTAAGACGCATGGGCAGGCCTTTACTTACGCGATGCCGACAAAGCTTCGCGAGACTGCCCGACCTGTGAATGTAACTGATAGTCAGGAACTGCGTTTTTATATGATCTTTACTCGCTCTGCGGAACCGATGCCCGAGCGTTACACTCCCGAGGTCTCCACGGCCCGTCGGACCGCTTCGGCCACGCTCTCCTCGAGTCCGTCACCGGACTTCGCCACCGTGACGTTCCCGGCGCTGCGCGAGCCGTCGACCACGACGAACCGCGCCTTCGGATGGTCCTTCGCTCCCGCCTGCGTGACCTCCACCTGCGCGGCGCCCACCGCCAGCACCACGTCGCACTGGCGCTGCATCAGGCTGTTGAAGAACGGCAGGGCGTTCGCGGCCGACGGCTCCCCGACGACCGGGACGTAGGTGGCCCGGGTGTGGGTCTCCAGCGAGGCCTTCTGCATCCCCTCCCACACCGGAGCGGCGGCGCTGCCGCCCACGATGCCCTTCTCGTCCGTCAGCAGGCAGGCGTCGAACTCCTTGTACTGGCGCGCCCTCGGGTCGGGCGGCCCGTCCTGCCCGCCACCGGCGAACAACCAGACGCCCACCAGGCCGAGCACCAGCACCACGGCGCCGCCCGCCGTCCATCCCGCGCGGCCGCGCAGCGCGCGGGCCGCTCCGGCCAGCACCCGCCCGAGGAGCGCCCCGTTCCCGGCCACGTCCCCTTCGACCCGGTTCCGCCAGGTACGTCTGGTCTTCATCGGGACTCCGCCGGCTGTCGCTTGACGGACAGGCAGTGCACGGCGGCACCGGCCGTGGAGAAGGCCACCAGCAGGAAGTCCGCGCCGGCCTGCCAGCCCTCGGTCTCCACCGGCGTGAGCGCGAGCTGGAACCACCAGCCGACCATGACGGCGGTGAAGACGAGCGCGGTCAGCCAGTCGGCCCGGGTACCCCGGCGCCACGCGATGACCAGCGAGGGCAGCGCGCCCAGCAGCCCCAGGCTCAACACCGGCACGGTCGCCAGCAGAACCCTGGGGAGCAGGCCGGGAAGTGCCCCGTCCCCGGGCCGGGCCGCACTCTCGTCGGCGACGGCGTCCTTCACGATCGACTACCTCTCGGGGAACGTATTGACGAATACGGATGCACAGGACGCCGTACGGTACACCGCACGCGGAACCTGCCGTTCCCGGGGGCTCGGCCGCTCGCCGGTGGCCTCAGCGCACCTGGCCCAGCCAGTGCAGGGTGCGCCGGACCTCCACGGAGAAGGGGTGCGCGGGCCCGTGCACGCGCTCCGCGTCGAAGAGGAGGCGGGAGAGGGTGTCGTGGGCCGCCGGGCGGTCGCCGAGGGACAGCAGCAGGTGCGCTATGCGGCGGCGGACCTCCAGCGGGAGGCCCGGATCGGGGTTCGCGTAGTGGTTCTCGAACAGCGGCAGCAGCGACCGGTACTCGGCGAGGGCGGCCGCGGGTTCCCCGAGCTGTTCCAGGCACTGGGCCCCGTCGTAGCGGAAGCGCAGGGAGCGCGGGTCGCCCGCCGGGAACTCCTCCGCCAGGCGGCGCAGTTCGGGCAGGGCGCGGCGGTACTGGCCGTCGTCCATCAGCGTGGCCGCGTACTGCTTGCGCAGGGAGCGGACCACCGTGGAGCGTTCGCCGTGCTGCTCGGCCGCCGCCGGGAGGATGCCGCCGAGGATGTCCACGGCCTGGGTGAGACGGCCCTGGTCGAGGAGCTTCTTCGCCTCCTCCACGGCCGCGGGGACGTCCGCGCGCGGCTTCGGCGGGGCGGCCGGCCGCGGGGGGATCACGGTGGCGCGGTCGGGCCAGGGGGCCTGCGGGCGCAGGAAGGGACGGGTCGGGTCGAGCGCGCCGGTGGGCGCTCCGGAGCCGCGGTGGGGCAGCAGCGGCACGAGGGCCGCGTACACCTCCTGCGCGGAACCGGGCCGGTCCTGCGGGTCCTTGGCCAGGAGCCGCAGGAGGAGGGCTTCCAGCTGCGGCGGGATGTCGGGACGCGACGGGCGGACCGGGAGCGGGGGCTCGTACAGGTGGCGGTGGAGGACGCCGAGGGCGGTGGACCCGGCGAAGGGCACGTTGCCGGAGAGCAGTTCGTAGAGCACCACGCCGAGCGCGTAGAGGTCGGTGTGCGGGCCGACGGCTCCGCCCATGGCCTGCTCGGGGGCCATGTACGCGGGACTGCCGATGGGGGTGCCGGTGCTGGTGAGGCGGGTGGTGTCGGTGTCCATCACCGAGGCGACGCCGAGGTCCAGGACCAGCACGGTCCCGTCGGGGCGCACCATCACGTTGCGCGGCTTGAGGTCCCGGTGCACGATCGGCACCGCGTGCACGGCCGACAGCACCGAGCACAGCTGCGCGATCACCGAGACCGCCCAGGTCCACGGGTAGGGATCGTGCTGCGCGAGGTGGTCGGCGAGGTCGGTGCCCTCGACGTACTGCATGACGAGGTACAGCTCGTCGCCGTCGTTGCCCGCGTCGTGCACGGTGACCAGCCCGGGGTGGTCCACCTGGGCCGTGACCCGGCATTCGCGCACGAAGCGGCGGCGCAGCTCGTCGGCCACGGAGCCCGGGCCGGCCACCTTGTCGGGGCGCAGCAGTTTGACGGCGACGCGGCGGTCCAGGCGCTGGTCGTACGCCGTCCAGACCTGGCCCATGCCGCCCTGGCCCAGGACGGCCGCGAGCCGGTAGCGGTCTCCGATGAGCCGGTCCGTCACGGGCGGGGGCCCTCGTTGTGGGGAGGCTGCTGCTGGCGCAGGAGCTCGCTGAGCTCGTCGAGCTCGGCGCGGACCTGCCCGATGCGCGGCGGCTGCGGCGGCGCGGGCGTGGTCTCGGGCCGCGGGGGCGCCGACTGCGGGCCGGTCTGCGGGTAGCCGTAGGAGGGGCGCGTCTCACGGCTCGGCTGCTGGGGCGGCACGTAGGGGGACGCGGGCCGCGGGTACCAGCCGCCGACGGCCGCGGCCTTGCGCGCCTCGTGGTGGCGGATGTCGGCGACGAGGTAGTACACGCACACCCCGAGGCCGGTCAGGACCGTTCCGATCGCGCCGGTGTTGGCCTGCCACCCGGAGTTGTCGAGGGTCGTGTCGGCCGCGGACAGCGTCAGCCAGAGCACCGCGCCCGCGCCGGACGCCGCCGTCAGCCACCAGTCCCGGGGCTTGCGGGTGACCAGCGCGAGCCGCAGCATCGTTCCCCAGGCGAGCAGGCCGCAGCTCAGGATGGGCAGCAGCGTGAACAGCACACGAAGCGCCATCACGCCCCCGGAATCGGGCTGGTGACCGTGGGGCGGCGGGGTGCCGGGGCCGTGCATCGCTGCTCCTGACGGGCCGTGCGGAGGAAGTTTTCGAGTCTGAGCGTATACAGCGTTTCCGGCCTGGAGTGAGGGGATGCGCCCAACCGTTGTACGGTCGCAGCACGGTCGTCCGCAAGGCCCTGGAAGCTCCGGCGAGCGAATGCCGCGAAAGGCGCGCGGCGCCGTAAACGGGATCGCGGAAGGAGCCGGCCCCGGAGGGCGGCCCGGCGGGCACGGGAACGGCCGGCCGGGGACCGGACAGCTCCCGGCCGCGGCCGTTCCCGTGTTCCGCGGACCCGGCCGGCCGCCGCCGTGGCCCGCGGACCCTAGGAGCCGAGGATGGTGGCGAGGAACTCCCCCGTCCACCCCAGCAGTTCCCGTCCGACCAGCGGCTTCCCGCCCACGCGGGCCGTCTTCGGCCGCGGGATCAGTACCTGCGAGGCGGCCGGCTTGAGCACCGCGCCCGGGTAGAGCCGCTTCAGGCGCAACTCCTGCGACTCGCGCAACTCCACCGGTCCGAAGCGGATGTTGGGTCCCTGGAGGGTGATGTCGCCGACCCCGCAGGCACGGGCGAGCATCCGCAGTCCGGCCACCAGCAGCAGGTTCTCCACCGGCTCCGGCAGCTTGCCGTAGCGGTCGGTGAGTTCCTCGCGCACGGCCTTGACGTCGTCCTCGGAGTTGGCCGCCGCGATGGACCGGTACGCCTGCAGGCGCAGCCGCTCGCCCGGCGCGTAGTCGTGCGGGACGTGCGCGTCGACCGGCAGCTCGATCTTCACCTCCAGCGGCGGCTCCTCCTCCGGACCGCCCTCGATCGCCGCCCGGTAGTCGGCCACGGCCTCGCCGACCATGCGGATGTACAGGTCGAAGCCGACGCCCGCGATGTGACCGGACTGCTCGCCGCCGAGCAGGTTGCCCGCGCCGCGGATCTCCAGGTCCTTCATCGCCACGTACATGCCGGCGCCCATCTCGGTGTGCTGGGCGATCGTCGCGAGCCGCTCGTGCGCGGTCTCGGTCAGCGGCTTCTCCGGCGGGTAGAGGAAGTACGCGTACCCGCGCTCGCGGCCCCGGCCCACGCGGCCGCGCAGCTGGTGGAGCTGCGAGAGGCCGAAGTTGTCGCCGCGCTCGACGATGAGGGTGTTGGCGTTGGAGATGTCGATGCCGGACTCGACGATCGTCGTGGAGACCAGGACGTCGAACTTCTTCTCCCAGAAGTCCACCACGACCTGCTCCAGGGCCTGCTCCGACATCTGCCCGTGCGCGGTCGCGATGCGCGCCTCGGGCACGATCTCGCGCAGCTTGGCGGCCGCCCGGTCGATGGACTCGACCCGGTTGTGGATGTAGAAGCACTGGCCCTCGCGGAGCAGCTCGCGGCGCACGGCGGCGCCGATCTGCTTCTCCTCGTAGGGGCCGACGAAGGTCAGGACCGGGTGGCGCTCCTCGGGCGGGGTCGTGATGGTGGACATCTCGCGGATGCCGGTGACCGCCATCTCCAGGGTGCGCGGGATCGGGGTCGCGGACATGGTCAGCACGTCGACGTTGGCGCGCAGCTTCTTCAGCTGCTCCTTGTGCTCGACGCCGAACCGCTGCTCCTCGTCGACGATGACCAGGCCCAGGTCCTTGAACTTGGTCTCCTGCGAGAAGAGCCGGTGCGTACCGATCACGATGTCCACGGAGCCCTCGCGCAGGCCCTCCAGCGTGGCCTTGGACTCGCTGTCGCTCTGGAACCGGGACAGCGCCCTGACCTTGACGGGGAACTGCGCGTACCGCTCGGAGAAGGTCCCGAAGTGCTGCTGCACGAGCAGGGTGGTCGGGACGAGCACGGCGACCTGCTTGCCGTCCTGGACCGCCTTGAAGGCGGCGCGCACCGCGATCTCGGTCTTTCCGTAGCCGACGTCTCCGCAGATCAGGCGGTCCATGGGGACCGACTTCTCCATGTCCTCCTTGACCTCGGCGATGGTGGTGAGCTGGTCGGGGGTCTCCGCGTACGGGAAGGCGTCCTCGAGCTCGCGCTGCCAGGGGGTGTCCGGGCCGAAGGTGTGGCCGGGGGCGGCCATCCTCGCGCTGTAGAGCTTGATCAGGTCGGCGGCGATCTCCTTGACGGCCTTCTTCGCGCGCGCCTTGGTCTTGGTCCAGTCGGCGCCGCCGAGCCGGTGCAGGGTCGGGGCCTCGCCGCCGACGTACTTGGTGACCTGCTCGAGCTGGTCGGTGGGGATGTAGAGCCGGTCGCCGGGCTGCCCGCGCTTGGCGGGCGCGTACTCGACGAGCAGGTACTCGCGGGTAGCGCCCTGCACGGTGCGCTGCACCATCTCCACGTAGCGGCCGACGCCGTGCTGCTCGTGCACGATGTAGTCGCCGACCCCCAGGGTGAGCGGGTCGATCGACTTGCGCCGCCGGGTGGGCATCCGGCCCAGGTCCTTGCTGGCGGTGCGCTGACCGGTCAGGTCGGTCTCGGTGAGGACGGCCAGCTTGAGGGCCGGGTCCACGAAGCCGTTGTCCAGGGAGCCGCACGTGACGTGGACGAGGGAGGGCTCCAGCGTGGCGAGGTCCGCGTCCAGGCGGGCCGCGATGCCCTCGCCGCCGAGCACCTCCACGGTGCGGGCGGCCGGGCCGTGGCCCTCGGTGAGGTAGACGGTGTGCCAGCCGTCGGCGATCCACGCCTTGGTGTCGGCGAGCGCCCGGGCGGTGTCGCCGCGGTAGGCCTCGGGGGCGTGCATGCCCAGGGTGAGGCTGTCGCTGCCGGCCGCCGCGTCCTCGTCGGCGGCGAACGGGGACACCGACCACCACATCATGCCGAGCTCGCGCGCGTGCTCGCGTACGTCCGCGATCCCCCGCAGCGAGGCCGCGCCCACGTCGATGGGGGCCTCGCCGCCGCCGGCGGTGGCCGCCCAGGAGGCCATCAGGAACTCCTGCGAGGTCGCCACCAGGTCGGAGGCGCGCGTGCGGACCCGCTCCGGGTCGCAGACGACGGCCATGGAACCGGCGGGCATGACGTCGATCAGCAGCTCCATGTCGTCGACCAGGACCGGGGCGAGGGACTCCATGCCCTCCACCGCGATCCCCTCGGCGATCTTGTGCAGCAGCTCGCCGAGCTCGGGATGCAGCGCGGCGAGGGCCGTGGCGCGCTCCCGCACCTGGTCGGTGAGGAGCAGCTCCCGGCAGGGCGGGGCCCACAGACCGTGCTCGGCGATCTCCAGCGACCGCTGGTCGGCGACCTTGAAGTAGCGGATCTCCTCGACCTCGTCACCCCAGAACTCCACGCGCAGCGGGTGTTCCTCGGTGGGCGGGAACACGTCGAGGATGCCGCCGCGCACGGCGAACTCCCCGCGCTTCTCGACGAGCTCGACGCGCGCGTACGCGGCGGCCGCGAGCGCCGCGGTGATCTCGCCCAGATCGACGCTCTCCCCGTGCCGCAGATTCACCGGCACGAGGTCCCCGAGCCCCTTGACCTGCGGCTGGAGCACGGAGCGGATGGGGGCGACCACGATGGAGACGGGGCCCGTGGCGGGGTCGTCCTTGCTCGGGTGGGCGAGTCGGCGCAGCACGGCGATCCGCCGGCCGACGGTGTCGCTGCGGGGCGAGAGCCGCTCGTGCGGCAGCGTCTCCCAGGACGGGAACTCGGCCACCTCGTCCTCGCGCCCCGGGGGCATCATCGACCGCAGCGCGGCGGCCAGGTCCTCGGCCTCGCGGCCGGTGGCCGTGACCGCGAGCACCGTCCGCTCGGTACGGGTGGCCAGCGCGGCGATAGCGAAGGGCCGCGCCGCGGCCGGGCCGACCAGGTCCACGTGCATGCGGTTGCCGTCCCCGGCCGCGGTGACCGCCTCGGCGAGAGCGGGGTCCCGGGTGACGGCGTCGAGCAGTCCGTGCAGGCTCATGAAGCGGCTTTCCGTCCGGTGAGGTGCCGTGGGGCGGCAACGCGAAGGACCCGACACGTCGAACGGGCCGGGGGTTCCCACCCTACGACGCGGGACCGTCCGTCGCGCGAGGATCGTCGCCGCGGCCGTCCGGGCCGGGCAACACACCGGGCCCCGCGGCCACAACACCGCGCCGAGGAGGCGCGGGGTCAACACCCAGAACAGCACGCCGCGCAGAAAGAGCAGAGAGG
>NZ_JBSGWY010000025.1:0-30684 GCF_053609145.1 Streptomyces sp. NPDC054961 | reverse complement strand
CGCGCGGCCTGCGGCGGCGGGCGCGGCTGGTCGGGGCGGGCGGGCCGGCGGCGCCCGCCCGCGCGCCCCCGCCCCCCCCCGGCCGGGGGCCCCCGGGGGGCCGGGTCTTCCCCCGTACGACCGCGCGGGCGACTACTCGCTGGCGATCGCGTTCAGGATGTTCATCCGGCCCGCCCGGAAGGCCGGGAAGAGCGCGGCGAGCAGGCCGACCACGGCGGAGCCGGCGAAGACTCCGAGGATCGTCGACCAGGGGATCTCCAGCACCTTCATGCCCGCCAGGGCCAGGAGCTGGTGGGTGGTGGCGCCCCACACCATGCCCAGGCCGAGGCCCAGCAGGGCGCCGAAGAGGGCGATGACCACCGACTCCAGGCGGATCATGCGGCGCAGCTGGCGGCGGGAGAGGCCGATGGCGCGCATCAGGCCGATCTCGCGGGTCCGCTCGACCACCGAGAGGGCCAGGGTGTTCACGACGCCCAGGATCGCGACGATGATCGCGAGGGCGAGGAGTGCGTAGACCACGTTCAGCAGCTGGCCGACCTGGTCCTTCAGGGCCTGCTTGTAGTCGGTCTGGTTGAGCACCTGGTACTGCGGGTACTCCGCCAGCGCCGCCTTGACCGCCTTGTACGCGGTGGCCTCCTGGCCGTCCTTCGCCGAGGCCAGCAGCATGAAGGGACGCGGCAGCTTGTCGGCCGGCACGTTCGCCTCGGCGACGGCGGTGCTGGTGTACTTCATGCCCCGGTCGAGGCCGCCCCCGTCGCTGGTGATCGCGGCGACCTTGAGCTTGACCGTGTTGCCGCCGGTGAAGGCGACCGTCAGTTCGTCACCGAGCTTCACGTGGTGCTTGTCCGCGTACTCCGAGCCGACCGACATGGCGTTCGGGCCGTAGGCCGCCGCGTGCTCGCCGGCGGTCATCTTGCGCCGGACGTCCTTGGCGTACGTCGGGTCCTGGGCGCCGAGGCCGTCCTTCTCGGTGGTGCCGTCGGGGGCGGTGATCTTGACGTCCAGTTCCCGGTACGCCGTGACGTGGTCCAGGCCCTGGGTCTTCCGCAACGTCTCCTCGGCCTGCGGTACGACCGGCTGGGTCTGGGACTGGACGATGTAGTCCGCGCCGACCGTCTTGTCGAGCTCGTCGGTGGCGGAGGCCACCATCGAGGAGCCGACCACCGACAGGCAGGCGACCAGCGCGAGGCCGATCATCAGCGCGGCGGCGGTGGCGCCGGTGCGGCGCGGGTTGCGCAGCGCGTTGCGCTCGGCGAGCCGGCCGATGGAGCCGAAGGGCCGGAGCACCGGGGCGGACAGCGCCTTCACCACGACGCCGGCGAGCAGCGGGCCGATCACGATGAAGCCGATCAGGGTGAACAGGACGCCCATGGCCAGCCACAGGGATCCGGTGCCCGCCTTGTCGGCCGTCGCGGCGAGGTACAGGCCCGCGCCGCCGATGCCCGTGAGGACCAGGCCGACCGTGGCACGGATCCGGCCGGCCTTCTTGTCGCCGGGGGTTCCGACCTCGCGCAGGGCCGCCATCGGGGAGACCTTGCCGGCCCGACGGGCCGGTATGTAGGCGGAGACGACCGTGACGACGACGCCGAGGACGATGCCGGCGACCGGGGTGGTCCAGGCGATCGTCAGATCCTCCGTGGACAGGCTCATGCCCATCTGGCCCATGAGCTTCATCAGGCCGACGGCCAGGCCGATGCCCGCGCCGACCCCGAGGGCCGAGCCGACGACGCCGAGCAGGAAGGCCTCGACCACGACGGACTTGAGCACCTGGCCGCTCTCGGCTCCGATGGCGCGCATCAGGCCGATCTCACGGGTGCGCTGGGCGACCAGCATCGAGAAGGTGTTGAAGATCAGGAAGATGCCCACGAGGAAGGCGATCGCGGCGAAGCCGAGCATCACCCACTTCATGATGTCCAGGAAGGACATGTCCTTGCGGTTGGCGTCCGCGGCTTCCTTCGCGGTCTTCAGGTCGTAGGTGTCCGCGCCGACGGCGGAGGCGACGTTCTGCTTGAGCTGCGCGTCGCTCACCCCGTCCTTGGCGGTGACGTTGAGGTGCGTGAAGACGTCCGGGGCGCCGAGCAGCTTCTGCTGCGCGGTGGCCGTGTCGAAGTAGACGACGGTGGCGCCCGGGTTGGTGACGGTGAAGGCGGCGATGCCGGTGATCTTGGAGCGGATGTCACCGGTGACCGCGATGGTGCGCAGGTCGTCGCCGAGCTTGAGGTGGTGCTTCTTCGCGGTGTCGCCGTCGATCATCACCTCGGTGGGGCCGCGCGGGGCCTGCCCCTCGATGATCTTCATCGACTTCAGTTCGTTCTCGGTCCAGTTGCCCGCGAAGGTCGGTGCGCCGGTGGTCGAGCCGAGGTTCTCGTTCTTGGAGTTGACGACCGTCACGGCCATCGAGGCGACGCCGCCTTCGACGGCCTTGACGCCCTCGGCCTTCTTCACCTGCTCGACGACCGAGCCGGCCAGCGACTCGGGCTTGCCGGTGCCGGAGCCCTCCCCGCCGTCCTCGGTCTTCTTCGGGCTGACCGTCACATCGGAGTTCGTGACCGCGAACAGCTTGTCGAACGTCGTGTTCATGGTGTCGGTGAACACCAGGGTGCCGCAGACGAACGCGACGGACAGCATGACGGCGACGGCGGAGAGCGCCATCCGCCCCTTGTGCGCGACGAAGTTGCGCCGCGCGGTCTTCATGACGGTCATGAGGTCCGCCCGCGCGCGTCGAAGTCCTTCATGCGGTCGAGCACGCCGTCCGCGGTCGGGTTCAGCATCTCGTCGACGATGCGGCCGTCGGCGAGGAAGATGACGCGGTCCGCGTAGGAGGCGGCGACCGGGTCGTGGGTGACCATCACGATGGTCTGACCGAGGTCGTCCACCGAGCGGCGCAGGAAGCCCAGCACCTCGGCGCCGGCCCGGGAATCGAGGTTTCCGGTCGGCTCGTCACCGAAGATGATCTGCGGGCGGGAGGCCAGGGCGCGGGCGACGGCCACGCGCTGCTGCTGACCGCCCGAGAGCTCCGTCGGCCGGTGCTTGAGGCGGCCCGCCAGGCCCACCGTCTCCACGACCTGGCTCAGCCACTGCGCGTCGGGCTTGCGGCCCGCGATGTCCATGGGGAGCGTGATGTTCTCCAGGGCGTTGAGCGTCGGCAGCAGGTTGAAGGCCTGGAAGATGAAGCCGATCCGGTCCCGGCGCAGCTGCGTGAGCTTCTTGTCCTTGAGGCCGGTGATCTCCGTCTCGTCCAGGAAGATCTGGCCGCTGGTCACCGTGTCCAGGCCGGCGAGGCAGTGCATCAGCGTGGACTTGCCGGAGCCCGAGGGCCCCATGATCGCGGTGAACTGGCCCCGCTGGATGTCCACGTCCACCGAATCGAGGGCGGTGACCCGCGTCTCGCCGGAGCCGTAGGCCTTGACGACCTGCCGCGCCCGCGCCGCGACGGCTGCATGCCCTCCAGTGCCCCCGTGCCTGGTTTCGGTCATAGCCGTTGTCACGGTGTTTCCCCCTTGGTCGTTCCTACGGTCCGCGTGGTCCGCAGGGTGCTCGCTCACAGTCTTCCGGCCGGGGGGCTCTGGCGCGCTGGTGCCAAGCGCCGTATCCATAGGGGTGCTAGCCCTACCCCCGAACTCCCCGTCCTGTAGTAACCAGTTAAAGACCCCGGGCGCCGTACTTCCTCATCCGCCGGGACGAAGCGTCCCTGGACCCTTGTGAGGAGCAACCCCTAGGGGATGTCAGCCGTGGGGACGAGGCGCGATGGGGGATACCACCCCGACGCGCGCCGGTGAGAGGGTGTCCGCGCAGGTACGCCGGGGTGGAAGGGACATGTCATGGGCTCAGGGGAGAGCACGGGCGCGAGTACCGGCGGCGACGCCGGAGGCATACCCTCCGCCGCCGCGGAGACCGGGGCCGGGACCGGAGCCGAAGCCGGGGCCCGGACCGGGGCCGGAGCGAAGGGCGCCGACGCCCGTACGCCCGTACGGCCCCGTACCGCCGTCGTCGCCGCGCTCATGCTGACGATGGGACTCGTCGCCCTCGACGGCGCCATCGTCTCCACGGTGGTCCCGCAGATCGTCGGCGACCTCGGCGGCTTCGCCGTCTTCTCCTGGATCTTCTCCGGTTACATCCTCGCCGGAACCGTCACCCTGCCCGTCTACGGGAAGCTCTCCGACACCCACGGCCGCAAGCCCGTCCTGCTCCTGGGCATCAGCCTCTTCCTCCTCGGCTCCCTGCTCTGCGCGGCCGCCTGGAACATGGCCGCCCTCGTCGCCTTCCGGATCCTCCAGGGCCTGGGCGGCGGCGCGCTGCAAGGCACCGTCCAGACCCTGGCCGCCGACCTCTACCCGCTGGGCGAACGCCCCCGCATCCAGGCCCGGATGTCCGCGGTGTGGGCCACCTCCGCGCTGGCGGGCCCCGCGCTCGGCGGTCTGATCGCCTCGTACACCGACTGGCGCTGGATCTTCCTGCTCAACCTCCCGCTGGCGGCCGCCGCCCTGTGGATCATCACGCGCCACCTGGTCGAGCCCGTCCGGCCGCCGGTCCGCCGCCGGGGCCCCGTCGACTGGGCGGGCGCGCTCGGCGTCTTCGCCTGCGGCGGGCTGCTGCTCTTCGCGCTCGTCCAGGGCGGGGTCGCCTGGCCCTGGCTGTCCGCGCCCTCGCTCGGGCTGCTGGGCGCGAGCGCCGCGCTCGGGGCCCTGGTCGTCCGCATCGAACGCCGGGCGGCGGAACCGATCCTGCCGGGCTGGGTGTGGCGCCGGCGCACCATCGCCGCCGTGAACCTCGCCATGGCCGGGCTCGGCCTGCTGATGGTCGCCCCGATGGTGTTCATGCCGACGTACGCGCAGACCGTGCTCGGCCTCGGCCCCACCAGCGCCGGACTGGTCACCTCCGCGATGACCCTGAGCTGGCCCATCAGCGCCGCCCTCGCCCAGCACGTCTACCGGCGCGCCGGCTTCCGCGACACCGCCGCCACCGGGGTCGCGCTGGCCGCCGCGATCCTCTTCTCCTTCACCCTGCTCCCCTACCCCGCCTCCCCCTGGCAGCCCGCGCTGATCATGTTCCTGCTCGGCGGAGCCCTCGGCCTCTTCCAGCTCCCCCTGATCGTCGGCGTCCAGTCCACGGTGGGCTGGGCGGAGCGCGGGACCACGACGGCCTCGGTGCTGTTCTGCCGGCAGGTCGGCCAGAGCGTCGGAGCGGCGCTGCTGGGGGCCGTCGCCAACGCCACCCTCGCGGGCCGGCTGGCCGACGCCCCCGTGCCGGGACTCCCGGAGCACCTGGGCGACGTGTCCGAGGCCCTGGCCGCGCCGGGGCTCCTCCCGCCCGCCGCCGCCGAGTACCTGCGGCGCGCGGTGGCGGCCGCCGGGGACCACATCTTCCTCGGCGCCACGGTCGCGGCGGCCGCCTCGGCGCTGGTGCTGCTCCTGATGGCACCCCGGAGGTTCCCGGTGCTGCCGGAGCAGCGCGGGGAGTAGGGAACGACCCGCGCACGAAGGCGGGTTGTCATGGCCCGGCAGGGTGCGTCACGCTCTACGGAGACCGACTTCCCGGGGGATCCATGCTTTCCGCGCTCTTCGCACTCGCCTTACTCGCCGCCCTGGCCGGGCCGGTCGTCCTGCGGCTCGTCCGCCATCCCGGCTTCGTCACCGGCCGCGACGGCCGCCTCTCCACCTCCATCACCCTGGCCCTGGCCTGGACCGTGATCCTGCTCTGGCTCCTCTGCGCCACCCTCGCCTACGGGCTCACCGCGGGCGGCGGACCCGACTGGTTCCAGGGCTCCGACGGCCCGCTGTCCTCCCTGACGACCGTCTACCTGCCCCTGCTCGGCGGCCCGTACGCCGCCCTCATCGCCGCGAAGGCGGTGGTCGGCCTGCGGGTGGAGCACGGCAGCATGGCCAAACCCGCGCCGAAGGGCGCGCAACGGCGCCCGCTGCACGATCTGATCTCCAACGACAGCGGGCGCACCGACCTGGTCGACCTCCAGTACGTCGCCCTCAGCGCGGTCACCATGCTGTACGTGGTGGCGTTCTTCGTCACGGACGTGAGCGGCGGACTTCCCAAGCTGCCGGCGGAGATGTGGGCGCTGACGGGGGCGCCGGCGGGCGCGTACCTCGTGAACAAGATGGCGACGCGGGCGAATCCCGTGATCACGCAGGTGTCCGCGACGGCGGACGGCGTACTGACGGTGGAGGGCGGGGGGTTCGGGGACGATCCGCGGATCGAGGTGGACGGGACGGTGCTGCCGACCGAGGCCACTGCGGCGGGGACCCTGGTGGCGGCGCTCCCGGCACCACGGGCGGCCGAGGCGGCCGAGGCGGCCGGGGCGGCCGCGATGGCCGCGGTGGCGCCGGTGGAGCCCGTGGCGGCCGGGTTCACCGTGGTCGTCACCAACCGCGGGCTCCGCAGCGACCCGTCCCGGTGCGCGCCCCCGTCCTGACCCACCGCCGCGCGGGGGGCGCGGTCAGCCCTCCGCGGGGGCGCGGCCCGTCAGGGACGCCAGGCTGGAGCGGACGTGGTTCATGTGCGCCCGCATCTCCTCCTGCGCCTCCTCGTGCTCGCGCAGGATCCGCTCCGTCTCCCGGCCGACCCGCTCCTCCCGCACCCGCGCCTGCGCGATCAGCTCCGCGCCCCTCGCCTCCGCGTCCTCCTGCCCGTGCCGCGCGGCCTCCTCCGCCTCCGCGAGCCCCCGCTTCGCCTCGGCCAGCCGCGAGGCCGCGTACCGCTCCTGCTCCGCGTGCCGGGACTCCAGCTCCGCCTCCCGCGCCGCCAGCTCCCGCTCGGACGCGTCCCAGCGCTCCCCGTGTTCCTGCTCGCGCTCCGCGAGCAGGGCGTCCGCCCGGCGGCGCGTCTCCACCAGCGCCGCCTGCGCGTCGGCCCGCCACGCCGCGGCGTCGTCCCGTGCCTCCGCCCGCGCCTCGTCCGCCTCGCGGGCCGCCCGCGCCAGGCCCTGCCGGGCCCGGACCTCGGTCTGGTCGCGGACCGCCTCCGCGTCCGTGCGCGCCAGGTCCGCCACCCGCTCGGCGTGCGCCTCGGCCGCGCCCGCCGCCGCCAGCGCGTCCGCGCGGGCGTCGAGCCCCACGGTCTGCGCCTCTTCCTCGGCCAGCCGCAGGATCCGCCGGGCCCGCTCGCTGAGGTCCTCGTACGTCTGCGGCGCCAGCCCGGAGACGGCCACCCGCAGCCGCTCCGCCTCCGCTTCCATCTGCTTGGCCAGCACGGTCAGCCTGGCCACCCGCTCCCAGGCCTCGTCCCGACTCCCCGACAGCCGGGCGAGGTACCGGTCCACCTCTTCCGTCCGGTAGCCGCGGCCGCGCACGGTCGTAAAGGGTGCACTCATCCTGGAAGCGCCTCTCTCGCGGGGATTCCCGTCAAGGATGCGTCATTTGCTCCCAGAAGCCCGAATGGCCGGGCCGTGACCCTGTTCGAGGGTCACGACCCGGCCATGCACACCGGCCGGAAACCGGTCGGGCGGGCTCGGAGAACGGTCAGAGCAGACCGTCCCACATCTGCTCCAACAGCACCGACCACCAGTTCTCCGCCGAGGCGAGCGCCGCGCTGTCCAGCCCCGCCAGATTCGTCTGGAAATCGGTGGTCCAGCGGCCCGCCTGTTCCGGCGTCAGGTGCTGGCGCAGCCGCCACATGTGACCCAGCATCGCCAGCGACCGCACGAACTGCGGCAGCGAGGAGTTCACGAACTGCGGCGGCACCGGCGCACCGCCCGGACCGGCCTCCACCGGCACCGCCACGATGTGCGCGGTCCCGTACTGCACGCACAGCGCCTTGCCGAAGTCGCTGCCCACCACCAGGTAGGAACCCGCGTCCGACGCCGGCTGCACCTGCCGCTGGGCCGCCAGCTCGGCGAGCGTCGGCAGCGGGGCACCCGGTACGGCCTGCGCCCAGAAGAACGGCCCGAAGTCGACCGGCAGGCCCGACCACATCAGCGTCTGCGCCACGATCTCCGGTACGCCCTGCCGGGACACCGCGCGCTGGTCGAAGCGGAACACGCCCTGCGGACCGAACGCCCCCGCCAGTTCCTGCGCGATGGCGTCCAGCGGGATCGCCGGCTGCAACGGCACCTGCGGCAGCGGCGCGCGGACCGGCGCCGGGCGCGCCGGACCGTCCGCCACCTGGTGCAGCTCGCCCTGATGGGTCAGCAGGTGCCGCATGCCCTGCTGCCGGCCCGCGTGGTCCGTCCCGTACGGAGCCACGCTCGTGATCCGGACCTGGGGCCAGGTCTCCCGGATCATGCGGGCGCAGTAGCCGCCGGGCAGCTCACAGGAGGCCAGTTCGGTGTGCAGCTCCAGCACCTGCTGCGGGGGCACGTTCATCGCGCGCAGCTCGTACAGGATCTGCCACTCCGGGTGCGGGGTGCCGGGCGCGGAGCGGCGGATGAGCTGCTGCTCGGAACCGTCGGGCGCGCGGTAGCGCAGCACCGCCTGATAGCCGGGACCGACCGTGGGCAGCCCGGAGGCGGGCGCCTGCTGCGGGGCCTGCGCCATCGGGGCCTGCGGCGCGGGACCGGGCGGACCGGGCGGCTGGGGTACGCCGGGGCCCGCGAGCATCGTCGCGGCATGGTGCGCGCCGGCTCCGGGTACACCGGGAGCGCCGGGCGCCCCGGGCGGGCCGGGAGCCGCGGGCGGCTGACCGGTCACGGCCGGACCCGCCAGCATCGTCGCGGCGTGGTCCAGCCCGCCGCCGGGCACCCCGGGAGCACCGGGCGCACCGGGCGCACCAGGAGCACCGGGCGGACCCGGAGGAGCAGGCTGCTGCGGCCCGCCCGGGCTCGCCAGCATCGTCGCGGCATGGTGCGCGCCGGCTCCGGGTACACCGGGAGCGCCGGGCGCGCCAGGAGCGCCAGGAGCCCCGGGCGGGCCGGGAACCGCGGGCGGCTGACCGGTCACGGCCGGACCCGCCAGCATCGTCGCGGCATGGTCCAGCCCGCCGCCGGGCGCGCCAGGAGCACCGGGCGGACCCGGAGGAGCGGGCTGCTGCGGCCCGCCCGGGCTCGCCAGCATCGTCGCGGCGTACGAGGGCGGCTCGGCCCCGCCGCCGGGCGCACCGGGCGGACCCGGAGGCGTCACGGGCGCGGCGGACCGGTTGATCCGGGCCTTGCTCGTCGGCGCGTCGGCGATGTCACCGGAAGCCGGGGCCGGCCCGGAGCCCGGACCGGGAACCGGAGCGGGGGCGGAGGCCGCCCCCGGCGCGGGCCGCGCTCCGGGGCCGCCCGGCCCCGCGTTCACGTCCAGCGCGGGCGCGACGGCCGTCTTCGGCAGCTCGCTGCCCCTCGGCATCAGCGTCGTCCTGGCCTCCGGGCCCGTCCCGGAGCCCGACGGAGCGTCCTCCGCGTCCGATCCGGACAGCGGCGGCGCGAACACCGTCGCCGGCAGCGGCACGGAAGCGGAGTCCGCGCCGTTCACGTCCGTCCCGGCCCAGGGCGTGGCCCCGGCCGGCATCCCGTCGTTGGCGGTCGGTTCGTACGGGACCTCGCCCCCGCGCCGCAGTGGCACCGGCACGGGCTCCGCCGCCGGAGCGTCCGGCGCCTCGGAGGCGGCCGGCACCGCCGGCACCGCGGGCACCGCGGGCACTGCCGGAGCGGCGGGAGCCGCGGGAGCGGCCGGAGCCGGGGCCGGGGGGATCCCCGCCCGGTCCGCCGCCTCCTGCAGCCACTCCGGCGGGCTGAGCATGAACGAGGTCTGCTCCGAGTCGATCCTCGGCACCGGCACCGAGGCCTCGGCCTGCGCGGCCGACGCCCCGTACTCCTCCTCGTAGCGGCGGATCACCTCACCCACCGGCAGACCGGGCCAGAGCGTCACCTCCCCGCTGTCCCGCGCGATGACCAGCCGCTGCCGGCCGCCGCCGGACACGGGTCCCGCCGGGCGGTCCTCCGCCCACAGCACGAAGCCGAGCCCGAACTCCCGTACGCGCACCTCGCGGTGCTGGTACCCGGGCACGTCCCCGTTGATCCATTCCTCGGCGCGCTCCTGCGCCTGCGCAAACGTCACCATCGTGCCGTCACCCCTCCACCGGCGCGGAGGGCTCCGCCGCCGAAGCCGGACCCGCCACGGGAACCGAGCGTGCGAATCCGCCGTCCACCATCAGACCGGCCACCGTTTCCAACTCCGGCGGATTGCCGGCCAGTCGCTCCAGGAAGGCGTCGAAATCCGTACCGCACGGCAGCAGCAACCGCTCCACCCGCTCCTGCACGGTCCAGCCGTCGCGGTCGCGCGCGTCGTCGTACGGGGAGAACCACACCGAGCCGACCGCGTCGCCCCGCACCTTCACGGCGAGGAGCCCGCCCTGCACGAAGGCCACGCACAGGTAGTCCTTCGTCAGGTGGTCCCGCAGGCACTTGTTGGCGTAGACGAGGTCGTTGACCGCCGCCTCCTCGCGCACGGTGAAGAACGGCTGGTCCACCAGCAGGCCGAGCTCGACGTCCAGCCCGGCGCCGACCGGCGCGCAGCCGCCCGCCGCCTTCAGGAACGAGCGGTACGCCTCCGGAAGCCGGTAGCCGAGGTCCTCCTCGACGCCCTGCACCTGCTGCTCGGACACCGAGACCAGCGTCTTGGGCAGCCCCAGGTGTACCGGGCGCACCTCCTGCAGCGGCCTCGTCCCGCGCTTCTCGTGGTCCACCGCCACCGTCGTCAGCCCCGCGTGGTGCCGGAGCAGCGCCTTCACCTCGACCGGGACCAGCTCCATCCGGCGCGAACCGGACACGTGGTGCCAGGTCCAGCCGTGCGGCGTCGCCACCGCGGCGACCGTGTCCCACAGTTCGTGGCCCGTCGCCCGCATCGCGGCGTTCGCGGACACGAAGTCCGTCAGACGCAGCTCGTCCACGCCGAAGCCCTCCGGGGGCTCGGCGATGTCCACCGCAGCGCGCGCGTACGGAGCGAAGTCGGGATGCCCGTTCGCGCCGATGCGGACCCCGTGGGGATGGCGCGCGGCCCGGACGGGGTCCGGGAAATGCACGACCTGCCCCGAGTACGCGGCGTTGGGTGGCGCGGCCTGCTGCCCGAGCCGACCTGTCGTCATGGCGGTAGCCCCCTGCTGGATCTGGCTGGTTCACCACAGCCTAAGTGCTGCGGCAAGGGCCTCACCCGCACGCGGGCGGGCCGCCCGCACGACAGCCGGGAAGATCCGAATTGATACGAATATTCGACCCCGCTTCCACATCGCAGAGGACATTTGACAGGCTGTCCCCACAGCACGGGGGCGTGCGCGACAGCGGTCACCGCCGCGGCCACGGGAGGGAAAGCGCAACCATGCAGAACACGGCAACACGCACGGACCCGGCGGACGCCGGCTCAGGACGCCCGGGACCTCCGGGACTCCCGGGACCTCCGGGACCCCCGGGACCTCCGGGACCCCCGGGACCTCCGGGACTCCCGCGGGCCGACGGCACCGCGGCCACCGCCGCCCACCCGGGAACCGGCGGCCCGGCGGAACCGGGCGACCCGCAGACCGTCCCGGGCCAGGGCCACGCCGCCGGACCGGGCGACCCCCGCCTGCGCTGGAGCAGCGACGACGGCCGTCCCGCCGTACCCGCGCTCCGCTTCCGCCGCGACGGGATCCTCCCCACCGTGGCCGCCGCCCTCTCCGTCCGCGGCGAGACCCTCACCGGCACCGCGGGCAAGGCCGACCTGCCCCCCGTCCTGCACGCCCTCGTCCAGGACTTCCTGGACACACTCACCAGCGGCCAGCGCGAACGCTTCACCGGGCGCTGTCCCGAGGCGATCCTGCTCTCCCGCCACCTCACCGCCGTCGAGGGGGCCCGCAGCAAGCGCGCCTCGCGCAAGCCGCTCACCCCGAGCGAGGCCCGCCGCTCCCTCAAGCACGCCAAGATCACGGCCCGTCGCATCCGCGAGGACGGCGATCCGCTCCACGGCAGCTACGCACCCCCCTGCCGCTCCTGCGAGGCCCTCCTCGCCCACTTCGGCGTACGCCCCGTCGACCTCACCCACCCCGAGTAGTCACCATGACCGCCACCTCCGCTTCCTACGACCGCTCCTCGGCCACCCGCTTCCCCGTCGCCGTGGATTCCGCCCTGCGCACCGCCGGATGGGAACCGGGCCGCTGGGACATCAAGCAGGCCGAGTACTGGGCCGACGCCCTGCGCGACCACACCACCCCGGCCGGACACCGCCACACCGTCTTCCCCGCCGCCGTCGAGGCCTGGGCCGAATTCGGCAACCTCACGGTCACCGCCCCGGGCCCCGGCCGCCAGATCGCCCCCACCCCCGTACGGCTGGACCCGCTGACCGGGCTCCACCTCGCGCGGACCTTCGCCGACCTCGGCCGGGCCCTCTCCACCGAGCTCTGCCCCCTCGGCATCGAGGCCGACGGGACCTCGCACCTCGCCCTGGACCGCGAAGGCCGCGTCTACTGCGTGGACCACACCGGCGACTGGTACCTCGGCGCCACCCTCGACGAGGCCCTCACCCTCCTCCTCACCGGCCTCCAGCCCACCCGCCTGACGACGGCTTAGGAACCGTCCCCGGGCAACGGCCGCCCCGGGCGCCGCCCCGGGGCCAGGACCCGGGGCCCGTCCCCGCCGAGCTCCGGGAGCCGCTCCCCGCCTTCCGCCGGCCGGCCCTCCTCCAGCCGGAACGGGTAGGCCCGCAGATCACCGGCGAGAGGGCCCTCCAGGTACGCCCGGAAGTCCCGCACCCCGTCGGCCGCGTCCGCCGCCTCGGCGCAGTCACCGGACTCGAAGTCCGCGAGCGCCTCGGCCAGGTGCTCGACGACGCGCCGCCGTCCGGCCCACCACGCGCGCACCTCGGCCGGGGTCCACCACAGGTCCCCGTCGCAGAAGTACTCCCCGCGGGGATCGGCCCAGGCCGCTGGGGGGGTCTGCTGGATCAGGGTCGCCCCCGGCCATGATCCGGCAGACACCCCCAAGGGCCACCGCCCGTACCTCCGCCGGACTCCGCGGCTGCCGGAACACGTACGCGGTGCAGTACGCGCTCTCCGCCGTGTACAGCACGTTGGCCGGGGCCTCCGTCCGGCCCGTCCAGCAGTTGTCCGTCATCCCCGTGGAGAACGGCCCCGGCACGTTCAGCCACAACCGCTCGGCGCCCACCCCGCCCCGTCACCACCGCGCGAAGCTCGTCCGCTCCTCGTCCGTCAGCTCCGCCACCGGGTCCCAGGCCGTCCCGCTACGCACGTGCGCCACCCGGCAGCACCGCCGAGACCTTGAAACCGCCGTCGTCCGTCGGCCCGGACACGAACACCCCGCCCAGGCCGAGCACCCGCTCCCGCATGCCGACCAGCCCGTTCCCCCCGCTCGGCAGCCCCGGCTCGGCGGCCTCGCCGTCCGACGGCCCGTTCTCCACCTGCATCGCCACCTCCCCGTCCCGGTGCGCCATCCGTACGACGACCCGCGCGCCCGGGGCGTGCTTGTGGCAGTTGGTCAGCGCCTCCTGCACCACCCGGTAGGCCGTCTGCTCCACCTCCGCCCCGTACGTCGGGTACGCGCCCCGCACATCGAGCTCCACGACCATCCCGGCCGCCCGCGACTGCCCGACGAGATCCTCCAGCTCCCCCAGCGACGGCCCGTCCTCGAAGCTCCCCACGAGGGCCACCGCGGTCACCGGGGCCGTCGGGGTCATCGCGGTCAGGGGTTTCGGGGCCTCCGCCCGCAGCACGCCGAGCATCTCCCGCAGCTCCGTCAGCGCCTGGCGCCCCATGTCCCCCACCAGGGCGGCGTTCCTCACGGCCTTCGCGGGATCCTTCACCGCGATCGCCTGGAGCGCCGCCGCGTGCACCACCATCAGGGAGACCCGGTGCGCCACGACGTCGTGCATCTCCCGCGCGATCCGCGTCCGTTCCTCCGTACGGGCCCATTCGGCCCGCTCCTCCGCCCGGTCCGCGAGCAGCGACAGCTCCCGCTCCAGCGAGGCCGCGCGGTCCTGGAGGCTCTCCATGAGCCGCCTGCGGGCCGCCGTGTACAGGCCGAGCAGCACCGGCGGCACGGTCAGCGCCACCGCCACGAACACGGACAGCACGATGACGAGGGTGCCGTCGGCCTCCACGTCCCCGCGGGTCCTCATGTACATCGTGACGAAGGTCGCGGCCAGCGACATCGACGTCAGCGTCGCCGTGATCCGCCGGGGCACCTCGGAGGTGGCGAGCGTGTACAGCCCCACCACGCCGAGCAGGAAGCCGATCGCGGCCGGCGACACGGCGATCCCGACCAGCACCACGGCGATCGGCCAGCGCCGCCGCAGCACGAGCACGGATCCGGTCACGAGTCCGAACAGCACCCCGGCGAAGACCGGGATCCCGGCCTCGTGGGCGAAGTCGACGCCCTCCACCCCGCACTCGACGGCGGACACCCCGGCGAGCCCCACGTCCAGCAGCGCCGACCTGCGGCGGTCCCACCACAACGGCCCGTCCCGGCCGACCCCGGCAATGTCCCGCTCTTCCCCCGTACTGGTCATGCCGTCCAGCCTACGCAGGGGCCCCGGCACCCGGGCGAGCGAAATTCCCGCGGGCCCGCCGTCGCGCCGGGCCCGCGCGGGCCCGGGACCGTTCCCGGCACGGCCGCGCCGGGAACGTGGGCGGCACGCACCGGGGTTGCCTCACGGGGCGTGCCGTGAAAGGGCCGCGATGTACGTCGCGTCGGAGGCGTCCGGTGCGGCATAGTAGGAGCTGTCGAACCAACCAAGAGGGCGGAATGTCTGATTTGGTTGAAATATGGTCCCCTGTGGTGTAATTGGCAGCACTGAGGCTTTTGGTGCCTTATGTTCGGGTTCGAGTCCTGACAGGGGAGCCGTGCACGCCGGGTCCCGACTGCTCCAGTCGGGACCCGGCCTCGTTTCCGGACCATGACCCACCGGTATCCTTCACGGGTCCACCACCCGAAGCCGAAGGGCACACCCGTGAGCGCCAACCGCCCGGCAGCCGTCGTCGTACTCGCAGCGGGTGAAGGCACCCGCATGAAGTCGGCCACCCCCAAGGTCCTGCACGAGATCAGCGGGCGTTCGCTCGTCGGTCACGTGGTCGCCGCTTCCCGCGAGCTGGACCCCGCACACCTCGTCGTCGTCGTCGGGCACGCGCGCGAGCAGGTCACCGCGCACCTCGCCGCGATCGACGCCGGCGTCCGCACCGCGGTCCAGTACGAGCAGAACGGCACCGGCCACGCGGTCCGGATGGCCCTCGAAGAGCTCGGCACCGCCCCGTCCGGCACCGTGGTCGTCGTCTGCGGCGACACCCCGCTGCTGACCGGCGAGACCCTGGCCGCGCTGACGGCCGCGCACGAGGCCGACGGCAACGCCGTCACCGTGCTGACCGCCGAGGTGCCGGACTCCACCGGGTACGGCCGCATCGTCCGCGGCGCGGACGGGGCGGTGACCGCCATCGTCGAACACAAGGACGCCACCGACGCCCAGCGCGCGATCCGCGAGATCAACTCCGGGGTCTTCGCCTTCGACGGCACCCTCCTCGCGGACGCCCTCGGCAAGGTCCGCACGGACAACAGCCAGGGCGAGGAGTACCTCACCGACGTGCTCGGCATCCTGCGCGAGGCCGGCCACCGCGTCGGCGCGGCCGTGGGCGCGGACCACCGGCAGATCCTCGGGATCAACAACCGGGTCCAGCTCGCCGAGGCCCGCGCGCTGCTCAACGCCCGTCTGCTGGAGCGCGCGATGCTCGCCGGCGTGACGGTCGTGGATCCCGCCAGCACGCTCATCGACGTGAACGTGACCTTCGGCCGGGACGCGATCGTCCACCCGGGCACCCAGCTCCTCGGCAGCACGCACATCGCCGAAGAGGCCGAGGTCGGCCCGAACAGCCGTCTGACGGACACGCACGTCGGTCCGCGCGCCCGCGTGGACAACACGGTGGCGGACACCGCCGTCATCGGCGAGGCGGCGACCGTCGGCCCCTTCGCGTACCTGCGTCCGGGGACGAACCTGGGCGCGAAGGCCAAGGCCGGCACGTACGTGGAGATGAAGAACGCCACGATCGGCGAGGGCACCAAGGTCCCGCACCTCTCCTACGTCGGCGACGCGACGATCGGCGAGTACACGAACATCGGCGCCGCCAGCGTGTTCGTGAACTACGACGGTGAGCACAAGCACCACACCACCGTCGGCTCACACTGCAAGACGGGCTCCGACAACATGTTTGTGGCTCCCGTCACCATCGGGGACGGCGCCTACACGGCCGCCGGATCCGTGATCACCAAGGATGTGCCGCCCGGCGCACTGGCCGTGGCCCGTGGCCAGCAGCGGAATATCGAGGGCTGGGTGGCCCGCAAGCGTCCGGGAAGTGCCGCCGCGACAGCGGCTCAGTCGGTGGTCCGCGAGGACTCCGGCGAACGCTGAGGTGAACTGACCGGAAACGGGTGCGTCGGTTACGGCGTACCGTGATAGTGCACGCAATCGGCTGGCTCACCGTGTGCGGGACGGACGCACACGGGGGCGAGCAGCTTTCCCACGTCTGAGGAGACAGTGCTGTGACCGGGATCAAGACGACCGGCGAGAAGAAGCTGATGCTCTTCTCCGGCCGCGCCCACCCCGAGCTGGCCGAGGAGGTCGCGCACCAGCTGGGTGTCGGACTCGTGCCGACCAAGGCTTTCGACTTCGCGAACGGTGAGATCTACGTCCGCTTCCAGGAGTCGGCACGTGGCGCGGACTGCTTCCTGATCCAGAGCCACACGGCTCCGATCAACAAGTGGATCATGGAGCAGCTCATCATGATCGACGCGCTCAAGCGCGCGTCGGCTCGCTCCATCACCGTGATCGTCCCGTCCTACGGGTACGCCCGCCAGGACAAGAAGCACAAGGGCCGCGAGCCGATCTCGGCCCGTCTGGTCGCGGACCTGCTGAAGACGGCGGGAGCGGACCGCATCCTGACGGTCGACCTGCACACGGACCAGATCCAGGGCTTCTTCGACGGCCCGGTCGA
This sequence comes from Streptomyces sp. NPDC054961, assembly GCF_053609145.1. Lineage (NCBI taxonomy): Bacteria > Bacillati > Actinomycetota > Actinomycetes > Kitasatosporales > Streptomycetaceae > Streptomyces > Streptomyces sp. NPDC054961. The sequence goes on along the minus strand of NZ_JBSGWY010000025.1, from coordinate 13,794 downwards.
CCACCTTTCGGCCCTGTCGGTCCTCGCGGACTACGTCGGCGCCAAGGTGGACCGGTCCAAGCTGACGATCGTCTCCCCCGACGCCGGCCGCGTACGCGTCGCCGACCGCTGGTGCGACCGCCTGGACGCGCCGCTGGCGATCGTCCACAAGCGCCGCGACAAGGACGTCGCCAACCAGGTGACCGTCCACGAGGTCGTCGGTGAGGTCAAGGGCCGCGTCTGCGTCCTGGTCGACGACATGATCGACACGGGTGGCACCATCTGCGCCGCCGCCGACGCGCTCTTCGCGCACGGCGCGGAGGACGTCATCGTGACGGCCACGCACGGCATCCTGTCGGGCCCGGCCGCCGACCGCCTGAAGAACTCCAAGGTCAGCGAGTTCGTGTTCACGAACACCCTGCCGGACCCGTCCGACCTGGAGCTCGACAAGATCACGGTGCTCTCCATCGCCCCGATGATCGCGCGCGCGGTGCGCGAGGTCTTCGAGGACGGCTCGGTCACCAGCCTGTTCGAAGAGCAGCAGTGAGCACCTCCGCTCTGCGCTAGATCCTTTTTGGGTACGGCCTCCCCGCCGGGTACACTCCTCGAGTTGCTCGGCGAGGGAGGCCGTACCTGTTTCGCGACAGGTGTGGGTGCTCCGTTATCGACGCGCTCTTCGTAGCAGGCCGTGTTCCGGCCGGGTGACTGTCATCCCTTTCCGTCACCCCACGAGGAGTGAGCATGTCCGAGATCAAGCTTGCCGCGAAGGTCCGCGAAAACTTCGGCAAGGGCTCTGCCCGCCAGGCCCGTCGTGACGCCCTGACCCCCGCGGTCATCTACGGCCACGGCACCGACCCGAAGCACGTCAACGTCGACGCCCACGCCCTGCAGCTGGCGCTCCGCACCCCGAACGTCCTGCTCTCCCTGGACATCGAGGGCGCCGGCACCGAGCTGGTCATCCCGAAGGCCGTGCAGAAGCACCCGCTGAAGCGCTCGATCTCCCACGTCGACTTCCTGATCGTCAAGAAGGGCGAGAAGGTCACCGTCGACGTCGCGATCGTCACCGAGGGCGACCTGGCCGCCGGCGGCAACATGCTGGAGACCCTCCAGAACACCATCTCCGTCGAGGCCGAGGCCACGCACATCCCGACCGAGGTCACCGTCTCGATCGCGGGCCTCGAGGCCGGCGACACCATCCACGCCAAGGACCTGGTCCTCCCGAAGGGCACCACCCTGGCCGTCGACGGCGACATCGCCGTCCTGCAGGTCATCGGCGCGCAGGCCGAGGAGCCGGCCGCCGAGGGTGCGGGCACCGAGGCCTGAGCCTCACCTTCCCTCAGCACTTGCTGAACGACCGCCGTCCGGCTCCACTGGAGCGGGACGGCGGTCGTCTTCGTATAAGGAGTCTTGATGTCGGACGACGCGGCCCCCTGGCTGATCGTGGGCCTGGGGAACCCGGGTGAGGAGTACGCGGGCAACCGCCACAACATCGGCTTCATGGTGGCCGATCTGCTGGCGGAGCGGATGCGCGCGAAGTTCAAGGCGCACAAGGCCCGCGCGCAGGTGGTCGAGGGCCGCATGGGTCCGCCGGGACCCGCGAACCGGCGCGTGGTGCTGGCCAAGCCCATGTCGTTCATGAACCTGTCCGGCGGCCCGGTGACGGCGCTGCGGGACTTCTACAAGGTGCCGCTGGAGCGGATCGTCGCGGTCCACGACGAGCTGGACATCGACTACCCGACGCTGCGGCTGAAGCTGGGCGGCGGGGACAACGGGCACAACGGCCTGAAGTCGATGACGAAGTCGATGGGGCCCGACTACCACCGGGTCCGCTGCGGCATCGGCCGCCCTCCGGGCCGCATGCAGGTCGCGGACTTCGTGCTGAAGGACTTCTCCTCCACGGAGCGCAAGGAGCTGGACTGGTTCGTGGACCGGTCGGCGGATGCCGTGGAGTGCCTGATCCAGGAGGGCCTGGAGCGGGCGCAGTCCACGTACAACAGCTGATACCGCCGGCCGTACGACGAAGCCCCCGCCACCGGAACGATCCGGGGGCGGGGGCTTCGTCGTACGACGCGTGGCGGGGCGGGAGCCGTCAGCCGGTGTTGCGCAGGCCCGCCGCGACGCCGTTGACGGTGAGGAGCAGGGCCCGCGAAAGGATCGGGTCGGCTTCCTCGCCGCGTTCGGCGGCGGCGCGCTGGCGGGCCAGCAGGGAGACCTGGAGGTAGGAGATCGGGTCCAGGTAGGCGTCGCGGACCGCGAAGGTCTGCTGGAGTACCGGGTGGGAGTCGAGGAGCTTCTCGCCGCCGGTGATCCGCAGGACCTCGCGGACGGTGAGCTCGTGCTCGGCCTCGATGCGGGCGAAGACGTGCTTGAGCTCGTCGGGCACGAGGGTGTCGACGTAGTGGCGGGCGATCCGCAGGTCGGTCTTGGCCAGCGTCATCTCGACGTTGGACAGGAAGTTGCGGAAGAAGTGCCAGCGCTCGCCCATCTCGGCGAGGGCGCCGTCCTGGCCCGCCTCGCGCAGCGCCTTGAGGCCCGAGCCGACCCCGTACCAGCCGGGGACGATCTGGCGGGACTGGGTCCAGCCGAACACCCACGGGATGGCGCGCAGGCCGTCGAGGCCCGCGCCCGAGTCGGGGCGGCGCGAGGGCCGGGAGCCGAGGTGCAGGTCGGCGAGCTGGTCGACCGGGGTGGCCGCGAAGAAGTACGCGGGCAGGTCCGGGTCCTCGACGAGCCGGCGGTACGCGTCGTGCGCGGCGTCGGAGACGGTGTCCATGGCCTCGTCCCACCGGGCGAGGTCCTCGTCGGACTGGCGGGGGGCGGTGTGCAGGGCGGAGGCCTGGAGGGTGGCCGCGACGGTCAGCTCCAGGTTCTCGCGGGCCAGGGAGGGGACGAGGTACTTGTCGGAGATGACCTCGCCCTGCTCGGTGACCTTGATCTCGCCCTCGAGGGTGCCCCAGGGCTGCGCGAGGATCGCGTCGTGCGAGGGGCCGCCGCCGCGGCCGACGGTGCCGCCGCGGCCGTGGAAGAGGCGCAGGCGCACGCCGTAGCGGTGGGCGACGTCGCGCAGCCTGCGCTGGGCGCGGTGGATCTCCCACTGGGAGGTGGTGATGCCGCCGAACTTGGACGAGTCGGAGTAGCCGAGCATGACCTCCTGGACGTCGCCCCGCAGGGAGACCAGGCGCCGGTAGGACGGGTCGGCGAGCATCGCGTCGAGGATGACGTCGGCGGCCTTGAGCTCGTCGGTGGTCTCCAGGAGCGGGACGATGCCGATCTTGGCCCAGCCCGCGTGGAGGTCGATGAGGCCGGCCTCGCGGGCGAGGACGGCGGCCGCGAAGACGTCGTCGGCGCCCTGGCACATCGAGATGATGTAGGACTCGATGACCTCGGGGCCGAACTTCTCGAAGGCGTCCTTGATGGCGCCGAAGACGCCGAGGGTCTTCTGTCCGGCGGCGTCCAGGGGTGCCGGGGTGGGCGCCAGCGGGCGTCGCGAGCGGAGTTCCTTGGCGAGCAGCCTGCCGCGGTAGTCGCGGGGCATGTCGGCGTAGCGCCAGGACTCCTCGCCGAGCCGGTCGAAGAGCTGGCCCAGCGCGTGGTGGTGGGCGTCCGCGTGTTCGCGTACGTCCATGGTGGCGAGCTGGAGGCCGAAGGCGGCCAGGGTGCGGATGGTGCGGTCCATGCGGCCGTCGGCGAAGAGCGCGCCGCGGTGTTCGCGCAGGGAGGTCTGGATGAGGGTGAGATCGGTGAGCAGCTCGGCGGTGCCGAGGTAGTCGCGGCCTTCCTCGTGGGGGGTGCCCTTGGCGAGGCGCTCGCGGGTGTTGACGAGCTTCTGGCGGACGCAGGTGGCCTTGAGGCGGTACGGCTCTTCCGCGTTCAGCCGCTTGTAGCGGGGGCTGATCTCGGGGAGGCGCTCGAGGTCGGCCTGGAGCGAGGTGAGGAGTTCCTCGGTGGCGCCGGTGTAGCGGATGGAGTTCGACAGCAGTCCGCGCAGGAAGTCGATCAGTTCCAGGGCGTCGGTGATGCCGTGCTCGTGCTGGAGGATCAGTACGTCGCGGGTGACGTCGGGGGTGACGTTCGGGTTGCCGTCGCGGTCGCCTCCGATCCAGGTGCCGAAGGTGAGCGGGCGGGTGCCGGCGGGGATCTCGATGCCGACGCGCTGGAGCTCGGCGGCGAGGTCCTCGAGTACGTCGCCGACGGCGCCGGCGTGCAGCTCGTCGAGGTAGTAGATGGCGTTGCGGGCCTCGTCGGCGGGCTCGGGGCGGACCACGCGCAGTTCGTCGGTCTGCCAGACGAGGTCGATGTTCTCGGCGAGGCGCAGGTCGTGGCGGCGGCGTTCGCCGGCGCCCGAGACGGGCTCTTCGAGGAGGGCGGCGATCCGCCGGAGCTTGTTGAGGACGCTGCGGCGGGCCGCTTCGGTGGGGTGCGCCGTGAAGACGGGGCGGACGTTGAGGTTCTTGACCGTCTCGCGCAGGTGTTCGGGGTCGGCGTCCTTGAGCATGTCGGCCGTGCGGGCCAGGAGGCCGCCTTCGGCGGCGCGGTGGGCGCGCAGTTCCTTGCCGCGGTGCACCTGTTCGGTGACGTTGGCGAGGTGGAAGTACGTGGAGAAGGCGCGTACGAGCTTGGCGGCGGTCTCCAGGTCGGTGTCGCCGAGCAGCTCGGCTGCCGCGACGCCGTCGGTACGGGTGAGTGCCCGGACGCGTTCGACGAGGTCGAGGAGTTCTTGGCCCTCCTGGCGGACGAGGGTCTCACCGAGGAGGTCTCCGAGGCGGCGGATGTCCGCGCGCAGTTCGGCGTTGGCCGTGGCGACGGCGGTGGTCGAGGGGGCCTGGTCGGCACTGCTCACAGGTGCGGCTCCTTGCAGTGTTTCGAGCGCTACGGGGAGGTGGGCCCCGGGGTGCGCGCGGCGGGGTCGCCGCTCCTGATGCGCAGCTCGGGCTGCCCGTGCGGACCGCGCTGTCCGACGACACCAGGATAGGTGTCCCGTCCTCGTGTCCCGCCCGGTGTGTCACCAGGCGGGACGGCCGGGGGCGGGTCGGGGCGCGGGGCGGGGCGCGGGACCGGGCCGGGGCGGGCCGTCGGGCTCCTTCGCGCGGGGCCCGGGGCGGGGTGGCGGGCGCGGTCCTCTTGCCGCCGGCAGGACCTTTGCCATACTTACGTTGCCGTAGGTTACGCGTCCGTAGGGAGCGTGGCCGGGTGGCGCGCCTGCCGACTCTCTCCTCACCCCCCAGGGGACACCCATGACCATCAGTCCCGACGTGATCGAGGACGCCTCGCCGTCCGGCGACGCGTCCGTGCCGTCCGCGACCCTGGGTGGTGAGAACAAGCGGTCCGTCGAGCAGCTCGCGCTGCTGCTGTTCATCACGGCCCCCTTCCTCGCACTGCTGGGCGCGCTTCCGCTGGCCTGGGGCTGGGGGGTGAGCTGGCTGGACGTGGGCCTGATGGTCTTCATGTACTTCCTGGCCTGCCACGGGATCACGATCGGTTTCCACCGCTACTTCACGCACGGTTCCTTCAAGGCGAAGCGGCCGCTGCGCATCGCGCTGGCGATCATGGGCTCGATGGCGGTGGAGGGGCCGCTCGTGCGCTGGGTGGCGGACCACCGCAAGCACCACAAGTACTCCGACCACGAGGGTGACCCGCACTCGCCGTGGCGGTTCGGCGAGACGCTCCCGGCGCTGATGAAGGGCCTGTGGTGGGCGCACATCGGCTGGCTGTTCGACGAGGAGCAGACCGATCAGCAGAAGTACGCCCCGGACCTGATCAAGGATCCCGCGATCCGGCGGATCTCGCGCGACTTCATCTTCTGGACGATGTTGTCGCTGGCGATCCCGCCGCTGGTGGGCGGTCTGGTGACGATGTCCTGGTGGGGCGCGTTCACGGCGTTCTTCTGGGGCTCCCTGGTGCGGGTCGCGCTGCTGCACCACGTGACGTGGTCGATCAATTCGATCTGCCACGCGGTCGGCAAGCGTCCGTTCAAGTCACGGGACCGCTCCGGCAACGTGTGGTGGCTCGCCGTGCTCTCGTGCGGGGAGTCCTGGCACAACCTGCACCACGCCGACCCGACGTCGGCGCGGCACGGCGTGCTGCGCGGCCAGGTCGACTCCAGCGCGCGGCTGATCCGCTGGTTCGAACAGCTGGGATGGGCGTCGGACGTGCGGTGGCCGTCCACGGACCGGGTCGACGCCCGACGCAAGGAAGCAGCGTCGAACGCGGCATGATGGGGGGCGTGGCGATCGACGGCAGCAGTTCCAGCAGCGACAAGCCCAGGCGGGGCCGCCGGGTCCGGATGACGGGCGCCGAGCGGCGCCAGCAACTGCTGGACATCGGCCGCATCCTGTTCGCGGAGAAGGGCTTCGAGGGCACGTCGGTGGAGGAGATCGCGGCGAAGGCCGGGGTGTCCAAGCCGGTGGTGTACGAGCACTTCGGCGGCAAGGAAGGCCTGTACGCGGTCGTCGTGGACCGCGAGATGCGGCAGTTGCTGGACGGGGTGACGGGCGCGCTGACGGCCGGGCATCCGCGGGAACTGCTGGAGCAGGCGGCGTTCGCGCTGCTGGACTACATCGAGAACTACACGGACGGTTTCCGGATCCTGGTGCGGGATTCCCCGGTCGCCCAGTCGACGGGCACGTTCGCCTCGCTGATCAGTGACATCGCCACGCAGGTCGAGGACATCCTGGGTCTGGAGTTCAAGGCCCGCGGCTTCGATTCGAAACTGGCCCCGCTGTACGCGCAGGCGCTGGTGGGCATGGTGGCGCTGACCGGCCAGTGGTGGCTGGAGACGCGCCGGCCGAAGAAGGCGGAGGTGGCGGCGCACCTGGTGAACCTGGCCTGGCACGGCCTGGAGAACCTGGAGGCCAAGCCCCGGCTGGTGGGCCACCGCAGGAGCTGAGGCAGGGGGACGCGTGGCCGCGTCCGCCGCCGACGGGGGCCCCGCCCCCGGGGGGCGGGGGGGGGGGGCCGGGGGGGGGGGGCGGGCGGCGCCCCCGGGGGGGGGCGCGCGGGGGGGCGCCACGGACTCCCGCCCGGTGGGGGTCGGCGCCCCCGCCGCGGAGCGTGGGGGGGGCGCGCCCGGCGCCGCCCGCCCCCCCCCGCCCCCCCGCCCGCGCGGGGGGGGGGGGGGGGCCCCTTCGTGGGTGCGCGGCCTCAGCCGGCGGGGGGCTCCGCGCGGTGCGGCTCCAGGAACTCCAGCCTGTTGCCGACCGGGTCCTCGGCGTAGAAGCGGCGGTGTCCCGGCAGGTCGTCGTCCCAGACGACCTCGGCTCCGCGCTCGCTCAGCCGGCGCGCGTAGGCCTCGATGCCGGTGACCCTGAGCCCGGGGTGCGCCTTGCGGGCGGGCCGGAAGTCCTCTTCCACCCCGAGGTGGAGCTGTACGGGTCCGGCGGCGAACCAGCAGCCGCCGCGCGCGGCGAGCACCGGCGGCTTGGGGATCTCGGTCATGCCGAGGACCTCCGTGTAGAAGGCGCGCAGCCGGTCCTCCGCACCGGGGGGCGCCGCGAGCTGTACGTGATCGACTGCGGCAAGCACGGTCAGGCCTCCTTGTGGGCCACGGCGAAGACGCGCCGGAACGGGAAGACGGTGCCGCGGGGCCCCGGCGGATAGGCCTCGCGCAGCTGGGCGCGGTAGGCGCCGATGAAGGCGGCCACGGCTTCCTCGTCGTCTCCCAGAGCCGTGAGGACGGGGCGCAGGGCGGTGCCCTTGACCCAGTCGAGGACGGGGTCGGGTCCCTCGAGCAGCTGGTGGTAGGTGGTCTCCCAGACGTCGGCCCTGCAGCCGAGCTCGGTGAACCGTTCCAGGTAGCCCTCGGGTTCGAGGATGTGGACGTAACGGGTTCCGTGGCCGCCGAGCCGGGCCCGCCAGCGCGGGGTGTCGCACAGGTCGGCGAGGATCCGGTGACTGGGGGCGTCGAAGTTGCCGGGGATCTGGAAGGCGAAGGTGCCGCCGGGGCGCAGTCCGTCGATCCAGGCGGCGAAGGAGCCGGCATGGCCCGGGACCCACTGGAGGGCGGCGTTGGAGACGATCAGGTCGTAGGGCTCTTCGGGGATCCAGTCGACGAGGTCCGCACGGCGGAAGTCGAGGCGTCCGCCGCCGTCGGTGGGGCCGGCGTACTCGGCGTCCGCGCGGCGGAGCATCTCCACGGAGAGGTCGTATCCGGTGATGCGGGCCTCGGGCCAGCGGCCGGCGATGAGCGCGGTGACGTTGCCGGGGCCGCAGCCGAGGTCGGCGATGCGCGCGGGCCGGGTGGGGAGCTCCGGTATGCGGGTCAGCAGGTCGAGGAAGGGGCGGGCGCGGTGGCCCGCGTGGCGGAGGTACTGCTGTGGGTCCCAGCTGGGGGTGGAGGGCGCGGTGGGCACGGCGGACGCGGTATCGGAATGCATGTTCGATCCTCCTGGCTGGCATGGCGGTCGGAAGCGGAATGCCGATCCGGACCCCTCCATGCCCCATGGTCACCCCCACTATATCTTGATGTCAAGATACATGAGATCGAGATACTCGACCTGAAGAGACTTCATGTCGACAGACCCCCTACAATGATCGGCATGGAGGACGAGGTCGACCGACTGGTCGCGGCATGGCGGCGGGAACGCCCTGACCTCGACGTGGAACCACTCGAGGTGCTCAGCCGCGTCAGCAGGCTCGCGCGCCACCTCGACCGCGCCCGCAGGCTGGCCTTCTCCGAGCACGGCCTCGAGCCGTGGGAGTTCGACGTCCTGACCTCGCTGCGTCGCGCGGGAGCGCCGTACCAGCTCTCCCCGGGCCAGCTGCTGACCCAGACGCTGGTCACGTCCGGCACCATGACCAACCGCATCGACCGGCTCGCCAAGAAGGGCCTCGTCGAGCGGCTGCCCGACCCCAACGACCGGCGCGGGGTCCTGGTCCGCCTGACGCCGGAGGGCCGCGACCGCGCCGACCAGGCGCTCGCCGGACTGCTGGCCCAGGAGCGGGCGATCCTGGGCGAGCTCTCGCGTACTCAGCGCGGCGATCTCGCCGCGCTGCTACGCCAGTTGACCGCTCCGTTCGACAACCTCCCCGGCTAGGCCGGCTCCCGGCAGCCCGGGCAGGTCCGCGGGGCGGACACCCGCCCGCCGGGCCAGGGCGACCGCCGCGAGCGTGGAGTGCACGCCGAGTTTGCCCAGCACGTTCTGCATGTGGGTACGGACGGTGTGCGGGGAGAGGAACAGCCGCGCGGCCACGTCCTTGCGGCCCAGCCCCGCCACCATGCAGCGCAGCACCTCGTGCTCCCGGGGCGTCAGCGACTCCACGAGCCGCTCGCTGTCCGTACGGTGCTTGCGCGCGGCCGTCAGTTCACGGAGCACTCCGGTGAGCAGCGCGGGCGGAAGGTGCGTCTCCTCGCGCAGGACGCCGCGGATGACGGCGAGGAGCCGCGAGAGCGAGCAGTCCTTCGCCACCCACCCGCAGGCCCCCGCCTGGAGCGCCAGGGCGGCCCGGCGGGGGTCGTCGCGCTCGGCGAGGACGACGGTGCGGACCCCCGGATGCGACACCCGCACGCCCGCCACCAGGGCGATCCCGTCGGTGCCCGGCGCGGGGCCGGAGCCGGACTCCCGCTGGGCGGGTACGGCCGCACCCACGGCGGCGAGGTCGGCGTCGACGAGGAGCACGTCGAAACGGCGGCCCTCGGCGACGGCGCGTTCGAGGCAGCGCAGTGCTGCCGGGCCGCTGCCGGCCGCGGACACGTCCACGTCGGGTTCGGCCGCGAGTGCGGCGGCGAGAGATTCGGCGAAGATGCGGTGATCGTCGACCACGAGTACCCGGATACGGACCACGAAACCCCCAAGGGTCGGGGAACGGACGGCTGCGGGTACGACGCCCGGACCGGGTGATCCGCAGTCGCCTCGGCCGCCGCCGTGACATCTCTGCACTACCCCGGACCGGACGTCGTACCCGACTTGTCTCGACCCCTGAATCAACACCGGCCCCCACCGGTGTCACGCACCAGCGTAGGCCCGGGGACGGCTCGTGGTTGGCCGAATTCCAGAAGTTTTCCGAGCGATTTTCCGGCGGGAAGGGTCCGAGGGCTCTTTGCGGTGGCTTGAAATCGACCGCCCCGAAGGCCCGGAAGAACCGTTACGGCCCGGCGTGTGCCGCGGGCAGTTGCACGGGGTCGCTTTCACCCGGCGTGTGCACGCCGGGCGCCCGCGCAAAGCGCCCGCAGACGGCGCACTCCGGACATGCGTACGCCCCTGAGGAGCCGGGCGCGGAAAACCGGAGGCCCCCGCACCACCAGGGGTGCGGGGGCCGGTGGTTGCGAACGGGTCAGCTGGTGCCGGCGCGCAGCGCGCGCGTGAAGTTCCAGGCGTCCGTGACGATGCCCGTGAGGTCCGAGCGGGTCGGGGTCCAGCCGAGGCGGTCGTGGGCCCTGCGGGCGGAGGCGACGAGCACCGCGGGGTCACCGGCCCGGCGCGGGGCGAGGGTCTCGGGGATCTGCCGGCCCGTGACCTTGCGGACGGTCTCGATGACCTCGCGGACCGAGAACCCGTTGCCGTTGCCGAGGTTGCACACCAGGTGCTCGCCCGCGGCGGCTTCCCGCAGCGCGTCCAGGTGGGCCTGCGCCAGGTCGGCGACGTGGATGTAGTCGCGCACGCAGGTGCCGTCGGGGGTCGGGTAGTCGTCGCCGAACACCGAGATCGACTCCCGCTCGCCCAGCGCCACTTGCAGGACCAGCGGGATCAGGTGCGTCTCGGGGTCGTGGCGCTCGCCGAACGTCCCGTACGCACCCGCCACGTTGAAGTACCGCAGCGATACCGCCGCGAGGCCGTGCGCCGCGCACTCCCCCGCGATCATGTGGTCGACGGCCAGCTTCGTGGCCCCGTAGGGGTTGGTCGGCGCGGTCACCGAGGTCTCCGTCAGCGGTCCGTCGCCCGGCTCGCCGTAGGTCGCGGCGGTGGAGGAGAACACCAGGGTGCCCACGCCCGCCTCGCGCATCGCGGCCAGCAACGCCATGGTGCCGCCGACGTTGTTGGCCCAGTACTTGCCCGGGTTCGCCACGGACTCGCCGACCTGCGAGGAGGCCGCGAAGTGCAGCACCGCGTCGTAGGAGGAGTCCAGGTACTCGGCGGCGTCCTGGATGCGGCCCTCGATGAACGCGGCGCCGGCCGGCACCCCGTCGCGGAAGCCGGTGGAGAGGTCATCGAGCACCGTGACCTCGTGGCCCGCTTCCAGCAGGTGCGCCGCGACCACTCCGCCCACGTATCCCGCGCCGCCGGTGACCAGGTATTTGGAAGACGCCGTCTCGCTCACGTGCCTACTGCCTCTCGCGTGGGAACGCACGCGCGGTGCACGTGCTGGTGACCGGCTTACCCGATTCCGCGCCGTCGGGGAAATCAGCGGCCGGGATCAGAGCGCGGCGAGCCCGGACGGCGGCGGTCCGGCCCGCTCCAGCAGCCCGGTGCGGGCGGCCAGCGCGGCCGCCTCCAGCCGCGAGCCCACGCCCAGCTTCATCAGCACCCGCTGTACGTGCGTGCGCGCGGTGCTCGGCGCGATGGCCATGCCCGCGGCGATGAGCCGGGTGTCCTCGCCTTCGGCGACGCGGACCAGGACCTCCACCTCGCGCGGGGTCAGCAGCCGCAGCAGCCGGCTGCCCTCGTCGTCGGGCTGCGCGGCGGGGTTGAGGAGCTCCGCGAAGGCACCCTGCAACAGCTGCGGCGCGATGGCGACCTCACCGGCCCGCGCCTTGGCGAGGGCCCGCTCCACGCCCTCGATGCGCTCGTCGTGCCGTACGTAGCCCGAGGCGCCGGCGGCGAAGGCCGCCGCGATGCCGCGCGGGCTCGGCACCGGCCCGAGGACGACCACGGCGATCTGCGGGCGCTCCCGCTTGATCCGGACGATCGGCTCGAAGACCCCCGGCTCGGCCGGCGTCGCGGTGCCGAGCAGGCAGACCTCCGGGGCCCGGCTGATGACCAGTTCGGCCGCGCCCGCGGCCGGGGCGGCGGCGGCGAGGACCCGGTGGCCGCGCAGTTTCAGGGCCGAGGCGAGCGCCTCGGCCAGCAGCCGGTGCTCGTCGACCACCATGACCCGTACGCCCATTGCGGCACCCCACCCCCGACCCTTCTGACCCGGCAAGCTACACGCTTGTTCGACGGCGCGGTGCGGTTACGGCGCAGAAGCCCCCGGAAGGACGGACCTTCCGGGGGCTCGTGGCGCTTCTTCGGGGGTGCGGACCGGCGGTCAGCTCACCGTGAAGGAGACGAAGAGGTAGTACGGGTCGGTCGACGAGGTGGACTTGCTCATCACGGCCGTACGGGCGATGAAGAGCCTGCCGTTGCCGAAGCGGTACTCGGCGCTGTCCGGGACGTACTGGGTCTCGGCGCGCTGCGATTCCTTGGTCGCCGGGTTCTCCATGAGGAGGGTCTCCTTCATCGACTTGGTGTCGATGGAGACGATCTGGCCGCCGCCGTCGTAGGGCGGGATCTTGTAGGCGATGAGGTTCGAGCCGTCCATGCGCAGCGGGATCGTCGTGAAGCGCTCGCCGGCGTCGGCGCGGTCGGCGGTCTGCTTGCCCGTCTCCAGGTCGAAGGAGACGATCTCGTTGGTGCGGCCGTAGTCGGCCTTGCCCTTGTGCTCCTCGGTCGGCATGTAGAGCTTGCCGTTGCCGACGATCATGTGGGTGCAGGTCTCGACCTCGGTGGAGCCGCACCGGGGTGCGTAGTTGCCCGAGGTGAGCGGGATGTGCGCCTTGAGCTGGGCCGCGTCGTCGAGGACGAAGAGGTCGCTGACGCCCGTGGCGTTCTTGGCCGTGCGGTTGATGTTCGCCGCGACGATCAGCGGCTTCGTGGAGACGATCTGGGCGAAGTCGATGCCCGCGGAGAGCTTGTACGAGCCCTTCGGCGCGCCCGTGGTCGCGTCGAGGGGCTGGGCGTTGATGACGTAGTTCGGGCTCTGGCCGCACCTGCGGATCACGGCGAGCGCCGGTCCGCCGGCGTAGCCGATGTCCTCGCAGTTGTCGGTGTCGGTCTTGGGCGCCCACAGCACCTTGCCGTCGGCGAGGTTCCAGGCGGCGCCGCCGTCGAGGCCGCCCGCGGCGACGGTCTGGCCGCTGACGGTGACCTCGCTGAAGGTGACGGGCTTGTCCCCGCCGGTCTGGGACTTGGCCGAGGCCGACCACAGGAGCTTGCCGGTGTTCAGGTCGATGACGCCGACCTGGTTGCACGGCTGGTACTTCTTCTCGGCCGTCGGCAGGGCCGCGTCGAAGAGGATGGCGGTCTTGTTGTCCGAGACCCAGCGGCTCGCGCCGCAGACGTTGGCGTTGAGCGGGATCTCCCACTTCTTGGAGCCGTCGGTGAGGTTGTAGCCGACGACCTTGCCCATGTCGGACTTGGCGTACGTGGTGTCGGTGAGCCAGGAGCCGTCGGTCTGCACGATCTCGTCGGAGACCGGCATCGGGACGTTGACGAGGGTCTTCGACTTCGTCTTGCCGGACGCCTTCTCGGTGCCGCCCCCGCCCGTCCCGCCCTTGTCGCCGCCGGGGCTCGGGCTGCCTTCGGCGACGGGCTTGTCGTCCGTGCCCTTGTCGTCGCCGGAGACGTACCAGAAGCCGCCGCCGATGATGAGGACGATGGCCAGCAGGGCCGCGCCGACGATCATCAGCTGGTTGCGCACGTCGTTGCCGCCGCCCGAGCCGGACCCGGCGGGTGCCTGGGCCGCGTACATGGGGGTGGTGGCGGGCTGCTGCGGGTAGCCGTAGCCACCGTCCTGCGGGTATCCGTACGCGGGCTGCGCCGCGGCCGGGGCGGGCGCGGCCGCGGGCGCGCGCGGGGGGTGGGGGGGCCCCCCCCGCTCGGGGCCCCCCCCCCCCCCCCCCGC
>NZ_JBSGWY010000024.1:102280-122093 GCF_053609145.1 Streptomyces sp. NPDC054961 | reverse complement strand
CAAAGGAACCTCATCCACCGACATGGACGGGGTATCAACTTTTTGGCGTTGATTTTTGGCACGCTGTTGAGTTCTCAAGGAACGGACGCTTCCTTCGTTCCCGTTTCCGGGCCCTCCGGGCGCTTCCTTCGTTTCCAACTCTACCAGATCATTTCCGCGCCGTTTCCGGCTTGGATTTGAATTCGGTGACCGTTGGGGGTCTGTGCCTTTCGGCGCTCCACCACATTAGCGCTTATTCCTTGCGGCTCATAATCGGCCGCTTGGAATCGAATTCGGGCATGCCGAATACGACCCCGCCAGGGGTAAGTCGTAGGTAGTGGGTTGGCCGCTCTGGGGGTCTGCTGATGGCAGTGCCCCGTTCAAGCGGCTCGGACTACATTAGGCGTCCGCCCATGCCGCGTCAAGTTGAGCGGCGGCGCGGCGCGTGGGCACGGTACGGGCTCACCGTCGGGTCCTGGGTGATCCAGTAGCGGTAGGGGTGGTCCGCTCCGGCGCCGCCCACTCCGGTGCGGGGACCGTTGCCCACCCGGTCGGGCGGGGTCCGGGTTCCCGCGAGGAGGGACAGGGGCGCATCCGGGCCGGCGCAGAGGTCGGTGCCGTCGAGCGAGCGGTCGATGTCCAGGGCCGTGGCCAGGCGCGCCGGCCCCTTCGCCAGTTCTCGGTCGGCTCTGGCGGAGAGCCGCCGGGTGCGGGCCAGCTCGGCGCCCAGCGTCACCTCCCCCGCGCGGAGCAGGACCCCGCTCGCCTGGCCCGGCGGACCGCACATCAGGTTGAGGGTGAACCACATGCCGTAGGTAACTCACTAGGCATGTACGTCGTTGGTCCGGCAGCATCGGCAAAGCGACGACAAGCAGGAGACAGGCAGTGCGAGCGATCATCTACGCCAGGCTCAGCCCCACCCCGAGGGGCGAGGAATCCAAGGGTGGGAACCTGACACAACAGGTCGAGCTGAGTCAGGCGCTGTGCGACCGGAAGGGCTGGTCAGTCGTAGCCACGATCGTCGAGAAGGACACGTCGGCTTCGACGAAGCGGGGAACCAAGCGGAGCGCGGAGTGGGAACGCGTCAAAGCTCTGGTGGAGGACGGCAAGGCGGACGCCATCGTGTCCCGCCACTACGACCGCATGTACCGCACCCCCTGGGATCTTGAAGACCTGGTGGACCTGGCCGAGGCGACCGGCGTCACGCTGGCAGCGGCACAGGCGCAGGGAGTGCTCGACCTGTCCACCCCGTCCGGCCGTCTCGCTGCTCGCATCGGCGCTGTGGTGGCTCGCAACGAGACCGAGATGCGAGTCGAGCGTCAGGTGCTCGGACACCAGCGGCGCAGGGAGTCGGGGAGGCCCTTCTGGAGTACTCGCCCCTTCGGCTTCGAGCGGGACGGCAGGCACCGGGAAGCAGAGGCGGAGGCCCTGCGGCAGGCGTACCGGGATGTCCTGGCCGGCGTCACCCTCTGGTCCATCGCGAAGGACTGGAACACGCGTGGGCTGCTCTCGCCGCACGGCAAGGAGTGGCGCAGCTCGAACCTTCGGATGGTCCTCTTGAAGCCGAGGAACGCGGGAATCCAGACGTACTCGCAGTGGGTCGAGAAGCCGGACGGGACGCGCGTGCGGCGGACCGAGGAGACCGGCGCGGGCAACTGGGAGGCGATCGTCTCCGAGGGCATATTCCGGGCCCTGGTCCGCTACCTGAGCGACCCGGAGCGCAACACGGGCGGCGGCGGCAAGCGCAAGGCCCTGTTGTCCGGCGTGGTCCGCTGCTCGAAGTGTCAGGCCGTCGTCACGCAGGGGTGGAGCAAGAAGAACGCGGCAGGCGAGCGGTACCGCATCTACACCTGTTCGGGTGGCCGGTGCATCACCTGCCCGGCTGACCCGCTGGACTCCTTCGTAGTCAGGAAGGTCATCGACAGGGCCGAGGAGTGGAACGCTGCACCAGCCACAGATGCCGCAGACGAGAAGCGGGAGGCCGAGCTGCTGGCCGAGGAGACGGCCGCATCCGAGAGGCGCACCGCCCTGGCGGAGATGTTCGCCGTAGGGGACATCGACGCGTCGACCCTGCGGACGGGCATCGGCAGGTGCGACGCCGACCTGACCAAGATCCGGGCCGAGCTGGCAGACCTGGCATCGCAGCGGGTGCGCGTCGACCTCGGCGACATCGAGTACCTGTGGGAGGAACTGGACTATGAGGACCCCGACCGCATCGACTACGCGCGGACCGTCGTCATGCAGGTCTGCGAGCGAGTCGAGCTGATGCCGCGCGGTCGAGGGGTTCGGTCCTTCAAGGGCGAGCACTGCCGGATCACGTTCCGGAACCCCTGAGATCCGCTCGCGGAGGGCCGGGTCGGCTGTCGGCGCTCGGTGAGCACTGGCCCTGTCTGACGAGTGCCGGGCGGGGCCCTTCGCCATGCCCGTCGAGGAAGCGCGCCCCTTTCGCTCCCCAGTTCATGCAACAACGTGCATGAGTCAAGTACATCCTCGTCCACCACAGACGGCCGGCCGCCGGTACGGCCCTGCGCCTTGGCCGCTTCCAGCCCGGCCCGCGTGCGGTCCTTGATGAGCGACCGTTCGAACTCCGCCATGGCCGCGACGATCTGGAAGAACAGACGACCATCGGCCGATGTGGTGTCGACGGAGGAGAGCGCACCGTCGAGCACGCGGAACCCTATGCCTCGCTCGCGCAGTCCATCGACGATGGACACAAGGTCGATGAGCGACCGACCGAGCCGGTCAAGCTTCCACACACAGGACGTCGCCGGGTCGGGCGTAGTCCAGTACGGCCGTGAGCTGCGGCCGGTCGGTGTTCTTGCCACTGGCCTTGTCCTCGAAGACGCGGGCGCACCCTGCGCCCGTCAGCGCGTCGTGCTGCAGCTGCGCTTCCTGGTCGTCAGTGGAGACGCGGGCGTATCCGATGAGCTGGCCGGTGGCAGTGGTCGTCGTCATGACACGGACCGTCTCAGAACTCATCTCAAAATATCAAGCAAGCATGTAAGGAACAGGGCCTTACGGCTGTGACAGTGGGGCGCGGCAGCGCCCCCGCGGTCTTGCTGGCTTGCCCCTGTCGGCCCCTCTCGGGGCCGCACTGTCGTAGGCCACTTGAGACTGTGGCGGCCGGTAGGCCGCCCCCTGCCGCTTCCCCGGTCCTGATGGATCAGACCGGCGGGCCCCCGCCAGCAGTCACTCGACCGGCCAGGGATGCGTCACGGGCCGCGCTCGCGGACGATCACGCATCGCCTGACCCAACTCCGCACCGACTCACCGGCGGGCCGTCAGCAAGGCGCACGGCGAGTCAGGCTCCTGTGGTCGGTTTGGCTCGCGGGCTCAGTCGGTACGCCGAGACCGTTGGATCACCGGCGAGGTAGAACCGGTGTTGCCAGTCGTGGGCCTTGCTCACGCCTACCCGAGGACCAACCTGGATGAGCGCGGTAGGTACTGGCTCACCCTCGGACAACACGACCGAGGTACCTGTCAAGAGGTCTGCGCCGTTGTGCTCTGCTGTGATGCCGAGTGCCTGGCAGACGTTCCCCGGGCCTCGGGCCAGACGTGAGCTCTCGACCCTCTCGCCTCGCCGCTGGCGTGCCAGGTCTTCCCCCTCGATGACCCTGCCTGCGCGGATGAGGACACCCGAGGCGATGCCATCCGTCCCTGTGGCGACGTTGGCGCACCAGTGGAGACCGTGGGACCGGTAGACGTACAGGTGGCCTGCGGGTCCGAACATGACCGCGTTACGGGGTGTCCAGCCGCGGTAGGCGTGGGAAGCCGGGTCGGCCGCGCCGGAGTACGCCTCGGTCTCCGTGATGGCGATGCTCACGGTTCCCTCGGGGGTCTTGCAGGTGAGTACACTCCCGAGCAGCTTGGGGGCGACTTCTTCGGCAGGGTGGGCGAGCAGCTCGACATTCATGCCGACTGCCTTGACACGCCGTAGATGAAGTAGACGTACGCGTGTCCGGGCGGACCGAACATCGACGCGTTGCGCGCCGTCGGGCCGCGGTAGGCGTGGGAGCCGGGGTCCGCCTCCCCCTCGTACGCCTCCACCTCCGTGATGCGCAGTTCCATCGGGCCGTCCGGAGTGCGGCGGACCAGGGTGCGGCCGAGGAGGTCGGGAGCGACGGTGAGGACCGGGCGGTCGAAGAAGGACCGGTCCAGGGGCGTACGGTCAGGGCGCGCGCTCATCCGGTCGAGCGTAGTCGACTGGGCTCGGCTGCAACCGGGGCCTAAGGTTCCGCGTTTGTAGGGGTAGTCCTGCGCGTAATCGCACAAGTCTTTCAGCAAGCCTTCAAGGGGAGTCAGAGCATGGGGTTCAGGAAGCTGTTCGCGAGCCTGGGAGCCGGCGGCGCCTCGGTGGACACGGTCATCACCGAGCCGAACGTCGTGCCGGGCGGCATCGTCCAGGGCGAGGTACGGATCCAGGGCGGGTCCGTGGAGCAGCAGATCGAGGGGCTGTCCGTCGGACTCCAGGCGCGGGTGGAGGTGGAGGGCGGCGACCAGGAGTACAAGCAGGACGTGGTCTTCACCAAGCAGCGTCTGGGCGGTGCCTTCCAGGTGCAGGCCGGTGCGCTGCACGTGGTGCCGTTCGGTCTGGAGATCCCGTGGGAGACGCCGGTCACCCACTTCGGCGGCCGTCAGCTGCACGGCATGAACATCGGGGTCAGCACCGAGCTGGAGATCGCGCGCGCGGTGGACGCCGGCGACCTCGACCCGATCAACGTGCACCCGGTGCCGGCGCAGCAGGCGATCCTCGATGCCTTCGTGCAGCTGGGCTTCTCCTTCCGCAGTGCGGACATGGAGCGCGGGCACATCCGCGGGACGCGGCAGACGCTGCCGTTCTACCAGGAGATCGAGTTCCTGCCGCCGTCGCAGTACCGCGGGCTCAACCAGGTAGAGCTGACCTTCGTCTCCGACGGCCGCGAGATGGACGTGGTGCTGGAGATGGACAAGAAGCCGGGCCTGTTCAGCGAGGGCAGCGACACGTACCGCTGCTTCCAGGTGGGGCTGCAGTCCTACCAGGGGACCGACTGGGCCGCGTACCTGAACCAGTGGATCGCGTCGGTGGGTTCCCAGCGCAACTGGTTCTGAGTGGATCTAGGCTCGGGTCCGCGACGGCACGTGACGACGTGACCCGGACCCGACCCGAGCAGGAGGTTCAGCTGTGACCGAGCAGAACAGGGCGCCGCTCCCCCACGATTTCCATCCCCCGGTGCACGCGTTCACCGTGAGCAGTGCGGACCTGGAGCCGGGGGCCGATCTGGGGGACGCGCAAGTGCTGTCGGGCGGGAACCTCTCGCCGCGGCTGCGGTGGGAGGGGTTCCCGGAGGGGACGAAGAGCTTCGCCGTGACGTGCTTCGACCCGGACGCGCCGACGGGCAGCGGGTTCTGGCACTGGGTGCTCTTCGACCTGCCGGTGTCGGTCACCGAGCTGCCGGCCGGGGCGGGCAGCGGGACGTTCGAGGGTCTGCCGCCCGGGGCCGTGCACGTACGGAACGACTACGGCACCCGGGACTTCGGCGGAGCGGCTCCCCCGGCCGGGGAGCGGCACCGCTACGTGTTCACCGTGTACGCCGTGGACACGGAGAAGCTCGGTCCCGGCGCGGAGGTCTCGCCGGCCGTCGTCGGGTTCAACCTGCGCTTCCACACCGTGGGGCGGGCCCAGCTGATCGGTGAGTACGAGGCTCCCGCGAGCTGATCCCCGCGGCTCCCGTTCTCCGAGCGTTCGCCCGGTCCTGGTCTAAAGACGACCAGGACCGGGCACTTTTATTGCGTTGTCCCGCGTGGCGCGCGCGACCAGAGTGGTCGCGGGCCCAGCCGCCGTGCTGGTTGCGGGCCTGCACACGGGAGGTGGGCGAGATGCGGGACACGCTGGTGCTGAATGCGAGCTTCGAGCCGCTGTCGACGGTGACCCTGAACCGGGCCGTGGTCCTGGTGCTCCAGGACAAGGCCGTGGTCGAACAGTCCCATCCCGAGCTGCGTGTGCGCGCGGCCACGATGGAGCTTCCGATGCCCCGGGTGATCAGGCTGTGCAGGTACGTACGGGTGCCCTTCCGAAGACATGCTCCCTGGTCACGGAGGGGGGTGTTGGTCCGGGACCAACACCGTTGCGCGTACTGCGGGAAGCGCGCGACGACCGTGGACCACGTGCTTCCGCGGGCCCAGGGGGGTGGGGACACCTGGCTGAACACGGTGGCCTCGTGTGCCGAGGACAACCACCGCAAGGCGGCTCGGACTCCGGAGGAGGCGGGGATGCCGCTCCTGCGGAAGCCCTTCGTACCGTCTCCGGCGGACGCGATGCTGCTCGCGCTGGGGGTCGGCGGGCGGGATCCGCTGCCGGAGTGGCTGGCGCGTTCCGCCTAGTTCCACTCGGGGCCGCGCGGGGACGCGTAGGAACATCGCGCCCCCGCGCGTAGACGGATGCGTTGGGCGACGTACGTCTTGTACGTCGCTCAGCGGAGCAGCATCTGGACGATCGCGATGATCCCGACGGTCACGATGACCCCGCGCAGGACGGTGGGCGACAGCCGGCGGCCGACCTTGGCCCCGATCTGGCCGCCCAGCGTCGAGCCGACGGCGATGAGCAGGACGGCCGTCCAGTCGAACTCGGCGACGAAGAGGAAGAAGACGGCCGCGATGCCGTTCACCAACGCCGCGATGACGTTCTTCACCGCGTTGATGCGCTGGAGGTCCTCGCGGAGCAGCAGCCCCATCAGGCCGAGGTAGAGCACGCCCTGGGCGGCACCAAAGTAGCCCCCGTACGCGCTGGCGAACAGCATGCCGGTGAGCAGGGCGGGGCCGCCGTCGGGGTGGCCCGTGTCTCCTCCGGCCGCCTCCTGGCGTCTGCGCAGGGCGGCGGCGAGCCGCGGCTGGAAGACGACCAGCACGAGGGCCAGGCCGATGAGGACGGGCACGATCGTGTCGAAGGCGTCCGAGGGCAGGGCGAGGAGCAGGACGGCGCCCGCGAGCCCGCCGACGAGGGACACGGAGCCGAGCCGCAGGATCCGGGCGCGCTGGCCCCGCAGTTCTTCGCGGTAGCCGATGGCTCCGCTGATCGAACCGGGCACGAGGCCGAGGGTGTTGGAGACGTTGGCGGTGACCGGTGGCAGGCCGGTGGCCAGCAGTACCGGGAAGGTGATCAGGGTGCCGGAGCCGACGATGGTGTTGATGGTGCCGGCGCCGACGCCCGCGGCGAACACCGCGAGCGCTTCCCAGAGGGACATCGAGAACATGGACATGGACGGAGCCATCCCCTTTGCATGAGTGAGTCGCCTCCCCGCCATGAAGGTCGAGGGGCCTCACTGATCATGCAGGAGGGGTCGGGCCGCTCAGTCGATGGGGGGCTGCTCGCGGCGCTCGGCGGCGGCCTTCTCGGCCGCGGGGCCGCTCTCCTTGCCGGAGTTGGCCGGGTTGAAGCCCGAACCGCCGCCCATCGGACCGAAGTTGCCCATGGCGCCGGAGAGTCCCTTGAGGGCGTCGCCGATCTCGCTCGGGACGATCCAGAGCTTGTTGGCGTCGCCCTCGGCGAGCTTCGGGAGCATCTGGAGGTACTGGTAGGCGAGGAGCTTCTGGTCGGCGTCGCCGGCGTGGATGGACTCGAAGACGGTGCGGATGGCCTGGGCCTCGCCCTCGGCGCGCAGGGCGGCGGCCTTGGCGTCACCCTCGGCGCGCAGGATGGAGGACTGCTTCTCACCTTCGGCGCGCAGGATCTCGGACTGGCGGACACCCTCGGCCTGGAGGATCGCGGCGCGCTTGTCGCGGTCGGCGCGCATCTGCTTCTCCATCGAGTCCTGGATGGAGGTCGGCGGCTCGATGGCCTTGAGCTCGACGCGGTTGACGCGGATGCCCCACTTGCCGGTGGCCTCGTCGAGGACGCCGCGCAGGGCCGCGTTGATCTCCTCGCGGGAGGTCAGGGTCCGCTCCAGGTCCATGCCACCGATGATGTTGCGCAGCGTGGTGACCGTGAGCTGCTCGATGGCCTGGATGTAGCTGGCCACTTCGTACGTCGCGGCGCGGGCGTCGGTCACCTGGTAGTAGATGACGGTGTCGATGTTGACGACCAGGTTGTCCTGCGTGATGACCGGCTGCGGCGGGAAGGGGACGACCTGTTCGCGGAGGTCGATCCGGTTGCGGATCGAGTCGATGAACGGGACGACGATGTTCAGGCCCGCGTTGAGGGTGCGGGTGTAGCGGCCGAACCGTTCGACGATGGCCGCGCTGGCCTGCGGGATCACTTGGATCGTCTTGACCAGTGCGATGAAGACCAGAACCACCAGAATGATCAGGACGATGATGATCGGTTGCATGCGGTTCCCCGTGCCCTTCCGGCTGTCTGTGCTGCCCCGTTCAGCGGAGTCTCGCAGACCCCGGGGCCGCGGGTCGGCTGCTTGTCACATGACGACCGCGGTCGCTCCGTCGATCTCGACCACGTCGACGGACTGACCGGGCTCGAAACTGCTGTCGGTGTCGAGGGCGCGGGCCGACCAGATCTCGCCCGCGAGCTTGATCCGCCCGTTGCCGCTTCCGTCGACCCGTTCCAGGACCACGGCGCTCCGGCCCTTCAGGGCGTCAATTCCGCTGCGGTGCTGGGGTCTTTGGTTGAGATGGCGGTTGGCGATCGGGCGGACCACCGCGATGAGCGCGACCGACACGATCACGAACACCAGTACCTGGGCGACCACTCCCCCGCCGAGGGCCGCCGTGATCGCGGCCGCCACCGCGCCGACGGCGAACATGCCGAACTCGGGCATCGCGGTCAGGACGAGGGGGATGCCCAGTCCGACCGCGCCGATGAGCCACCACACCCACGCGTCGATGTCCACATGGTCATGGTAGGTCGGGTGGGCGCGGTCCGGACAGGGTACGGGCGGTCCCGCTCAGCGCAGGGGCAGGCCCTGTGCGGTCCAGCGCTCGTTCTCGCTGCGCTCGACGATGAGCGGCAGCCCGAAGCAGAGGGAGAGGTTGCGGGAGGTCAGTTCCAGTTCGACGGGGCCGGCGGCGACGACCTTGCCCTGGCGGATCATCAGCACGTGCGTGAAACCGGGGGCGATCTCCTCGACGTGGTGCGTGACCATGACCATCGACGGGGCGAAGGGGTCACGGGCCAGCCGGCCCAGGCGCCGTACGAGGTCCTCGCGGCCGCCGAGGTCCAGACCGGCGGCGGGCTCGTCGAGGAGCAGCAGCTCGGGGTCGGTCATCAGGGCGCGGGCGATCAGGGTGCGCTTGCGCTCGCCCTCGGAGAGGGTGCCGAACTTCCGGTCCAGGTAGTCCGTCATGCCGAGGCGGTCGAGGAACGCGCGGGCGCGCTGCTCGTCGACGTCCTCGTACTCCTCCTGCCACGTGGCCGTCATTCCGTACGCGGCGGTGAGGACGGTCTGCAGGACCGTCTGCCGCTTCGGGAGCTTGTCGGCCATCGCGATGCCGGCGATGCCGATGCGGGGGCGCAGCTCGAAGACGTCCACCTTGCCGAGGGTGCTGCCGAGGATGGTGGCGGTGCCCTTGGTGGGGAAGAGGTAGCTGGAGGCGACGTTGAGCAGGGTGGTCTTCCCGGCGCCGTTGGGGCCGAGGATCACCCAGCGCTCCCCCTCCTTGACCGACCAGGAGACCTGGTCCACCAGAGCCCGGCCCTCGCGGACCACGGATACGTCCACCAGCTCCAGAACATCGCTCATGAGCGTGTTGTCTCCCCTTGCAGTCTCGGTTCGTCTCTGTGCAGCACCGTCCTACCGGCAGGCGCAGCCCCAGGGGAAAACCTACGCCACTCACGGAGGGGTCCGGGCGCGGGCCCGGGTCGGAGGGCCGATCCGTAAAGTGGGGGGATGCTTTTCGAACCACGTTCAGGGCGGCTGGCCGCCTGGGGGAACGCTCTGCTGGCCGGTCTCGTCTCGCCCGACGAGGCCGCGTTGTCGATCGTGGGCGAGGACTCCGTGCACCGCGTGGAGGGGCTGCCGGGGGAAACGGGGCCGGTGGGGCTGACGCTCGCGCTGGGTCGGCTGCGGGTGCTGGGGGTGAGCGGGCTGCGGGTCGCCCTGCCGGCGCCGGGGCATCCGCTGGGGCTGAGCGGCCCGCCGGAGTTCAACGCGCGGGCGCTGGACGCCGAGGAGGCGGTCGTCGCGGTGGGCGCGGCGGTGGGGCTGGTGCCGGCGGTCCACGAGGTCGGGCCCGCCGGGGACCTGCACGTCTCGGTGACCTGGCACTGCCTTCCGGTCCGGGAGGCCCCGCCGGCGGACGTACCGTCGCTCGGCGAGGCGGAGCGCGAGCTGGCGGAGGCGCTGCGCGAGGCCGCGGTGGTCCTGACGAAGCTGGACGTGGCGGGATCGGGGCCGGTGGCGGACGCCGCGCTGTCGGCGTACCGGGCGCGGACCGAGGCCGGACGGGACGCGTTGGCGCCGGGGTATCCGGCGCGGGCGGTCCGGGTGCTGGCGCTGGCGCAGCGGGTGGACCTGATGGTGTCGCTGGCGTACGAGCGGGGGCACGGGGCGGCGGTGGCGGCCTCGGAGATGGCCGCGCGGGCGGAGGCCTTGCGGCCGGTGGAACGGGTGGCCCGGCGGGCGCTCGTGGCGGCGTACAACTCGGCGGTCGAGGAACGGGAGCGGGGCCGGTAGCGCGGGGACCGGGAGGGGCGCCGGGGGCGCCGGGGCTCTGCGGAGTGCGTGCGGCGGCGGGGCAGGCCGGCGGGTCGTGGCGCGGGGACGGCGGGGCGCGGCGGCGTGACGTGGCTAGGACGTGGCCCGGCGGCGGCATGCGGTACGGCGGCCCGGGGGTGCGGCGGCGGTGTGCGGTACGGCAACGGCCCCGCTTCCCAGGGAGAGGAGGGACGCGGGGCCGAAGTGTGTGGCCGGTCAGGCGTTGGCGCCCGTGTTGCCGAAGGCACCGTTCAGCAGGCCGATCACGTTGACCGAGTTGCCCACCACGTTGACCGGGACGTGGACGGGGACCTGGAGCTGGTTGCCCGAGGCCACGCCGGGCGAGGCCAGGGCCTCGCCCTCCGCCGACGCACCGCCGTGCGCCGAGGAGACACCCGCGCCGGCGGCGAGGAGGCCGCCCGCGATCATGGTGACAGCGGTGGCCTTCTTGAAGTTCTTCACGTTCTCGTCCTCCATACGTCTGCCGCGGCCAGCCGCCGCGACACGTCATGAAGAACGTTCATCGGACGAACGGGATACGCCATGTGGGCGACATACACCCGACCGTATGAATCACTCCGTCATGCCGTGTCGGACCGCCCACAGTGCCGCCTGGGTCCGGTCCACGACGTCCAGCTTCATCAGGATGTTCGACACGTGCGTCTTGACCGTCTTCTCCGAGAGGACCAGCGCCCGCGCGATCTCCCGGTTCGATCGGCCGTCCGCTATGTGCCGCAGCACCTCGCGCTCGCGGTCCGTGAGGGAGCCGCCCCGGCCGGACGACGGGGGACGGTCCTCCTCCGCGAGCAGGGCCACCGCGACCTCCGGCTGGAGGAGGACCTGGCCGGCGTGGACCGAGCGGATGGCCGCGGCGAGCGCGACGGGGTCGATGTCCTTGTAGACGTAGCCGGCGGCGCCCGCGCGCAGGGCGGGAACCACCGTCCGCTGTTCGGTGAAGCTCGTGACGATGAGCACGCGCGCCGGGTTCGCCAGCCCGCGCAGTCTGCGCAGGGCGTCGATGCCGTCGGTGCCGGGCATCTTGATGTCCATCAGGATCACGTCGGGGCGCAGCTCCTCGGCGCGGGCGATGCCCTCGTCGCCGTCGGCGGCCTCGCCCACCACCTCGATGTCGTCCTGGACCTCCAGGAAGGTGCGCAGGCCGCGCCGGACCACCTGGTGGTCGTCGACGAGCAGGATCCTGATCCGGCCGGGCCGGCCGAGCGTGTCAGCCACCGGAGACCTCCAGTTCGATCGTGGTGCCCTTGCCGGGCTCGGAGTGCACGGTGAGCCGGCCGCCGACGCCGGCCGCGCGGTCCCGCATGGAGACCAGGCCGAGGTGCCGGCCGGCCCGGCGGACGGTGGGCGGGGAGAACCCCACGCCGTCGTCGGTGACCCGGAGCACCGCTCCCCCGGTCCCGCCGCGGGTGAGGGTGACCTCGATCCGGTCGCCGTGCGAGTGGCGCAGGGCGTTGTGGAGGGCCTCCTGGGTGACGCGCAGGACCGCCTCCTCCTGGGTCGCGGGCAGGGCCCGTACGCCGTCGCACGCGAAGGTGACGCGGGCGGTGTGGGCGCGGTCCAGGACGCGGACCTGGTTGCGCAGGGTGGCGATCAGGCCGTCCTCGTCGAGGGCGGCCGGGCGGAGCTCGGTGACGGCGGCGCGCAGTTCGTCGGCGGCCTCGGCCGCGAGGACGGCGACCTGCTGGAGTTCCTCCTTGGCGCGGGCCGGGTCGCGGTCCACGAGGGCGGCGGCCGCCTGGGCGGTCAGGCGGAGCGAGAAGAGCTTCTGGCTGACCGCGTCGTGCAGCTCGTGGGCGAGGCGGGACCGTTCCTCGGCGATGGTCAGCTCGCGGCTGCGCTCGTAGAGGCGGGCGTTGGTGAGGGCGATCGCCGCGTGCTGCGCGAGGAGGGAGAGGAGCTCCTCGTCCTCGTCGGTGAAGCCGTGCGGGCCGCGCTTGTTCGCGAGGAAGAGGGCGCCGAGGGTCTCCTCGCCGTCCCGGATGGGCAGCCCGAGGAAATCGGACATGTCGGGGTGCGCGGCGGGCCAGCCCTCGAAGCGCGGGTCATCGCGCACGTCGGCCAGCCGCTCGGGGGCGTCCTGGTGGAGCATCGCGGCGAGGATGCCGTGCTGGCGGGGCAGCGGGCCGATCGCCCGCCACCGCTCCTCGCTGATGCCGTCCACGACGAACTGGGCGAAGCCGCCGTGGTCGTCCGGGACGCCGAGGGCCGCGTACTCGGCGTCGAGCAGCTCGCGGGCCGAGGCGACGATCGTGCGCAGGACGTCGCGGACTTCCAGGCGGCGGCTCATGGCGAGCAGCGCGTCGCTCACGGCGGCCAGGCCGCTGCGCGGTCCGCGGGGGCCGATGGGTCCGGGATGCATGGCATCACCGTACTCGCGGCCCTGACCTGCGGGATCGGGCGCAGGGCCTAGACCCTGCGCCGGGACGGCCCTACGTCGGCCCTACGACGCCCTCCGACGGAGGCCGTGCCTCGGCACGGCCGGCCCGAGGCCGTGGCCGTCCCCGGACGGGGGATGCCGCCTGATGGCGGCGGATGGCGGTCGTGCCCGTGACGGCGGTGGGGCGCGCAGCGGGGGCTGGGCGGCCGGGCACTGGCGGCAGCCGAGGAGACGGGAGCTCAGGCGGGGTCCACAGAGCTGGCGCCGAGCGCGCGCGGCGGGGGCGGGCCGGGCCGGGGCTGGTGAGCCGCGTGCCGCCGGGGGGATCCGGCGGCGAGCCGGGACGCTGGCGGCGCAGGACGGGACCGGCGGGGGCGTGGGTCGGCTGGGGCACGGGCCGGGGCAGGTGGACGGTGGACCGGTGTGTCGCCGAGGGGGATCTGACGGTGAGCCGGAGCTCTCACGGCGCAGGGCGGGAGCTGGCCGGGGGCGGGGCGGGGCGGGAAACGGAAGTCGAGCGCGCGGGGTCGGGCCCGGGACTCTGGCCCACGGCGGGGCCGGGCGGGGCCGGTAAGCCGACCTGCCGCCGAGGGGACCCGGCGGTGAGCCAGGGGTCTGGCGGCCCGGCCGGGGGCGTGGGCGGGACCGGCCGGGGGCGAAGGGGCGGGGACCTGGCTGAGCGCAGGCCCGCGCTGGGGCGCGGCAGACGCGGGCACCGGCAGGCACGCGCGCGGGCGCGGGCCCCGGGCACTGCGGGCCGGGGTGATCCGGCGGTGAGCCGAACCCTGGGAGCGCTCGGCGCTACGAAAGAAGGGACTGCATATAACAGACATAACGCCGAGGCTTCCGGTCCGGCCCGTGGAGCCGCCCGACCCGGACCGGGCCGCCAGGGGCCGACCGGATACCGACCGACGGTTCGCCGCGTCAGTCGACCTGCCGGGCGGGCTGGGCCGCGTACCGGAGGGAGCGGCCGGAGCCGACCGGTCCGGCTGGAGTGGGCGCGGCCGTCGCTGCGCGAGGGGCGCGGCTCCGCCGGCGGTCGAGGGCTGCTGACCCGGCCCCGCCGCGCCGCCGCTCCCGGCGCGCCGGACGGGCATCGCGGCGCCGGGCCAGGCGGACACGCCCGATGCGGGACGGCCGTCCAGCGCCGAACCGGCCTGGGGGCAAGCGAACCCGACACCGGCCGCGCCACACCGCCCGGGCGCACGAGCCCGGGCCTCGCACCCTCTGCGGCGAGGCGGGCGGCGGGCGGCGGCAGGACGGCGACCGGTGCGCGGTGCGTGGCGGGTGGTGCGGCGAGGGGGTCGGTGCCGTCCGGCTCTGCCTTTGGCATGAGTTCGGGGGCGTTTCGCTGCTACTCAAGGATGAGATCGGTGACTCAATGCATTGCTGACGCAACGGTAGGTCAGTTCGTTACACGGCCGATGTGAGCCCGCGCATAGGACCCACGTCACTTACGAAGCTGCCTAGTGGACGCATAAAGGACCCGTCAGCACTGCCGCACCTAGCGTCGAGACCCGAACGGCGGGCTCGGCCCGCAGGCCTGATCCACTAAGCGGGATCGTACGTCACACCTTTGCCACAGGTTTTTGCCACCGCTAAGAATTGCTCTCGCCGCACAGCGCCGCGGATCCCGGATCCAAGCGGCGCTTTCCTGCGGCTCCCGCTATCGAAGAGGTTGCTACGCATGACCGAGACCAGCACTCCCGGCCACAGTCGTCGTCTGACGAAGGCGCACAAGCTTTCCATCGCGGGTGTCGCCACCCTGGGCACCGCCGCCCTCGCCTTCTCCCTCGTCCCGGCCAACGCGGCCGAGACCACGACGGCCTTCGTGGCCGCCCCCGTCGCCTGGTCCAAGGTCGTCGACGGCGCGCAGACGCAGGCCGTGCAGCAGCACCTCACCGTCCAGCGGGTCGTCGCCGACAAGCAGGCGCAGGTGGCGAAGGACGCCGCCAAGGCCAAGGCCGAGGCGGACGCGAAGAAGGCCCGCGAGCAGAAGGCGGCCGCGAGCCGTTCCGCCGCCCGCAAGCCCGTCTTCGCGAACAACCTGGACGGTTGGATCAAGGAAGCCCTCTTCATCATGAAGAAGGAAGGCATTCCGGGCACCTACGCCGGCATTCACCGCAACATCATGCGTGAGTCCAGCGGCAACCCGATGGCGATCAACAACTGGGACATCAACGCCCAGAACGGCATCCCCAGCAAGGGTCTGCTCCAGGTCATCGCCCCGACCTTCAAGACGTACCACGTCAAGGGCACCAAGTTCGACCTGTACGACCCGGTCGCGAACATCGTCGCCGCCTGCAACTACGCGGCCGACCGCTACGGCTCCATGGACAACGTCAACAGCGCCTACTAGGCCACTGGCGTCCCCATAGCCCCATGCGCCTCAGGGCGGCCCCGGTACTCCGGGGCCGCCCTGAGGCGTTCGTGCGTTTGCGCGTTCACGTGTTCGCGTGTTCGTGCGGCCCGCGTCCGTCCGTGCGTCCGTACGCGGTCGCGGTCGCGGTCGTGACCCCTACTTGCCCGCGCGCATGACCTCGGGCTCGTGGCGGCGCAGCAGGCGCTGCACGGCGAAGCCGCACGCGACACCGATGAGCAGCAGGATCGTGATGTTCAGGCTCCACTGGCCGACCGTGGCGTCCCAGAGCGGGTCGGTGTTGGTCGGATTGTCCGCGTCCCACGGCGGCATGAGCACGCCGAGGTTCAGCGTGGTGCCGGCCGCGGCGATGGCCCAGCGGGACGGCATCAGCCAGGCGAACTGCTCCAGGCCGGGAGAGTCGTAGACCTGGAAGAGGATGCCGGTGAAGACGACCTGGACGATCGCGAACATGACCAGCAGGGGCATGGTCTTCTCGGCGGTCTTGACCAGCGCCGAGATCACCAGGCCGAACATCATGGAGGTGAAGCCGAGCGCGATGACCGACAGGCAGATCTCCACGGCCGGCGGCATCAGCAGGCCCTCGGTGGGCAGGTCGCGCGGGTAGAAGCCGATCCCGCAGATGATCACGCCCTGGATGGCCGTGATGACGCCGAGGACGATGACCTTCGACACGAGGTACGCGGACCGGGAC
This sequence comes from Streptomyces sp. NPDC054961, assembly GCF_053609145.1. Lineage (NCBI taxonomy): Bacteria > Bacillati > Actinomycetota > Actinomycetes > Kitasatosporales > Streptomycetaceae > Streptomyces > Streptomyces sp. NPDC054961. The sequence goes on along the minus strand of NZ_JBSGWY010000024.1, from coordinate 106,023 downwards.
AGGCCGGTCGCGCGCTCGCGCTCGTAGATGACGCGTTCCTTGATCAGCTCACGGACCGAGTTCGCGGCGCCGGAGAAGCACATGCCGACCGCGAGGATCAGCATGATCGTGCCGGCGTCGCCGTTGAAGCGCGACGGTGCCACGGGCGGCGCGAGGCCGAACTTCGCGGGGATGACCGTGGAGACCACGCCCAGGACCGCGGGGAGGATCAGCATCAGGCCGATGAAGCCCTTGTCGGACGCGATGACCGACAGGTAGCGGCGCATCAGCGTCCAGAGCTGGGAGCCCCAGGCCTGCGGCTTCGGCGGCCGGGTCTGCTGCACGGCGGGCTGCACCGACTGCGGGGCGACCGCGTCGATGTCGGCCGCGTACAGCTGGTAGTGCTGCGAGCCCTTCCAGCGGCCGGCCCAGTCGTAGTCGCGGTAGCTCTCGAAGGCGGAGAACACATCGGCCCAGGTCGAGTAGCCGAAGAAGTTCAGCGCCTCGTCCGGCGGGCCGAAGTACGCGACCGAACCGCCCGGGGCCATGACCAGCAGCTTGTCGCAGATGGCCAGCTCGGCGACCGAGTGGGTGACGACGAGGACCGTGCGGCCGTCGTCGGCGAGCCCGCGCAGCAGCTGCATGACGTCGCGGTCCATGCCCGGGTCGAGGCCGGAGGTCGGCTCGTCCAGGAAGATCAGCGACGGCTTGGTGAGCAGCTCCAGGGCCACGGACACGCGCTTGCGCTGACCGCCCGAGAGCGAGGTGATCTTCTTGTCCTTGTGGATGTCGAGCTTGAGCTCGCCGAGCACCTCGTTGATGCGGGCGGCGCGCTCGGACTCGGCGGTGTCGCCCGGGAAGCGGAGCTTGGCCGCGTACTTGAGGGCGGTGCTGACCTTCAGTTCCTTGTGCAGGATGTCGTCCTGCGGGACCAGGCCGATGCGCTGGCGGAGCTCCGCGAACTGCTTGTACAGGTTGCGGTTGTCGTAGAGGACGTCGCCCTCGTTGGCCGGGCGGTAGCCGGTCAGCGCCTTGAGCAGCGTCGACTTGCCGGAGCCGGAGGGGCCGATGACACCGATCAGCGACTTCTCCGGGACGCCGAAGGTGACGTCCTTGAGGATCTGCTTGCCGCCGTCGACCGTGACCGTGAGGTGGCGGGCCGAGAAGGAGACGTCACCGGTGTCGACGAACTCCTCGAGGCGGTCGCCGACGATCCGGAAGGTCGAGTGGCCGACGCCGACGATGTCGTTCGGGCCGAGCAGCGCGGTGCCGGACTTCGCCAGCGGCTGGCCGTTGACGTAGGTGCCGTTGTGGCTGCCCAGGTCGCGGATCTCGAAGCGGCCGCCCGGCATCGAGTGGAACTCGGCGTGGTTGCGGGAGACCTGGAGGTCGGAGACCACCAGCTCGTTCTCCAGCGCGCGGCCGATCCGCATGACGTGCCCCAGCGCGAGCTGGTGGAACGTCGTCGGGCTGCGGTGGTCTCCGTAGCCCGGGGAGCCCGCGCCGCCCTGCTGCTGCGGGAACGGCTGGGCCTGCTGGGCCTGCTGGGCCTGCTGGGCCTGCTGCTGCGGGAACGCCGGAGCCTGCGGCGCCTGCTGCTGCGGCAGCGGCTGCTGGACCTGCTGTTCCCACGCCTGGTGCTGCGGCTGGGGCGGTGCCTGCTGCGCGTACGCCTGCGCCGGCGACTGCTGCGCAGCGGCCGCCTGCGGCACGGGCGCGGCCGCGGCCGCACCGGCGACGGGATTCAGCCGCGGCCCGTCGGTCGCGTTGCCCAGGTGCACCGGCGTGCCGGGCACGAGCTCGGCCTGCTGGACCCTCGCCCCGCGCACGTACGTGCCGTTGGTGCTCCCGTGGTCCTCGATCCCCCAACCCCGCCCGTTCCAGGCGATCGTGGCGTGCCGCCACGACACCCGGGCGTCATCGATCACCACGTCTCCCTGGGGATCGCGCCCCAGCGAGTACGACCTGGACGAATCGAGCGTCCAGGTCCTTCCATTCAATTCCAGTACGAGTTCCGGCACTCCAGCCCCACTTAAGTCCCCCGAGAATCCCCCATGACGTCAGGGAGTCTAGGGATGGCGAACATCCGGGGGAACTATTTCAGGCGCACGGCCACAAGGGGAATCCGGGCCACATGCGGAGCCCGCGGACGCCTCCCGAGGGGGTCAAAAATCGCCCGGATCACGCGATTAGGGACGTCGCGTCCGCCCGCCCGCCGCGCCCTCCCGCGGCGGCGCGCCGCGTGGACGGTCCGCCGTGCGGCCGCCACCCGCCGCCCGCGCCGCCGCACAGCCGCCCTGCGCGCCGCCGCGTGGACGCCGCGTGGCCGCCGCGTGGACGCCCGGTGACCGGCCGACGGCCTCCGCACGTCCGTACGGAGCGAAACGGTTCCGGCAGGTGGGACGGGGGTCCGCGGGCGGAGCCCGGGGAGATACGGTGAAGGCACCATGAGCGCTTCGCAGACCTCCGACATCCCCACCCTCCTCGTCAAGATCTTCGGCAAGGACCGTCCCGGGATCACCGCCGGGCTGTTCGACACCCTGGCCGCCTACTCCGTAGACGTCGTCGACATCGAGCAGGTCGTCACGCGGGGCCGCATCGTCCTGTGCGCCCTCGTCACCCACCCCGCCGCCGGCACCGAGGGCGAGCTGCGGGCCACCGTCCACAGCTGGGCCGAGTCCCTCAAGCTGCAGGCCGAGATCCTCTCCGGGACCGGCGACAACCGGCCTCGCGGAAGCGGCCGTTCGCACGTCACCGTCCTCGGGAACCCGCTCACCGCCGAATCCACGGCCGCCGTCGCCGCGCGGATCACCGGGACCGGCGGCAACATCGACCGCATCTTCCGGCTGGCGAAGTATCCGGTGACGGCCGTCGAGTTCGCCGTCTCCGGCGCCGAGACCGAGCCGCTGCGCACGGCCCTGGCCACCGCCGCCGCGCACATCGGCGTGGACGTGGCCGTGGTCTCGGCCGGGCTTCACCGGCGGGCCCAGCGCCTCGTCGTCATGGACGTGGACTCGACGCTGATCCAGGACGAGGTCATCGAGCTCTTCGCCGCGCACGCCGGCTGCGAGGCCGAGGTCGCCGAGGTGACCGAGCGGGCCATGCGCGGCGAGCTGGACTTCGAGCAGTCCCTGCACGCCCGGGTCGCGCTGCTGGCGGGACTGGACGCCTCCGTCGTGGACAAGGTCCGCTCCGAGGTGCGCCTGACCCCGGGCGCCAGGACCCTGATCCGGACGCTCAAGCGCCTCGGCTACCAGGTGGGCGTGGTCTCCGGCGGGTTCACGCAGGTGACGGACGATCTGCGGGAGCGGCTCGGCCTGGACTTCGCCTCCGCCAACACCCTGGAGATCGTCGACGGCAAGCTGACCGGCAAGGTCGTCGGCGAGATCGTGGACCGGGCGGGCAAGGCCCGGCTGCTGCGCCGGTTCGCCACCGAGGCCGGCGTCCCGCTGGCCCAGACGGTGGCCATCGGCGACGGGGCCAACGACCTGGACATGCTGAACGCGGCCGGGCTGGGCGTGGCCTTCTGCGCCAAGCCGGTGGTCCGCGAGGCCGCGGACACCGCGGTGAACGTGCCGTTCCTGGACGCCGTGCTGTACCTCCTCGGAATCACCCGGGAAGAGGTGGAGGCCGCCGACCTGGCCTGAGGCGCGCCCCCCTCGGACTGCTACGGAGCGGGGGGGGGCGCCGCCGCGCCGCCCCGCGGGGGGGGGGGCGGGGGGGGGGGGGGGGGGGCGGGGGGGGGGGGGCCGCGGGGGGGGGGC
>NZ_JBSGWY010000024.1:92134-102270 GCF_053609145.1 Streptomyces sp. NPDC054961 | reverse complement strand
GCGCCCCCCCCCCGGGCCCTCACCGCGCGGCCCCCCGGCCCGTCCCCGGGGGGGGCGCCCCGCTCCGTCGTATGCCGCGTGGCCGGCCGTGGGTGGCCGGCCGTACGGGGTCGGCCGTGCGGGGCTGGCCGTGCGGGGTCAGCCGTGCGGGGTCCAGAAGTCCAGCAGGGTGCCCACGCCGTGTTCCACGGACTTCCACGAGCCGGTGAAGGAGACGACGGCGAGGGCGGAGGTCGGGAAGCCGGTGCGGTTCATCCGGGCCAGTACGTCGCCCTGCGCGCTCCCGGAGAGGGCGTCGGCGAGGGCGTGCATACCGGGGTTGTGGCCGATGACCAGGAGGTTGGTGACCTCGTCGGAGGTCTCGTTGAGCAGGGCGATGAGCTCGCCCGGCGACGCTTCGTAGAGCCGGTCCTCGTACGAGGTCTTCGGCCGGTGCGCGAGCTCCTGGACGGCGAGCTTCCAGGTCTCGCGGGTCCGGACCGCGCTGGAGCAGAGGGCCAGGTCGAAGGTGATGCCGGTCTGGGCCAGCTTCTGGCCCGCCGCCGGGGCGTCGTGACGGCCGCGCTCCGCCAAGGGGCGCTCGTGGTCTGTGCCGTCCGACCATTCGGCCTTGGCGTGCCGGAGGAGGACGATCCTGCGGGGGGTGTCGGCGCTCATGGCTCCCAGCTTCGCATGAATCGAGCCATGGGGCGCAGGGTCTTGAGGGCGCTCACCCCCGGGTGCGGGGCGCGCCACGGCGCGCGGGCGCGGCGGGCGCGCTCCCCGGGGTCCGGGGTGCGGTCAGCCGACGACGCGCAGCAGCTGTTCGGTGACCTGGACGAGGGCCGAGCCGCCGTCGGACGCGGCGTGGGCCTCGCCGGATCCGGCGAGCAGGACGAGCAGGAGGCCGAAGGCGAGGGCGGGCAGGGCCAGTGCCCACCAGGGCAGTCGGGCATCGGCCCCGAGGGCTCGGGGAGGGGACGTGTGCGTGGGGGCCGACATGGCCGCCTCCGTGGGGTGCGCGTGGGACGGGCTCGCTCTTGCTCTTCGAATCTAAGGATTCGAGCCGGCGGTTCCCATCGGGGACGCACCCCACTTCACCCTGACCCTGACCCCCTAGGGGTTGGGGGGGGTAACCCCACCATGGGCGCGGTTACGGGGAGGCGAGGGTGGCGATGACGGAGATGACCACGGTCAGGACGAGCATCGCGCCCAGCACGAGGCCGAGCTTCTTGTGACCGTTCTGGGGGTTCGGTTCGAGTACGGGCGACATGCCGTTCAGTCTTGCATGCCGCATTCGTCCTCGATCGTGCGGTCCCGGCCCGCGCGCAGGCCGAGGACGATCTGCGGGACGAGCAGACCGGCCATGACGGCGAGGGGCAGGTCCCAGCCGCCGCTGTGCTGGTAGAGGGCGCCGATGAGGAGCGGTCCGGGGATGGAGATGAGGTAGCCGGTGCTCTGCGCGAAGGCGGAGAGCCTGACCACTCCGGCGGGGGACTTGGCGCGCAGTCCGATCAGCGTGATGACGAGCGGGAAGGCGCAGTTGGAGACGCCGAGCAGTACGGCCCAGGCCCACGCGCCGGCGGCGGGGGCGAAGGAGAGCCCGAGGTAGCCGGCGAGGCCGAAGACGCCGAGGGTGGCGGCGATGGGGCCCTGGTTCTTCATCCGCCCGGCGAGGCCGGGGATGACGAAGGCGAGCGGGACGCCCATGACCATGGTGACGGCGAGCAGGACGCCCGCGGTGGAGGCGGAGACCCCGGCGTCGCGGAAGATCTGCGGCAGCCAGCCCATCGTGACGTACGCGCCGGTGGCCTGGAGGCCGAAGTAGCAGGCGAGGGCCCACGCGGTGCGGCTGCGCACGACGCGCGGGCCGGCGTCGGAGGCGGCGCGGGCGGCCGGACCGGCGGCGGAGGCGGCCCGACCGGCGGAGGCAGAGGCGGCGGCCGCCTTCTCCTTGCGGGCCGCGGCGGCGATGGCCAGCCAGGGCAGCACGGCGGCGACGGCGAGGAAGCTCCAGATCAGCAGGCCGGTGCGCCAGTTGCCGCCGAGGGCCTCGGTCATCGGGACGGTGGCGGCCGCCGCGAGCGAGGTGCCGGCCGCCAGGGCCATGGAGTAGAGGCCGGTCATGGTGCCGACCCGGTCCGGGAACCAGCGCTTGACGATCACTGGCAGGAGCACGTTGGTCAGGGCTATGCCGGCCAGGGTCAGGGCGCTGGCGGCGAGGAACCCGGCGGCGTCGCTCGCGAAGGGCCGGATCAGCAGGCCCGCGGCCACGGCGGCCATGCCGGCGCAGACGACGGCGGCCGGGCCGAAGCGGCGGGAGAGCCGGGGCGCGGTGATGCCGAAGACGGCGAAGCACAGGGCGGGTACGGAGGTGATGAGTCCGGCGACGGTGCCGCTCATGCCGAGGCCCGTGCGGGTCTCTTCGAAGAGGGCGCCGAGGCTGGTGATGGCGGGCCGCAGGTTGAGGGCGGCCAGCACGATGCCGACGAGGAGCACGGGGCCGAGCCAGGCCGGCTGCGGGGCGGCGGCGGAGCCGGCCGGCAGCGTGCCGCCGGCCGCTCCGGGGGCGGCCTGGGCGCCGCCGTGGGGCAGCGGGGATGCCGTGCTCGCGGCCCGGGGCCGGTTCAGGGTCTGGATTTCTTCGTCGGACATTCAGCCATCATAGAATCATGGGATGATTGGTTGTCCAGTCGCCCGCTCCCCCTGTCCGGAAAGGAACCCCGACCGCATGCCGTTGACCTCGCCCCGGCGATCCGCACTCGTCGACCAGGTGATCGCCCAGCTCAGGAACCAGATCACCACCGGCGAATGGCCCGTCGGATCCCGCATCCCCACCGAGCCCGAGCTCGTGGAACTGCTCGGAGTCGCGCGCAACACCGTGCGGGAGGCCGTCCGGGCCCTCGCGCACAACGGCCTCCTCGACATCCGCCAGGGCTCGGGCACCTACGTCATCGCCACCAGCGAACTGGCCGGCGTGATGCACCGCCGCTTCGCCGGGGCCGACCCGCGCCACGTCGCGGAGCTGCGCTCGACGCTGGAGTCCTCGGCCGCCCGCCTCGCGGCGGAGCGGCGGACCGAGCGGGACCTCGTACAGCTGGACGCGCTGCTGGCGCGGCGCGAGCAGGCGTGGGCGGGCGGGGACGCGGAGGTGTTCGTCGCGGCGGACGTGGCCCTGCACATGGCGGTGGTGGCGGCCTCGCACAACGACGTGCTCATCGAGCTGTACGCGGACCTCGGCGATCTGGTGGCCGACTGGCTGCGCACCGACGTGGGCAAGGACCTCGATCCCGCGTCCCACCTGGACCACGCCCGGCTGATCGAGGCGGTCCGGCGCGGGGACGGGGACGCGGCGGCCTCGGAGGCGGCCGGCTATCCGTTCGCGTGCCTGGGCGGGGAGCCGCGGGTCACTGCCGCTGGTGGCTGACCCAGGCGGAGCGGACCTCCTTCCAGCAGCGGCTGGTGAGCTCCACCCGGCCGGCCGGGCCGACGGCCACGGCGGCGCCGTCCCCGTCCACGTCCCACCAGCGGTCGCATTCCACGTGCAGGCGGACCAGATCGGTCTCGGGATAGCCGTTGTGGCAGTACGCGACGACCCGCGAGCCCTCGATGCTGGTGTCGCAGTCCGCTCCGAAGAGCTCCCGGCCGACGGGGCGCGCGGGCTGTACGGGCGGCTCCGCGGGGATCTGGGCCGGGTCCACGGCGGCCCGCTCCCCCGGGGCGGGGACCGGGGCCAGGGCCTCGGGGCCGGCGACCGGGTCGTCGTTCCCGGACTGCGCGACGGCTCCCGGGATCAGGAATCCGGCCAGGACGATCGAGGTGACCAGCAGCGATACCGCTCGGCTCCGGCTGGCGCGCACTCCCGTACCTCCTCCCCGCAGGAGCCGGGAAGATCCCGACGGTGCCAGTTTGCAGGGGAATGTCCCGATATTCGACTCGGGAAGATCCGAGGAGACGGCGAACATCTGACCGAGCCCCCCGGCGCGGCCCCCGCCGCCCCACGCGAAACGGCGGCGGCCGCGCCTCCCGGAAAGGGGAGACGCGGCCGCCGCCGTACGGATGGACAGCACCTCGACCGGACAGGTCGCCGCCGGTCGGGTCAGGTCAGGTCAGGTCAGGCACCCATCGCGTGCAGACCGCCGTCGACGTGGATGATCTCGCCGGTGGTCTTGGGGAACCAGTCCGACAGGAGGGCGACGACGCCGCGGCCCGCGGGGTCCGGGTCGGCCATGTCCCACTCCATCGGGGAGCGCTGGTTCCAGATGTCCGCCAGGTCCGAGAAGCCCGGGATGGACTTCGCGGCCATCGAGCCGATCGGACCCGCCGAGATCAGGTTGCAGCGGATCTTCTCCTTGCCCAGGTCGCGGGCGAGGTAGCGGCTGGTGGCCTCGAGCGCGGCCTTGGCCGGGCCCATCCAGTCGTACTGCGGCCACGCGTACTGCGCGTCGAAGGTGAGGCCGACGACCGCGCCGCCCTCGTTCGGCGGGAACAGCGGCTTGCAGGCCATGGTCAGCGACTTCAGCGAGAACGCCGAGACGTGCATGGCGGTGGCGACCGACTCGAACGGCGTGTTCAGGAAGTTGCCGCCGAGCGCGTCCTGCGGCGCGAAGCCGATGGAGTGGACGACGCCGTCGAGGCCGCCGAGCTCCGCGCGGACGAGCTCCTCCACGCGGGCCAGGTGCTCGTCGTTGGTGACGTCGAGCTCGATCACCTTGGCCGGCTTGGGCAGCTTGCGTGCGATGCGCTCGGTCAGCGTCGGCCGCGGGAACGCGGTGAGGATGACCTCGGCGCCCTGCTCCTGGGCCAGCCGGGCGGTGTGGAAGGCGATGGAGGACTCCATCAGCACCCCCGTGATGAGGATGCGCTTGCCCTCGAGAATTCCGCTCATGGTGATCAGTGACCCATGCCCAATCCGCCGTCAACGGGAATGACGGCTCCGGTGATGTACGCGGCGTTGTCTGACGCCAGGAAGCTGACGGCGGCCGCGATCTCCTCGGGCCGCGCGTAACGGCCCAGGGGCACCTGGCCGACGATGCCGGCGCGCTGCTCGTCGGTGAGCACCTTCGTCATGTCGGTGTCCACGAAGCCCGGGGCCACGACGTTGAAGGTGATGTTGCGGGAGCCCAGCTCACGGGCGAGGGAGCGGGCGAAGCCGACCAGCGCGGCCTTGGAGGCCGCGTAGTTGGCCTGGCCGGCCGAGCCGAGCAGGCCGACGACCGAGGAGATCAGGACGACGCGGCCCTTCTTGGCGCGGAGCATGCCGCGGTTCGCGCGCTTGACCACGCGGAAGGTGCCGGTGAGGTTGGTGTCGACGACCGAGGCGAAATCGTCCTCGGACATGCGCATGAGCAGCGTGTCCTTGGTGATGCCCGCGTTGGCGACCAGGACCTCGACCGCGCCGTGCGCGTCCTCGACCTCCTTGTACGCCTGGTCCACCTGCTCGGAGTCGGTGATGTCGCAACGGACCGCCAGCACGCCCAGAGCCGTGAGCTCCGCCGGCGGCTCACCCGACCGGTACGTGATCGCGACCTTGTCTCCGCCCTCCGCGAAGGCTCGGGCGATGGCGAGGCCGATGCCCCGGTTTCCTCCGGTGACGAGAACCGAGCGGCTCAACGGATCACCCTTTCGACTAGCGGTCTGAATACCAAAAACCTATAGGTCATGTCGCCCGTACGGAGAATCGGGCTCCGACAGGGCCTTGGTACGGGCTCTGTCGAGTCCCTACAGAAAGATGTAGGCACGGCAACCCACGGCGCGACATGATCGTGCTATCTGCCCCGACCTCGGGAGGACTTCCGTGCCCCATTCCATCGACGCGGCCTTCGCCGCGCTGCCCTTGCGGGCGCTCGCCGACGCGGCGCTCGCCCGGGCCCGCGCGCTGGGTGCCGATCATGCCGACTTCCGCCTCGAGCGGATCCGCAGCGCCTCCTGGCGGCTGCGGGACGCCAAACCCTCCGGCGGGTCCGACACCACCGACCTCGGCTACGCGGTCCGGGTCGTCCACGGCGGCAGCTGGGGGTTCGCCTCCGGGGTGGACCTGACCATGGACGGCGCCGCCAAGGTGGCCTCGCAGGCCGTGGCCATGGCCCAGCTCTCCGCCAAGGTGATCAAGGCGGCCGGCTCCGACGAGCGGGTCGAACTGGCCGATGAGCCGGTCCACAAGGACAAGACCTGGATCTCCGCCTACGACGTGGACCCCTTCGAGGTGCCGGACGCGCAGAAGGCGGCGCTGCTCGCCGACTTCAGCGCGCGGCTCCTGGCCGCCGACGGGGTGGCCCACGTGGACGCCTCGCTGCTCGCCGTCCACGAGAACAAGTTCTACGCCGACACGGCGGGTACCTCCACCACGCAGCAGCGGGTGCGCATCCACCCGCAGCTCACCGCCGTCGCCGTGAACGCGGCCACCGGCGAGTTCGACTCGATGCGCACCATCGCCCCGCCGGCCGGGCGCGGCTGGGAGTACCTGACCGGCACCGGCTGGGACTGGGACGCGGAGCTGGAGGCGATCCCCGGCCTGCTCGCCGAGAAGATGCGGGCGCCGAGCGTCGAGGCCGGACGCTACGACCTGGTCGTGGACCCGTCCAACCTGTGGCTGACCATCCACGAGTCCATCGGCCACGCCACGGAGCTGGACCGGGCACTGGGCTACGAGGCGGCGTACGCGGGGACCTCCTTCGCCACCTTCGACCAGCTGGGCAAGCTCGCGTACGGCTCCCCCGTCATGAACGTGACGGGCGACCGGACCGCCGAGCACGGGCTGGCCACCATCGGCTACGACGACGAGGGCGTCGAGGCCCAGAGCTGGGACCTGGTCAAGGACGGCACGCTGGCCGGCTACCAGACGGACCGGCGGATCGCGAAGCTGACCGGTCTCGGCCGCTCCAACGGCTGCGCCTACGCCGACTCCCCCGGGCACGTGCCCGTGCAGCGGATGGCGAACGTCTCGCTCCGGCCCGACCCGGGCGGGCTCTCCACCGAGGACCTGATCGGCGGGGTGGAGCGCGGGATCTACGTGGTCGGCGACCGCTCCTGGTCGATCGACATGCAGCGCTACAACTTCCAGTTCACCGGGCAGCGCTTCTTCCGCATCGAGAACGGCAAGCTGGCCGGACAGCTGAGGGACGTCGCGTACCAGGCCACGACCACCGAGTTCTGGGGGTCGATGGAGAAGGTCGGCGGACCGCAGACCTACGTCCTGGGCGGCGCCTTCAACTGCGGCAAGGCCCAGCCGGGGCAGGTCGCGGCCGTTTCGCACGGCTGCCCCTCCGCGCTGTTCCGCGACGTGAACATCCTGAACACCACGCAGGAGGCCGGACGATGAAGTCGTCGAGTACGCGAACCCGTCCCCACGAGATCGTCGAGCGTGCCCTGGCGCTGTCCACCGCCGACGGCTGCGTCGTCATCGCCGACGAGGAGTCGACGGCCAATCTGCGCTGGGCGGGCAACGCCCTCACCACGAACGGGGTCACCCGCGGGCGGACCCTGACGGTCATCGCCACCGTCGACGGCAAGGAGGGCACGGCCTCGGGGGTCGTCTCGCGCTCCGCCGTCACGGCCGCGGACCTCGAGCCGCTGGTCCGGGCCGCCGAGGCCGCCGCCCGCGGAGCCGACCCGGCGGAGGACGCGCAGCCGCTGGTCACGGGCACCCCGGCCTCGCCGGACTTCACCGACGCCCCCGCCGAGACCTCCTCGGCGGTCTTCGCGGACTTCGCCCCGGCCCTCGGCGAGGCCTTCGCCCGGGCCCGCGCGGGCGGCCGGGAGCTGTACGGCTTCGCCAACCACGAGCTGGTCTCCAGCTACGTGGGCACCTCCACGGGGCTGCGCCTGCGCCACGACCAGCCCAACGGCACCCTGGAGCTCAACGCGAAGTCCCCGGACCGCCAGCGCTCGGCCTGGGCCGGCCGCTCCACGCGGGACTTCAAGGACGTGGACCCGACCGTGCTGGACGCGGAGCTGGCCGTACGGCTCGGCTGGGCGGAGCGGAAGATCGACCTGCCCGCCGGGCGGTACGAGACCCTGCTGCCGCCCACGGCGGTGGCCGACCTGCTGATCTACCAGATGTGGTCGGCGGCGGCCCGGGACGCGGTGGAGGGCCGGACGGTCTTCTCCAAGCCCGGCGGCGGGACCCGGCTCGGCGAACGGCTGTCCCCGCTGCCGCTGACCCTGCGCAGCGACCCGAACGCGCCCGGCCTGGAGTCCGCGCCGTTCGTGATCGCGCACAGCTCCGGCGACGACGCGTCCGTCTTCGACAACGGCCTGCCGGTCCCGGCGACCGAATGGATCAAGGACGGCGAGCTGGCGCGGCTGATGACGACCCGGCACAGCGCGGGCCTGACCGGGCTGCCGGTCTCCCCGTCGTTCGGGAACCTGATCCTGGACGGGGGCGGCGACAAGTCCCTGGAGGAGATGGTCGCGGAGACCGAGCGCGGGCTGCTGCTGACCTGTCTGTGGTACATCCGCGAGGTGGACCCGGCGACGCTGCTGCTCACGGGCCTGACCCGGGACGGCGTCTACCTGGTGGAGAACGGCCGGGTCGTCGGCGAGGTCAACAACTTCCGGTTCAACGAATCCCCCGTGGACCTGCTGTCGCGGGCCTCGGAGGCCGGCCGGACCGAGAAGACCCTGCCGCGCGAGTGGAGCGACTGGTTCACCCGGGCGGCGATGCCGGCGCTGCGGATCCCCGACTTCAACATGAGCTCGGTCAGTAAAGGCGTCTGAGGTGCGGACCTTCCCCGCCTAGACTGGCGGGGAAACCCCCAGCTTTCTGTTTCATCTCGTTCAAGGAGACCCGGAACCGTGACGGACATCGTCGACGAACTGAAGTGGCGCGGGCTGTTCGCCCAGTCCACCGACGAAGAAGCGCTGCGCAAGGCGTTCGCGGACGGTCCCGTCACGTTCTATTGCGGCTTCGACCCGACGGCGGCCTCGCTGCACGTGGGTCACCTGGTGCAGGTCCTCACCGTGCGCCGGCTCCAGCAGGCGGGCAACCGTCCGCTGGCGCTGGTCGGCGGGGCCACCGGGCAGATCGGCGACCCGCGGCCGACCGCGGAGCGCACCCTGAACGACCCGGAGACCATCGCGAACTGGGTGTCGCGCCTGCGCTCCCAGATCGAGCCGTTCCTGTCCTTCGAGGGCGAGAACGCGGCGGTCATGGTGAACAACCTGGACTGGACTGCGGGCATGTCCGCCATCGAGTTCCTCCGGGACATCGGCAAGCACTTCCGCGTCAACAAGATGCTGACGAAGGACTCGGTCGCCAAGCGGCTGGAGTCCGACCAGGGCATCAGCTACACGGAGTTCAGCTACCAGCTGCTCCAGGGCATGGACTTCCTGGAGCTGTACCGGCGCCACGGCTGCGTGCTCCAGCAGGGCGGGTCCGACCAGTGGGGCAACCTCACCGCCGGTCTCGACCTGATCCACCGGGTGGAGCCGGACGCGCACGTCCACGCCATCGCGACCCCGCTGATGGTCAAGGCGGACGGCACCAAGTTCGGCAAGTCCGAGAGCGGCGCCGTCTGGCTCGACCCGGAGATGACCACCCCGTACGCGTTCTACCAGTTCTGGCTGAACGTGGACGACCGGGACGTCTCCACCTACCTGCGCATCCTGTCCTTCCAGAGCCGTGAGGAGCTGGAGGCGCTGGAGGCGCAGACCGCCGAGCGGCCGCAGGCGCGCGCCGCGCAGCGGGCGCTCGCGGAGGAGCTGACCACGCTGGTGCACGGGGCCGGCCAGTGCGCCGCCGTGATCGCGGCGTCCAAGGCGCTGTTCGGCCAGGGCGAGCTGGCGGACCTGGACGAGGCCACGCTGGCCGCGGCCCTGTCCGAGCTGCCGCGGGCCGAGGTCGCGGAGCTGGGCCAGGTCGTGGACCTGCTCGTCGAGACCGGGCTGGTCGCCAGCAAGTCGGCGGGCCGGCGGACCGTGAAGGAGGGCGGCGCCTACGTGAACAACGTGAAGGTCACCGCCGAGGACGCGGTCCCCGCCAAGGAGGACCTGCTGCACGGACGCTGGCTGGTGCTGCGCCGCGGCAAGAAGAACCTGGCGGCGGTCGAGGTCACCGGCTGACCTCGGGCGCCCGGCAGGGCGCGCACGACGCGGGGGCCGGGGGGGGGGCCGACCGCCGGGGCCCCCGCGGGGGTAAAAAAGAAAGCCGAGCCGCC
>NZ_JBSGWY010000024.1:85546-92124 GCF_053609145.1 Streptomyces sp. NPDC054961 | reverse complement strand
CGGCCCCGGGGGCCCGGCGGCCGCGCGCGGCGCCGCCCCCCCGGGGGGGCCCGCGCGCCCCAGCCGGCCGGGCCCCCCCCCCGCGTCGTGGTCCGCCGCCCGGCGGACCTCCGGCGCCAGGCCGTCCGGGCCGTCCGGGCCGTCTAGGCCGTGTGACGCCTGCCGCCGCGGAGCTTGCCGTAGACCACGTCGCCGAGGCCGACCACCAGGACGGCTCCGGCAAGCTGCAGCAAGTGCCGGATCCAGTCGATGCCGCGCGTCTCGCCGACGCCGATCCAGGTGGCCACGGCGTTGCCGAGCACGGCGCCGATGATGCCGAAGAGGGTGGTCAGCCACAGGGGCTGGTGCTGCTTGCCCGGCAGGATCGCCCGGGCTATCAGGCCCAGCACGAAACCGACGATGATCGCCCACAACCAACCCATGTCGAGCCTCCTCCTGGCGCGGTGTGCGCATGTGGGCCCAGTCTCGGCCCGTCCGGCCTACTGCGCATTTCGGACGGCCCCGTTCGGGGGACACCCCCTCTGCCCGGGGTCCCCGGGGGCGGCGTACGGTGGAAGCCTCCGGGCCGGGGAGTGCCCGGCGGTCGATCGGTGGTGGGTTTGTGCAGCGTCAGAAGCGGAACGGAGCCGAGGTCTTCCGGATCACGGGGGCACGGATGAGCCTCGCCGAGGACGTGCGGGGACGGCAGCGCCGGTACGTGATCTCGATGGCCGTCAGGACCCTGTCGGTCATCGCGACGGTCGTCCTGTGGAACGTGCAGCGGCCCGTGGCCATCGTGACGCTCGTCGCGGGAGCCCTGCTGCCGTACGTCGCGGTGGTCATCGCCAACGCGGGGCGCGAGTCGACGCCGTCCCTGCCGTCGCACTTCATTCCGGCTCCTGTGCACCCCGCACTGGGCGACGGAAACCTCAAGAAAAGCTCAGATCAATCATGAGGTTCCAGTGCACCGCACAGGGTCCTGCGTGACATACTGCCTACGCGCTCCGCATCCCCCGTCGGAGCGACGGACCGACGCCGGGCAGCTCCCCCCGTGGCTGCTCGGCGTCGCCTTTCCGTCTTAGGGTTGAGCCGTGACTCCCCTTGACGACGCACCAGACGACGGTACCGGCGTACCCCCCACCTGCTCGGCCAAGGGCTGCCGCGACGCGGCCGCCTGGGTCCTGGCGTGGAACAACCCGAAGCTGCACACCCCGGAGCGGCGCAAGACGTGGCTGGCGTGCGCGGAGCACCGCGAGCACCTGTCGCAGTTCCTGGGGGTCCGCGGCTTCCTCAAGGACGTCGTGAAGCTGGACGAGTGGGTACAGCCGGAGGGCTCGGAACGCGTGTAGCCGTTCCGGGACCCTACGGGTCGTCGCGGTCGGCGGCGGCCGGCCGCCGGCTGCCCGTCACCGGCCGTCGGCGGTCAGCGGCCGGCGGTCAGCCGCCGATGGCCGACATCGGGCGGTCGGGCTGCAGGAAGGACGGGTCGTCGAGGCCGGACCCGGCCTTCTTGCCCCACATCGCCACCTTCCACAGCCGGGCGATCTCCTCGTCCGGGGCGCCCGAGCGCAGGGCCGCGCGCAGGTCGGACTCCTCGGTGGCGAACAGGCACGTACGGACCTGGCCGTCGGCGGTGAGGCGGGTGCGGTCGCAGGCGCCGCAGAAGGGGCGGGTCACCGAGGCGATGACGCCGACGGTGGCCGGGCCGCCGTCGACGACCCAGCGCTCGGCCGGTGCGGAGCCGCGCTCCTCGGAGCTCTGCTCGGTGAGCGTGAAGCGGGTGCGCAGGGATTCCAGGATGTCCCCGGCGGTGATCATGCCGTCGCGCTTCCAGCCGTGCTGGGCGTCGAGGGGCATCTGCTCGATGAAGCGGAGCTCGTACTCGTTCTCCACGGCCCAGGCCAGCAGGTCAGGGGCCTCGTCGTCGTTCAGCCCCGGCATGAGCACGGCGTTGACCTTGACGGGGGTGAGGCCGGCCTCGCGGGCGGCGGCCATGCCCTCGATGACGTCGTGGTGGCGGTCGCGCCGGGTGAGGGTCCTGAAGACCTCGGGGCGCAGCGTGTCCAGGGAAACGTTGACCCGGTCCAGGCCCGCGGCCTTGAGGGCCCGCGCGGTGCGCTTGAGGCCGATGCCGTTGGTGGTCAGCGACATCTGGGGGCGGGGCTCCAGGGCCGCGCACTGCTCCACGATGCCGACGAGGCCGGGGCGCAGAAGCGGCTCGCCGCCGGTGAAGCGGACCTCTTCGATGCCGAGCCGGGTGACGGCGATGCGGATCAGCCGGACGATCTCCTCGTCGCTGAGCAGATCCGACTTGCCGAGCCACTGCAGTCCCTCTTCGGGCATGCAGTACGTGCAGCGCAGGTTGCACCGGTCGGTGAGTGAGACGCGCAGGTCAGTGGCCACGCGGCCGTAGGTGTCGAGAAGCACTGTGAGCCCCCTCCCCTGTCCGGTTTGTAGAGGTTTGCGCCCTTGTCAGTGAGAGTACGAGCGCTATCCCCGAGCCTACGCGACACCTGTGACACGGAGGGGTGCCCAAAGAAACGAGACGGGACGTGGCCGCGTCGTAGGGAAGTACGACGCGGCCACGCTCGGTGCCCGGAGCGTTCCTCTCCGGCGCGGGATCAGTGCGCGCCGGTGCCCGTCAGGGAACGGACCTCGAGCTCCGCGAACTTCTGGGGGTCGGCCTTCTCCTTGGAGAGGACGGTTCCCAGCCAGCCCAGCAGGAAGCCGAGCGGGATGGAGACGATGCCGGGGTTCTCCAGGGGGAACCAGTAGAAGTCGGCGCCCTTGAACATCGAGGTGGGCTTCCCGGAGACGACCGGGGAGAAGAGCACCAGGACGACCGAGGAGACCAGGCCCCCGTAGATGGACCACAGCGCTCCCTGGGTGGTGAAGCGCTTCCAGAAGAGGCTGTAGAGGATCGTCGGCAGGTTGGCGGAGGCCGCGACCGCGAAGGCGAGGGCGACGAGGCCGGCCACGTTGAGGTCGCGGGCCAGGGCGCCGAGGGCGATGGCGACGGCGCCGATGACCACGGTGGACCAGCGGGCGGCCCGCACCTCTTCCTTCTCGGTGGCCTTGCCCTTGCGGATCACGTTCACGTAGATGTCGTGCGCGAACGAGGAGGACGAGGCCAGCGTGAGGCCGGCGACGACCGCGAGGATGGTGGCGAAGGCCACCGCCGAGATCACGGCGAGCAGGACCGCGCCGCCGGTGGAGTCGGCGCCGCCGCCGATCTCCTGGGCGAGCAGCGGGGCCGCGGTGGTGCCGGCCTTGTTGGAGGCGATGATGTCGGCCCGCTTGAGCAGGGCCGCGGCGCCGAAGCCGAGGACGATCGTCATCAGGTAGAAGGCGCCGATGATGCCGATGGCCCAGTTCACGGACTTACGGGCGGCCTTGGCCGTGGGCACGGTGTAGAAGCGGATCAGGATGTGCGGCAGGCCGGCGGTGCCCAGGACCAGGGCGAGGCCGAGCGAGATGAAGTCCAGCTTGGTGAGGGAGTCCTTGCCGTACTTCAGGCCCGGCTCCAGGAACTTCGCGCCCTGCCCGCTGTTGTCGGCGGCCTTGCCGAGCAGGTCCGAGATGTTGAAGTTGAACTTGACCAGCACCAGGAAGGTGATCAGCAGGGTGCCCGCGATGAGCAGCACCGCCTTGATCATCTGGACCCAGGTGGTGCCCTTCATGCCGCCGATGGTGACGTAGAGGATCATCAGCACGCCGACCAGCGAGACGATCACGACCTTTCCGAGGTCGCTGGTGATGCCGAGGAGCAGCGAGACGAGCACGCCGGCGCCGGCCATCTGGGCGAGGAGGTAGAAGATCGAGACCACGATGGTGGAGGTGCCGGCGGCGGTCCGTACGGGGCGCTGGCGCATCCGGTAGGCGAGCACGTCGCCCATGGTGTAGCGGCCGGAGTTGCGCAGCGGCTCCGCGACGAGGAGCAGCGCGACCAGCCAGGCGACGAGGAAGCCGATGGAGTACAGGAAGCCGTCGTAGCCGAAGAGCGCGATGGCTCCGGCGATGCCGAGGAAGGACGCGGCGGACATGTAGTCGCCGGAGATGGCCAGGCCGTTCTGGAAGCCGGTGAACTGGCGGCCGCCCGCGTAGAAGTCGGCGGCGCCCTTGGTCTGGCGGCCGGCCCAGATCGTGATGCCCAGGGTGGCGACGACGAACAGTCCGAACAGGGTGATGATCAGCGGGCGGTGCTCCGTGGCGCCGGCGGCGACGGTGGTGCCCGCCGTGGTCGCCGTGCCCGCGGCCAGCAGCAGGGGGGTGCTCACGCTCCGGCCTCCATCCGCGCCTTGATGGCCGAGGCCTTGGGGTCGAGCCTGGCCGCCGCGTGGCGGGAGTACAGCCAGGCGATCAGGAAGGTGGTCGCGAACTGGGCGAGGCCGAGGACGAGGGCGACGTTGATGTTGCCGAAGAGCTTGGTCCCCATGAAATCGCCCGCGTAGCTGGAGAGCAGGACGTAGAGCAGGTACCAGGCGATGAACGCCACGGTGAGCGGGAAGGCGAAGGAGCGGTGGGCGCGTCGCAGTTCGGAGAACTCCGCGCTCTGCTGGACGCTGACGAACTCTTCGGCCGTGGGGGTCGCCGGGGGCGTTCCCACACTGCCCTTGGGCGGCGCTTCTTCGGTGGTCACTGGGGGCTCTCCTTGTGACGCGGGTGCGGTGGGGACGACGGACAAAACAACCTCCGTGTGGGGGAATGCAGGGCTCGAGGCGCTGAATCCCCCCTGTCAACGGCACGGCCGGCGCGTCGGGACGGTTCAACTCCCCGCTGTTCCTTTGGAAACTGATTTCTCGAACTGATGGCGCGAAGTCGAACGGCGGCACTAGGTTCGCGTGTCATGAACCCGTCGAGCGCGCCCGCGCTCGCGCGGCTTTTTCACGATGATGTGGAGAACCCATGGCTCATCTGGGAACCGGTCGCCGGCGGCGCGCCCTCGCCGTTCCGGCAGGGCTGGCGCTCACCGCCTCGCTCGCCTTCCTGCCGTCGGTGGCGGCCAGCGCCGCCCCGCTCGGCAATACGGCGGAGTCGGCGGCCACCGCCAGGCCCGACACCTCCGGCCCCAAGCTGTCGTACGTCGCGAACCTCACCGCGTACGGCACCGTGAAGCAGGCGAAGAAGGCCATCGAACGGGCCGGTGGCACGGTGGTGTTCGCGTATGAACAGATCGGGGTGGTGGTCGCACACTCCCAGAACCCGGAGTTCGCCAAGGAGCTCCGGGGGCAGCGCAGCCTGTTCGTGTCGGTCGGAGCCACCCGTACGGCTCCGCTGACGGCCGTGCAGACCACCGAGGAGGGCACGACGCAGAAGCTGAGCGCGGCGGACGCCGCCAAGGCGGCGGCGAGCGCCACGGAGGGTCAGGAGCCGCTGGAGTCCAACCAGTGGGACCTGCGGGCTATCAAGGCCGACGAGGCTCACAAGATCAACGATGGCAGCCGGAACGTCACGGTGGGCGTCATAGACACGGGTGTGGACGACACCCACCCGGATCTCGCGGCGAACTTCTCCGCGTCGCAGTCCGCCAACTGCGTCGGCGGCGTCGCCGACACCACCGAGGGCGCCTGGCGCCCGTACGCGGACGGCAGCGACCACGGCACCCACGTGGCGGGCACCATCGCGGCCCCGCGCAACGGCATCGGCGTCAGCGGCGTCGCGCCCGGTGTCAAGGTCGCCGCCATCAAGGTGAGCGAGCCCGCGACCAGCCTCTTCTACACCGAGGCGGTCGTCTGCGGCTTCATGTTCGCCGCCGAGAAGGGGATCGAGGTGACCAACAACAGCTACTACGTCGACCCGTGGATGTTCAACTGCAAGACGGACGACGACCAGAAGGCGCTGGTGGAGGCCCTCACCCGGGCGAGCAAGTACGCCGAGCGCAAGGGCGTCCTCAACGTCGCCGCGGCCGGCAACTCGAACTGGGACCTGTCCGCCGACTCCATCCTCGACAACACCAGCCCCGACGACGCCACCCCGGTGCCGCGCACCATCGACCCGAAGGTCTGCCTGGACCTGCCCACGCAGCTGCCGGGCGTGGTCACCGTCAGCGCGACCGGCGACAAGGGCTTCCGGTCGTACTACTCCAGCTACGGGCTCGGCGTCGTCGACGTCTCCGCCCCCGGCGGAGACAAGTGGCAGATCCCGGCCACCCCGGACGCCAACGGCCGCGTGCTGTCCACCCTGCCGGGCGGCGGCTACGGCTACAAGCAGGGCACCTCGATGGCCACCCCGCACGTCGCGGGCGTCGCGGCGCTCCTCAAGAGCGCGCACCCGTGGGCGACCCCCTCGCAGCTCCAGGCGATGCTCAAGGGCCAGGCCGTGAAGACGGCCTGCCCGGCGCAGGTCTACGACGCCACCGGCGCGCTGATCGACGCCACCACCTGCGAGAGCAAGTGGGGCCAGACCGGCTACTACGGGTACGGCGTGGTCGACGCGCTGAAGGCCGTCAAGTAGTCGGGCGCCACCCGCGGACAGCGGAAGGGGGGGGGGGGGGGGGGCCCCCCCCCCCCCCCCCGGCGGGCGGGGGGGGGGGGGTTGAGATACAGGGTGGGGGGGGGGGGGGGCCAGCCCCGGGGGCGGGCGCGGGCGCCCCCCCGGGG
>NZ_JBSGWY010000024.1:0-85536 GCF_053609145.1 Streptomyces sp. NPDC054961 | reverse complement strand
CCCTCTTGTTTTCGTCGCGCGGCGGTGTGCGTGTCTGCGCTCCTCTCTTTTCCCCGGCCCCCCCCCCGCCCCCGGCGCGGGGGGGGGGGGGGCCCCCCCCCCCCCCCCCCCCTTCCGTGCTCCGGGTCAGGGAGTGATCATCACCTTGAGCGCGCTGCGGTCGTCCATCGCGCGGTAGCCGTCCGGGACCCCGTCGAGGGTGACGGACCGGTCGAAGACGGGCGCCGGGTCGATCGCTCCGCTGAGCACGTCCGCCAGCAGCTCCGGGATGTACGCCCGGACCGGGGCGACGCCGCCGCGCAGGGCGATGTTCCGGTCGAACATGACACCGAGGTCGAGGCCGGTGCCGCTGCCGTGCGGGACGCCGACGTAGCCGATGGCCCCGCCGTCGCGGGTGATGTTCACGGCGGTCCGCATGGACTGCTCGGTGCCGACCGCCTCGATGACGCCGTGGGCGCCCTGGCCGCCGGTGAGCTCGCGCACGGCCGCCTCGGCGGCCTCGCCGCGCTCGGCCACCACGTCGGTGGCCCCGAAGAGCTTCGCGATGTCCGTACGGGCCGAGTGGCGGCCCAGGGCGATGATCCGGTCGGCGCCCAGGCGCTTGGCGGCGAGCACGCCGCACAGGCCGACCGCGCCGTCGCCGACGACGGCCACGGTCGAGCCCTTGCGGACGCCCGCGCCGAGCGCGGCGTGGTGGCCCGTGCCCATGACGTCGGACAGCGCCAGCAGTGCGGTGAGCAGGTGGTCGTCGGAGACGGCCTCGGCGGGCAGCTTCACCAGGGTGCCGTCGGCGTGCGGCACGCGGACGGCCTCGCCCTGGCCGCCGTCGTGGCCGACCGAGCCCCAGAATCCGCCGTGCTCGCAGGAGGTGTAGAGGCCCTCGGAGCAGTAGGCGCAGGTGCCGTCGGACCACATGAAGGGGGCGACGACGAGGTCTCCGGCACGCAGGCCGGAGACGGCGGATCCGGTCTCCTCGACGATGCCGAGGAACTCGTGGCCGATCCGCTGGCCGGGCTGGCGCGCGGCCTCGCCGCGGTAGGCCCAGAGGTCGCTGCCGCAGATGCAGGCGCGCAGGACGCGGACGACGGCGTCCTCGGGGCGCTGGATCGCAGCGTCGGGCACCTCCTCCACGCGGATGTCGTGCGGGGCGTGGATGACCGTGGCGCGCATGGTGGTGCAGTCCTCCGGCTAGGGGGTGGTGGAGCCCTGTAGGGCCTCCTTACCGTACGCCTGCACCGGAGCGGCTGCTTCCGCGGCCAGCAGGTACTGGGCCGCCAGGTACGTGGCCATGATCCAGAAGTCCGGGCGGGGCAGTTGCGGCCACTCGGCCACCCCGGTGGCGATGAGCGTGTCGGAGAGCAGGAACAGCGCCCCGCCGAGGCCGGTCGGCCACCCGAGGGCGCTGGAGCGGTACGCCATGGCCGTGAGCAGCAGGCTGTACCCGGCCACGGGGATCCGCAGCTCGGCGGGCAGGTCGCCCCAGAGCAGGGCGACCGTGGAGAGCAGCGCGACGGCGTACACGGCCCCCAGCGCGGGTCCCGTGCGGCGGCGGCCGAAGAGCACGAGGTAGCAGACGTGCCCGGCGGCGAAGGAGCCCATGCCGATCAGGAAGGCGGGGTCGGCGTCGGAGAGCAGGGCCAGGTCCCCGCCCCAGCCGAACAGCAGCGCGGCGACGAGCAGCCGCGGCGCGGCGCCCCGCGCGATCACGTGGGCGACGAGCAGCGGCATCAGCAGCGGCTTGGCGATCACGTGGCCGAGGTGCCAGCCGGCCAGCAGCGAGCCGAGGTCGAAGGCGGTGGCGAGGGCGAAGGCGGCGAGCAGCAGCGGGGCGGCCCGGCCGGTGCTCCGCGAGGCGGCGGGGCGCGCCCAGGAAGGCGTGCGGGAGCGCGCGTCCGCGGCGGGACCGGACTCGGTTCCGGCGCTCACGCGGCGGGTTCCGGGGTCTTGGCGGATGCGGCCGATTCGGCCGGGGCGGCCGGGGCGGGCTGCCAGCCGGGGCCGCGCAGGACGCGGCCGGCGCGCTCGCGCCAGCTGCGGGCGGCCCGGACGTCGCGGGCGATGGAGGCGTACTCGTGGGTGGCGACGCGCAGCGGGTTGTACGTGGAGATGTTCTTGGTGAGGCCGAAGACGGGCTTGTCGGTCTCCCCCACCCAGGAACCGAACATCCGGTCCCAGATGATCAGGATGCCGCCGAAGTTCCGGTCCAGGTAACCGCCTTGGGAGGCGTGGTGGACACGGTGGTGGGACGGGGAGTTGAAGACGAACTCCACGGGGCGGGGCAGCTTGTCGATGCGCTCGGTGTGGATCCCGAACTGGAAGACGAGGTTGATCGAGTAGCAGAACGCGACGGCCGCCGGGTGCACGCCGAGCGCGATCATCGGCAGGTAGAACGGCCACGAGGTGGCGCTCGTCCAGGGCTGGCGCAGCGCGGTGGTGAGGTTGAACTTGCGGCTGCTGTGGTGGACGACGTGACAGGCCCACAGGATCCGGATGACGTGGTGGCCGCGGTGCTGCCAGTAGTACAGGAAGTCCTGGGCGAGCAGCATCAGCGGAACGGTCCACCACAGGACGGGGACGCGGAGCGGGGTGAGCTCGTAGACCGCGGTGTAGATCGCGACGATCGGGATCTTCCAGAGGAAGTCGAAGACGAGGCTGCCGATCCCCATGCCGAGGCTGGTGACGGCGTCCTTGGTCTCGTACCCGGCGGCGTCCTCGTCGGGATGGATGCGGTAGCTCACCAGCTCGATGACGGTGAGCAGTACGAAGGCGGGTATGGACCACAGCACGACATCGGGCAAGTTCGGCATGTCCGCACCATAGAGCGGGGCTCGGGGGCTCGGCTAGAGGTTGTTACCGATCGGTATCCATCGGGGTTACCGGCGGTTCGGAGGATGATGTCCGGTTCGAGGGGGAGGGCATGGGGATGACGGGTATCGAGACGGCCGCCGTACGGGTGGCGAGCGCGGTCGCGGCGGCGGCCGCGGGTGCGGGCACGGGAGCGGCCGCGGCCGCGAGTGCAGGAGCGGGAACGGGTACGGGTGCGGCCGAGCCGACGCGGGCGCCGGCCGGGGAAGGGGCGGGCCCGGAGTTAGCGGGCTTCGCGCGCGAGCTGGCGGCCCGCCTGGCCGCGGCCTGCGCGGGGCTCCCCGAGCCCGAGGCCCTGGCCGCGCTGGCGGCGGCCGGCGAGGCCTTCGCCGTGCCGGGTCCGCGGGACGCGCGGGCGTTCCCCTCGGCGGACCCCGGCCCGGCGGGCCGGCCGGCGGGCACCGACGGCGCGGACCCCGGCCCCGGAGACCCCACGGCGGATACCGCCCCCGGCCCCGGAGACCCCACGGCGGACCCCGGCGGGACCGGCCCCGACGGCCCCGGCCCCGGCCCGGCCCCGGGGGCCGTGTACCGCGAGCTGGTCGCGCTGTGCCTCACGGCCGCCGCGCGGTACACGACGGCCCTGCCGGCCGGGTTCGCGGCCGCGGCCTTCGAGGAGCGGTACGCCCACTACCTGGTCAGGACCCAGGGCCGGGTCCAGCTCTTCGGCCTGACCTTCAGCCAGGCCCGGCAGGAATGGCCGCTGGACCTGGCCTACATCAGCCTCGCGGTCAGCGGCGGGGAGCTCCTGGAGGAGCCCGGTCTGCAGACGCCGATGAAGGCCGAACTGGCCCTGGACGCCGCGGAGCGCGTGCTGCTGCGGGGCCCGGCCGGCTCGGGCAAGAGCACCCTCGTGCAGTGGCTGGCGCTGAACGCCGCCCGCCGCAGCTTCGGCACCCAGCTGCGGCGCTGGAACAGCCTGGTCCCCTTCGTGCTGCCGCTGCGCTCCTTCAACTCCCCCACCGGACTCCCCCGCCCGGAGGACTGGCTGCAGGCGACCGGCGTGCCGCTGGCGCCGCCGCCGGGCTGGGTCGAGGGCCTGCTCTCCGCGGGCCGGGCCCTGGTGCTGGTCGACGGGGTCGACGAGGTGCCGCCCTGGCTGCGCAGCCGGACGAAGTCCTGGCTCCGGGAGCTGCTCCAGGCCTATCCCGCATCCCGCTTCGTGGTCACCACCCGCCCTTCGGCCGTCCCCGAGGACTGGCTGACCGCCCAGGGCTTCTCCTCCCTCGCCCTGCTGCCGATGGAGCGCGACGACGTCAGCGCCTTCATCACGCACTGGCACGACTCCGCCCGCGCGAAGGCGGACGCCGACGGCGCGGACGACGGGGCCGGGGACGGTGCGGACGGCGCGGGCGGCGAAGGCTCGGAGCGGGCTCGGGAGCGGGACCTGCTGGACCGGTACGAGAAGGCGCTCCTCGACGCGGTCGGCTCGCGCCGGGACCTCGGCAGGCTCGCGACGAACCCGCTGATGTGCGCCCTGCTGTGCGCGTTGAACCGGGACCGCCGGATGCACCTGCCCCGGGCCCGCAAGGAGCTCTACGACGCCGCCCTGGACATGCTCCTGATCCGCCGTGACAGCGAGCGGGACATCTCCGGGGTCGAGGGCGTCTACCTCAGCCGGGACGAGCAGACCCTGCTGCTCCAGCGGCTCGCGTACTGGCTGATCCGCAACGGGCAGGTGGAGGCGGCGGCCGACGAGGCCATCGGGATGATCGCCGAATCGCTGGACGCCATGCCGCAGGTCAAGGCGCAGGGCACCGACCCCCAGACGGTGTTCCGGCACCTGCTGATCCGCAGCGGACTGCTGCGGGAGCCGGTCCCGGGATCGGTCCACTTCGTCCACCGCACCTTCCAGGACTACCTCGGCGCCAAGGCGGCGGTGGAGGCGCGGGACTTCGGCGTCCTGGTGCGCAACGCGCACGAGGACACCTGGGACAACGTGGTCCGGATGGCGGTGGGGCACGCCCGGCCCGACGAACGCGCCTATCTGCTGCGCCAGCTGCTCGCCCGGGCCGACCAGTCCGAGCCCGACCGCAGCCGGCTGGTGCTGCTCGCGGCCGCCTGTCTGGAGCACGCGCCCGAACTGGACCCGGAGGTCTGGCGCGAGGTGAAGGCCCGTACGGCGTGCCTGCTGCCCCCGCGCTCCCCGGGCCAGGCCGAGGAACTGGCGAAGGCGGGCGAGCTGGTACTGGAGCTGCTGCCGGAGCCCGCCGGACTCACCGAGGGCGAGGCGGCCGCGACGATCCGTACGGCGGCCCTGGTCGGCGGCGACCGGGCGCTCCAGGTGATCGCGGGCTTCCGCGCGGACGACCGCTACGAGGCCTCGCGCGAACTGTCCGACGCCTGGGGGCGGTTCCCCGTGGACGTGTACGCGGACACGGTGCTGGCGGGCACCCCCCTGCGCGCGGCCCACCTGCACGTGCGCACGCGCGACCAGATGCGGGCGCTGGAGCGGCTGCGGCACGTCCGCCGGCTGCACGTCACCTGGGACGGCCCGATCCCGCCGGAGATCGCGCGGCGCCGGGACCTGGAGTCGCTGATCCTGCACCGCAATCCGCGGCTGGCCGATCTGTCCCCGCTGGCCGGGCACCCCTCGCTGCGGCACCTGGGCGTGCTGGACTGCCCGAAGGTGGCCGGGATCGAGGTGGTGGCCGAACTGGGGGTGGACAGCCTCGCCTTCGGCTACCTGCGCGACTACCTGTCCCTGGCCCCGCTGGAGGGGGTCGCGGGCCTGCGCTCCCTGGTCATCGGCTTCGAGCCGGAGCAGCGGCGGATCGGGGACGTCCCGGCGGCGGACTCGCTGACCGAGCTGCACCTGTGGCAGGGCGCCCGGCGGATGACCCTGGACGGGATCGAACGGTGGCCGCACGTGCGGATGCTGACGGTGGCCGGGAGCGGCCAGTACCGGCAGCTGGTGCGTTCGCTGCCGCTCAGGGGCCTGGACGGCCTGCAGATCCGGCACGCGGCGCCGGTGTCGGCCGGGGCGCTGCTGCCCTACGAGCGGCTCGCCCGGCTCGTGCTGATCCGGTGCGCCCTGGAGGGGTCGCTGAAGCCGCTGCGCGAGTTCCGGGAGCTGCGCCGGCTGGTGCTGAGCGAATGCCTGGGGACCGTGGACCTGTCCCCGCTGGCCGGCCTGGACCAGCTGGTGATCGAGGTGCGCGGGGGCACGCACGTGAGCGGGGCGGAGCGGATCCCGCCGGAGCGGCTCGTCCGCAGGGACTGAGCCGCGCCGGCGGGGTCTCAGACCGTCACCAGACCCGGACCGAGCCGCCCCGGGCGAAGGCCGGGCTGGTGGCGGCCGGCGGGACCTCCGTCAGGGGCTGCGCGATCTCCGAGACGAGGGGACCGTGCTTGGCGGCCACCGCGTCGAGGAGGGCGAGGTCGAAGCCGTACACCCGGGCCGCGTTGCCGCCGACCATGGCGGCCACCTCCTCGCGCGGCAGGCCCGCGTAGGCGATGCGCAGGCCCTCGCGGGAGTAGGGCGTCGTGCCCTCGTCGTGGGGGTAGTCGCTGCCCCACATGATCTTGTCGAGGCCGATCCGGTCCCGCAGCGGGACCTCGTGGGGGCGCATGAAGCTCGCTCCCACGAAGCAGTTGTCGCGCCAGACCTCGCTCGGACCCTTGCCCATGGACTCCGCCAGGCCCGCCCCGAACTTGGCCTCGGCGGTGGCCGAGGCCGCGACCAGGCGGCCGTGGTAGTAGTCCAGCATCTCGACCACGCCGGGGATCCAGCCGGATCCCTGCTCCGTCAGGACCAGCTTCAGCCCCGGGTTGCGGCGGAAGGCCCCGCCGAAGATGAGGTGCCACAGGGCCCGGTGGGAGAACCAGGTGGTCTCCACCATGAAGACGGCCCGCGCCGCCGGTTCGTCGCCGAGCGGCGGCGAGGCCGAGCCTCCGTGGTGGTTGACCGGGACGTCCAGCTCGTCGCAGACCGCCCAGATCGGGTCGTATGAGGCCGAGTAGAGCTCCGGAACGGTGGAGCCGGGCGGGACGCCGGGCAGCAGGATGCCGCCGGTCAGGCCCGCCTCGCGGGTGCGGCGGATCTCCGCGACCGCCGCGTCCACGTCGTTCAGCAGGATCTGGACCACGCCCGCCCGGCGGCCCGGCGCGTCCGCGCAGAAGTCCGCCAGCCACCGGTTGTGGGCCTGGAGCCCGGCCCAGCGCATCTCGTACTCGGCCGCCGTCGGGGGCTGGGCCATCAGTGAGGCCTTGGGGAAGAACGGCGGGATGGTGTTGGGGAAGAGGACTTCCGCGACGATCCCGTCGGCTTCCAGCTCGGTCAGGCGGCGCTGCGAGTTCCAGTTGCGGTCCGCCGTGTCCGCGAGGAGGTCCTCGTACGGGTTCACGTAGGTGGCGGCCCAGGCGTCGAAGTCCGCGTGGTGGCGCTTCTCCAGGTACGGCTTGTAGTCCAGCAGGTCGGCGCCGGCGTGGCAGTCGGCGGAGATGACCGTGTAGCGGTCCTCGGAGCCCGCGGAACCCGCGGCGCTCACGGAACTCGACGAACTCACGGGTTCACCCCCAGCACCGGGAAGTCGTTGTCCGTCAGCCAGTGCCGGCCCACGTCGCGCGAGCGCGCCCAGGAGGCTTCGACGGCCGCCTGGTCCTCGCTCTGCCCCAGCTCGGCCGGGGTGGGTCCGATCCGGCGGGCGATCGGCGCGAGCTTCGCCGTGTCGAAGCCGAAGACGTCCGCCGCGGCCAGGCCCAGCATCCGGCGGGTCTCGTCGACCGGGATGTCGTGGAAGGTGTTCTTCAGCCAGTTGCGGGTGCTCGGCCACGTCCCCTCGGGGTGCGGGAAGTCCGAGCCCCACAGGATGTTGTCCACGCCGATCTCGTAGCGCTGGGCGAGCTCGCGCCGCTTGGTGTTGGTGGCGCAGATGAACACCTGCCGGTCCAGGTACTCGCTGGGCGGCCGCTTCAGCTCCTCGAACGGCGAGAGCTTCTTGCCGCCGTGCGCGCCGAGGTAGAGCCGGTCCATGAACCACAGCTGGTTCGGCAGCCACCAGCAGCCCGACTCGGCGACGCCGAACCTCAGGCCCGGATGCCGCTCGAAGACCCCGGACCAGAGCAGGAACCACAGCGGTCGGGCCGGCCACCAGGTGACCTCGGAGACGAAGATGCCCAGGTGGTCCCCGTACTCGTGGCGCGGCGAGGATCCCGAGTGGGTGACGATCGGCATCTGCGTCTCGGCCGCCGCCGCCCACACCGGGTCGTAACGCCGGTCGTGGTAGGGCGCCTTGTCCACCCACATGGCCGGGATCATCAGGGCGCCGAGCCCGGACGCCTTGGCCCGGTGGATCTCGGCGACGACCTTGTCCGGTTCGCCGGTGATGGGAAGCAGGGCGACCCCGCAGTGCCGCTCGGGGTTCTCGGAGACGAACTCGGCGAGCCACCGGTTGTGCGCCTGCGCGCCGGCCATGCCGAGCTCGGGGTCCTGGTCGCCGGAGAGTCCGAGGCCGACCCCGAAGGGGGCGGCGGTCTGGCTGTCCACGGCGTCGGCGTCGGGGAAGACGACCTCGGCGGCCACGCCGTCGCCGTCGAGTTCCTTCAGCCGCTGCGCGACGTCCCAGCCGCCCTTGAGGCCTTCCTCGTGGTCGTGGAACCACTTCTCGGCGAAGGCCTCGTTGCGCACGCCCAGGCGGGTGGCCTCGGCGCGGCGGGCGTCGCGCTGCCCGAGGAACTCGTCGAACGGAGCGTGGAACGCGCTGTCCAGGTAGGGGCGGTACTGCTCGGTCGGCAGCCCCGCGTGACAGTCGGAGGAGATGATCAGATAAGGGTCTTCGTACGCACTCACGACGACGCTCCTCAGTCGAGGATGAAGCTTTCCAGGTAGGAGGGGTTGGCGCGGTCGAGCATCGACCGCGACCGGGCGCGGATCTGCCGGTCGCTGTGCTCGCTGTCGGGGAGCATCCAGAAGCGGTCGGCGCGGATGCCGTCCACGACGTGGTCGGCGACGTCCTCGACGGGGGTGAAGCTGACCTCGTGGCCGGCCTGCCTCATGGCGGACTCGTACTGGTCGAGGCTGCGGTAGGGGCTCTTGCGCGGGCGTTCCTTCGCGTACCGGTCGGGCCGGTTGCGGTGCGACTCCCACAGGCCGGTGCGCAGCATGTGCGGTCCGGGGAAGAGGACGGAGGCTCCGACGGCCGCGCCCTCCGCCTTGAGGTGGGCGTAGAGCGATTCGGTCATGGTGACCACGGCCGCCTTGGTGACCGCGTACACGGAGGCGGTGGGCAGCGGGGCGATGCCGCCGTCGCCGGAGGAGGTGTTGACGATGTGGCCGGGGGCGCCGGCCGCGATCATGCGCGGGACGAAGGCCTGGATGCCGTGGAAGACGCCCCAGACGTTGACGGAGAAGGCCCATTTCCAGTCGTTGGGCTCGTGCTCCCACATCCGGCCCTCGGCGCCGGAGCCCACGCCGGCGTTGTTGCAGAGCACGTGCACCGCGCCGAAGGCCCCGTAGGCGGCGTCGGCCAGTGAGATCACGGAGTCGCGGTCGCTGACGTCGACGATCTCGGCGAGCACCTCGGCGCCGTCCGCGGCGAGTTCACCGGCCGCCTTGCGCAGGGCGCCTTCCTCCACGTCGGCGAGGACGACCTTCAGCCCCTCGGCGGCGAAGCGCCGGGCCATGGCCCGGCCGATGCCACTGGCGGCTCCGGTGACCACGGCCACCTGTCCTGGTTCGAGTCGCATGTCAGACGCTGCCTTCCGTGCTTCCCGACGGGGGTGCGTCCAGGATCTGCAGGGGGTCGTCGTAGCGCTGGTGGATGTACGGGAGCAGGGCCTGGGCGCTGACGCGTTCGACGACCCGGCCCTTCTGGTCGGTGGTCTTCTCGCCGATGGTGAGCTCGACGAGGCGGCGTACGGGGAGGTCCGCGACCGGGTCGAACATCGACTCCCGGAGCACCACGTCGCCGGTGATGTGCTCCAGCTTGCGGACCTTCTCGTTGCGCGTGCAGTGCACGAGCACCGGGTCGGAGTCGAAGCCCGAGCCGTCCACCGCGGGGAGGAACTTGAAGTAGAAGTCGGTCTTGGTGGTGGGCTCGGGCAGCGGCAGCTCCCGGTCCACCGCCCCGCGCACCTCCACGAAGGCGATGCCGTGCCGGGCCAGGGAGGCGCGGACGACGAGGCCGTCGCGCTCCACGGTGACCTCTCCGAGCTTCTTCGGCTCGCCGAAGACCTCGCGGCCGCCGACCAGGGCCCGCTCGTGGGTCATCGGCATGACCAGCGGGTACCAGCCCTCGACCCCGCCGTGCTGGGCGGCGACGGCCACCGAGCCGGCGCCGAGCGGGTAGCCGGGCAGGTCCACCTTGCTGATGTTGGCCCGCACCAGGGGCCGGTCGGCGGGCTTCAGGGGTGGCGGCAGGACCGCCGCCACCACGTCCGGGTCGCTCTCCCAGACGGCCACCACACCGGTGGACCAGATGTCGGGGAGCTTGGAACTCTTCTCGCGCGACGCCGCGATCTCCGCCTCGGTTCGCGCTCCGTACCGTACGCGTGTCATCTCTCGCATCACCCTTCCGCGGGCCCCTCCCAGCGGTGGCCGGGAGGCTCTGTAACACAGTTACACCGACACCGATGAAGGGTAAAGACCCTTGCACGCAACGGAACTGACGGATCGACAGGAAGTGGGAAGGACGGCTGTCATGGCCAGAACCACGCTGACCCGTGCCGAGGTGCTGGACGCGGCCGCCTCGCTCGTCAAACAGCACGGCCCGGCCGCCCTCACCATGCGCAAGCTCGCCGCCGAACTGGGTACGGCGGTGACCTCCATCTACTGGCACGTCGGCAACCGCGAATCCCTGCTCGACGCCCTCGTGGAGCGGACCGTGCAGGACATGGGCGCGATCCGACCGGCCGGCCGCAGCCCCGGCGACCGGATCCTGTCGGTGGCCCGGACCCTGCGCCTCGAACTGCGCGAGCGCCCGCACCTGATCGCGATGGTGCACGAGCGCGGCCTCACCGACCGGATGTTCCTGCCCGCCCAACAGGCCCTGGTGCACGAGGTGCACGCGGCCGGCCTGCGCGGATCACGGGCCGCGGACGCGGTGCGCGCGATCCAGTTCCAGATCATCGGCTTCGTCCTGGTCGAGCGCAATCGCGAACGCTCCCCGGCCCAGTCCCCCGCCGAGAGCGAGCTGTGGGACCCCGCCGACGCCCCGCACGATCCGCCGCTGGCCCGCGCGCTGGCCCGGCCGGCCGACCCGGAGCGGCTCTTCCTGCTGTCCGTACGGGCCCTGGTCACGTCCCTGCTGGCACCGGCCGGGCCGCCGCGGTAGACCGCCGTGCCCGCCGCCCGGCTCCTCGCCCGGCTCCTCGCGCGGCCCGCCGCGGGAGGCCTCCCCCACCGCCCTGGGCCCACAACCGCGAGGAGGGCCGGCCGACGGGGAGCCGTCATCCCGGACACGGGTGTCGGCGCGGCCCGATATCCTCTGTGACCATGCTCGCCGACCGTACGACCGCAGATGCGATGTGGCCGACCGCGTACCCACAGGGGTACGCGGTCGTCGACGTGGAGACCACCGGGCTCGCTCGCGACGACCGGATAATCTCCGCCGCCGTCTACCGGCTCGACGCCCAGGGCAACGTGGAGGACCACTGGTACACGCTGGTCAACCCGCTCCGCGACCCCGGACCCGTGTGGATCCACGGCCTGACCAGCGACATGCTCCAGGACGCCCCGCTCTTCAAGGACATCGCCGAGGAGTTCGCCGGCCGGCTCGCCGACCGCGTACTGGTCGCGCACAACGCGATCTTCGACTGGCAGATGATCGCCCGCGAATACGCGCGGGCCGCCGCGACCGCCCCGGTCCGCCAGCGGCTGTGCACCATCGCCCTGTCGAAGGAACTGAACCTCCCGCTGCCCAACCACAAGCTGGAGTCGCTCGCCGCGCACTTCGGCGTGGTCCAGCAGCGCGCCCACCACGCCCTCGACGACGCCCGCGTCCTCGCGGAGGCCTTCCGCCCCTCCCTGCACGCGGCCGCGCGGGACAACGTACGGCTGCCCCTGCTGGAATGCCGCGCGCTGACGGAATGGTCGGACTCCCCCGTCACCCCGCGCGTCGGGTACCAGTCCTCGTACGGCGGCTCCGGCGGAGGAACGGGGTGGCGGCCCTCGCGCAAGCGTCCGCCGTGCCCGCACCCGAACCCGGGCCGGTACACGGACGGCGCGCCCCTCAAGCAGGGCATGCGGATCGCCTTCTCCGGCGACACCTCGGTGGACCGTGAGCTGCTGGAGGACCGCGCGGTCGAGGCGGGTCTGCACATCGCCACCAGCCTGTCCCGGCTCACCAGCCTGCTCGTGACGAACGATCCGGACTCGGCGACCTCCAAGACGGTCAAGGCGAAGGCCTTCGGGACACCCGTCGTCGACGAGGCGGCCTTCACCCAGCTCCTGCGGGACGTGGCTGCGGCAGACGGGTGAGCGTCGGGCGACTCGCCCGGCGCCCCCTTTCCCGGCCCGCCGGTCCGGTCGCACCCTGTGGCCCATGGCACGTTGCGAAGTCTGCGGAAACGATTACGGCATGTCCTTCGAGGTTCATGCACAAGGAGCGGTGCACGTCTTCGACTGCTTCTCCTGCGCCATTCACCGCATGGCGCCCATCTGTGAGCACTGCCGGGTCCAGATCATCGGGCAGGGCGTCGAGGTGGAAGGCCAGTGGTTCTGCGGAGCGCACTGCGCCCGCGCCGAGGGGAAGGTGGGCATCACCGACCGGGTCTGACCACGCCCGCGGCCCGCGGCGGCGGGCCGCGCCCGTCCGTCGCCCCCGCGGCCCCGTCGTCCCTCCCTCACCTTCCCCCTCCTTCCCCTCCTCTCCTCCCTCGTTCCCTCCCCCCTGTCCGCCGCGACCCCGGACGGCCACCCGGCCGCCGGGGTCCTCGCCGCTGGGGGTACCGTCGTGGGCGTGTACCGCTTTGTGCTGACCCGGCAGTGGGTGTGCCTCACCCTCATCGGCCTCGCCCTCGTCCCCGCGATGATCAAGCTGGGGTTCTGGCAGTTCCACCGCCATGAACACCGGGTCGCGCAGAACGAGCTGATCGCGGCGAACCTGCGCGCGAAGCCCGTACCGATGACCGAGATCACCTCCCCCGGCCACGTCGTCCCGCGCGCCGATTTCTGGCGCGCCGTGACCGCCACCGGCACGTACGACTCCGCGCACGAGGTCGTCGTCCGCATGCGCACCGCGACCGACGACAAGGTCGGCGTCCACGTCCTGACCCCGCTGGTGCTGGCCGACGGCCGGGTGGTGCTCGTCAACCGCGGCTGGGTCCCGGGCGGCGACGACCCGCGCGCCTACCCGGCGGTCCCGGCCGCGCCGACCGGCGAGGTGACGGTGACCGGGCGGCTGAAGGCCGACGAGACGAGCGGCGGCAGCGGGATCAAGGACCGCAAGGGCCTCCCCGACCGCCAGGTGATGCTGATCAACAGCGCGCGGCAGGCGCAGTACCTGGGCCGGCCCGTCCTCGGCGGGTACCTCGAACTCACTTCCCCCGTACCGGCGGACGGGAAGCCCGAGGTGGTCGCCGAGCCCGACCACGACTCGATCGGCCCGCACATGGCGTACGCCGTGCAGTGGTGGCTCTTCACCTTCGCGGTGCCGGTGGGCTGGATCGTCCTCGTGCGACGCGAGAAGCGCGACCGCCAGGAGGCGGCGGCGGCCGCCGCCGCGGCCGCCGAGCGGGAGTCCGTACCGACGGCGTAGCGTGTCGGCATGGATCTTGGACTGAAGGACCGCGTCTACGTCGTCACCGGCGCCACCAGGGGCCTCGGCCACGCCTCCGCCCGCGAACTGACCGCCGACGGCGCGAAGGTGGTGCTGACCGGCCGGGACGCGGCCCGCGCCGAGTCCGCCGCGGCGGAGCTGGGCCCGAACGCGGTGGGCGTGGCCGCCGACAACTCCGACCCGCAGGCCGCCGCCCGCCTCGTCGCGACGGCCCGGGAGCGCTTCGGCCGCTTCGACGGCATCCTCATCAGCGTCGGCGGCCCGGCGCCCGGTTCGGCGGTGGACAACACCGACGCGCAGTGGACCGCGGCCTTCGAGTCGGTCTTCCTCGGCGCGGTCCGCCTCGCGCGGGCGGCCGCGGCGGAGCTGGGCGAGGGCGGTGTCATCGGCTTCGTCCTGTCGGGATCGGTCCACGAGCCCATCCCGGGCCTCACCATCTCCAACGGGCTGCGGCCGGGCCTGGCCGGCTTCGCGAAGTCCCTCTCCGTGGAACTGGGCCCGCGCGGCATCCGCGTGGTCGGCCTGCTGCCCGCCCGCATCGACACCGACCGGGTGCGCGAGCTCGACGCGCTGTCCGGGGACGTGGCCGCCGCCCGGTCCCGCAACGAGTCCGGGATCCCGCTGCGGCGCTACGGCACCCCGGAGGAGTTCGGCCGCTCGGCCGCCTTCCTGCTGTCTCCGGCCGCCTCGTACCTGACCGGTGTCATGCTCCCGGTCGACGGCGGCTCCCGCCACGGCTTCTGACGCGGGCGGGCGCCGGCTCCTACGTCACCCGCCGCGCCCGGCGGGGGGTGACGCGGAGCCGGGCCTCCGCCGGAAGGACGGGCAGGCCCACCGAGGTCCGGGCCCGGGCCAGGACCGGACCGGCCCGCCCCACCGCGCGGATCGCGCCGCGCACGCCCCGGCGCCACCGTGCGCCGGGGCGGGAGCCGGGGCGGCGCAGAGCAGGGGGCGGCCGGGGACGGCGTCAGTCGGAGAGGCCCGCGAGGTCGCGCAGGCGGCGGGCCTGGGCGGCGCGCTCGGCCGCGCGCTGCTCGTCGTAGGTCCGCGACCCCGCCGCACGGAGCAGGGCCTTGGTTTCGATCACCGCGTCCCGCGGCGGAGCCAGCAGGGCCGTGGCGAGGTCCTTCACCGCCGCGTCGAGCTCGTCCGCCGGGACGACGAGGTTCGCGAGGCCGACCCGCTCCGCCTCTTCCGCGTGGACGAAGCGGCCCGTCGCGCAGATTTCGAGCGCGCGGGCGTAGCCGACCAGCGTCGTCAGCGGCTGGGTGCCGGTGAGGTCCGGGACCAGGCCCAGGCTGGTCTCGCGCATGGCGAACTGCACGTCGTCCGCGACGACGCGCAGATCGCACGCGAGGGCAAGCTGGAAACCGGCACCGATCGCGTGCCCCTGTACGGCGGCCACGGAGATGATGTCGTTGCGCCGCCACCAGGTGAACGCTTCCTGGTACTCGGCGATGGTGGAGTCGAGCAGTTCGTCCGAACCGCGCGCCAGGTCGATGAACGACGGCTCGCCCTCGAAGCCTTCGGGGGTGAATGCCTGCCGGTCGAGCCCTGCGGAGAAGGACTTCCCTTCGCCGCGCAGCACGACGACCCGGACGGTGCCCGGCAACGACCGTCCGGCCTCCGTCAACGCCCGCCAGAGCGCGGGGGACTGAGCGTTTCGCTTGGCCGGATTGGTCAGTGTCACCGTGGCGAGCGTGTCGTCGACGGTGAGCCGTACGCCGTCCTTGTCGAGCAGAGCCATCTGGGTGCCTCCGGTGGGCTGTGCGGTCGGTCGGCCGCAATGTCGGCCTAAGTGACTGCACAGTAACCACCCGGCCGGCCATGGAACCGACCGGGGGTCACCGAAGGCGGTGGAACCTCACTGCAAGTGAAACGGAACCGCAAGTGGAACCCGGACCACTGGGGGAACGGGAACCGGTGAAGCCCAGTACGGAACGACCGCTGGATCCACGGGGGAACCGTCGGTCAGGCCGTAGCCGCCTTCTTGCCGCGCGTCGCGCCACCGCGACCTCGCAGCGTGACTCCGGACTCGCTGAGCATCCGGTGGACGAATCCGTAGGACCGGCCGGTCTCTTCGGCCAGCGCCCGGATACTCGCACCGGAGTCGTATTTCTTCTTCAGGTCTGCCGCGAGCTTGTCACGCGCGGCGCCGGTTACCCGGCTGCCCTTCTTCAGAGTTTCGGCCACCCGTGCCTCCTCTATGGGAAGTGCGCTCTGGACTTCTCATGATCACCCCTCCCCGGCTTCCTGGCCACCCATTCAGCAAGGTCCGTACGACGGCATTTCCCGCGGGGTGGACACCCGAGCAGAACGGAATCTCCTCTTCCGGTGCATGACCTCCGTCACATTCCCTCGTGCCCGGGGCGAATCACCAGGTCAGAGGCAGGGTCGGGAGACGAAGAACCCCGGTCGCGCATCCGTACGGATGCGGCCGGGGACGTCCTCGCATGCGGAACCGGTATGAGACCGTCTCACTCAGATGATGGATCACACCTGAGCCGAATGATCCATAAGCAACTGGATCAACCCGCGGAAGCGGATCAGGCGAGCGACACGAGGTCCCGGTAGTCCGGGCCCCAGAGGTCCTCGACGCCGTCCGGGAGCAGGATGATCCGCTCCGGCTCCAGCGCCTCCACGGCGCCCTCGTCGTGCGTCACGAGGATGACGGCGCCCTTGTAGGTGCGCAGCGCGCCGAGGATCTCCTCGCGGCTGGCCGGGTCGAGGTTGTTGGTGGGCTCGTCGAGCAGCAGCACGTTCGCGGAGGAGACGACCAGCGTGGCCAGGGCCAGACGGGTCTTCTCGCCGCCGGACAGGACGCCCGCGGGCTTGTCCACGTCGTCGCCGGAGAAGAGGAACGAGCCGAGCGTCTTGCGCACGGCGACCAGGTCCAGGTCCGGCGCCGAGGAGCGCATGTTCTCCAGGACGCTGCGCTCCGGGTCCAGGGTCTCGTGCTCCTGGGCGTAGTAGCCGAGCTTGAGGCCGTGACCGGGGACGACCGTGCCGGTGTCCGGCTTCTCGGTGCCCGAGAGCAGGCGCAGCAGCGTGGTCTTGCCGGCGCCGTTGAGGCCGAGGATGACCACGCGGGAGCCCTTGTCGATGGCCAGGTCGACGTCGGTGAAGATCTCCAGCGAGCCGTACGACTTCGACAGGCCCTCGGCGGTCAGCGGGGTCTTGCCGCAGGGCGCAGGGTCCGGGAAGCGCAGCTTGGCGACCTTGTCGGAGACGCGGACGGCCTCCAGGCCGGAGAGCAGGCGCTCGGCGCGCTTGGCCATGTTCTGCGCGGCGACCGTCTTGGTGGCCTTGGCGCGCATCTTGTCGGCCTGCGAGTTCAGCGCCGCGGCCTTCTTCTCGGCGTTCTGGCGCTCGCGCTTGCGGCGCTTCTCGTCGGCCTCGCGCTGCTGCTGGTAGAGCTTCCAGCCCATGTTGTAGACGTCGATCTGGGCGCGGTTGGCGTCCAGGTAGAACACCTTGTTGACGACGGTCTCGACCAGGTCCACGTCGTGGGAGATCACGATGAACCCGCCGCGGTAGTTCTTCAGGTAGTCGCGCAGCCACACGATCGAGTCGGCGTCGAGGTGGTTGGTCGGTTCGTCGAGGAGGAGCGTGTCGGCGTCCGAGAAGAGGATCCGGGCGAGCTCGACGCGGCGGCGCTGGCCGCCGGAGAGGGTGTGCAGCGGCTGGCCGAGGACCCGGTCGGGCAGGCCGAGGGCGGCCGAGATGGTCGCGGCCTCCGACTCGGCGGCGTACCCGCCCTTGGTGAGGAACTCGGTCTCCTGGCGCTCGTACTGGCGCATGGCCTTCTCGCGGGTGGCGCCGGAGCCGGTGGAGATGCGCTCCTCGTTCATCCGCATCTTCTTGAGCAGGACGTCGAGGCCTCGCGCGGAGAGGATCCGGTCGCTGGCCAGGACGTCGAGGTCGCCGGTGCGGGGGTCCTGCGGGAGGTAGCCGACCTCTCCCGAGCGGGCGATGCTTCCGCCGGCCGGGGTCCCCTCGCCCGCGAGGCACTTGGTGAGGGTGGTCTTGCCGGCACCGTTGCGCCCGACGAGACCGATGCGGTCGCCCTTGGCGATACGGAAGGACGCGTTCTCGATGAGGATGCGGGCGCCGGCGCGCAGCTCGATGCCGGTGGCGGTGATCACGGAAATGCTCCAGAGCGGTGGGTACGGCGGAAGGGGGGCAGGACGCGATGCTTCGACGCCGCTAATCCGCGAGGAGATGTGCCATGGGAGTCATTCTACCGGGGATACGCAACTACTTTCGGGCCCGCCCGCCCCGGGCGGGACGGGGTGCGGCCCCTGTTTCGTACCACCCGTTCGGCCCAGCGGGGACGCCCGGCGGCCGAGGGGCGTATGAGGATGAACGGGTTGATACTCACCGCAGGGGCGGACAAGACCCCGTGGCTGCGCGGATGGAGGGCGGTGCGGGATGCAGTTCGACGACGACGCCGGTCTGGACACGTCCGAGGTCAAGGACGTGCGCGGCAGCCGCGTCCCGGGCGGGAAGGCGACCATCGGCGGCGGCATCGTGGGTCTCATCGCGCTCGTCATGGGTCTGCTCTTCGGAGTGGGCCCGGATCAGCTGGGCCTGTCCGACGACGGTCCGGACCCGGCCGCGACCTCCTCCTCCGCCGCTCAGGTGCAGCAGGCCTGCAAGACCGGACGCGACGCGAACGCCCGGGAGGACTGCCGGCTGGTCGCGGTGACCAACAGCACCCAGGACTTCTGGAAGCAGGAGTTCACCCGGCGCGGGGGCCGGTACTCCCCCGCGCAGACGGTGTTCTTCACCGGGAGGGTGAACACCGCCTGCGGGTCGGCCACCTCGGCGGTCGGCCCGTTCTACTGCCCCGGCGACCGGCAGGTCTACCTGGACCTCGGCTTCTTCGACGAGCTGCGCGGCAAGTTCGGCGCGACCGGCGGCCCCTTCGCCCAGGCCTACGTGGTCGCGCACGAGTACGGGCACCACATCCAAAACCTGATGGGCACCCTGCAGAAGGCCCAGGACGGGCGGCAGGGCGCGAACAGCAACGCGGTACGGGTCGAGCTGCAGGCCGACTGCTACGCCGGGGTGTGGGCGCACCACGCGACGAAGACCCCGGACGAGACCACGGGCAGGCCGCTGATCACCAACCTGACCGACCAGGACATCAGGGACGGCCTGGACGCGGCGGCCGCGGTCGGCGACGACCGGATCCAGGAGAAGTTCCAGGGCCGGGTGACCCCGGAGTCCTGGACCCACGGCTCGGCCGAGCAGCGCCAGCAGTGGTTCTACCAGGGCTACCGCACCGGCGACATGGCCCAGTGCAACACCTTCCGCTGACTTCCCCGAGCTCCTGCCATGCTGTGATCCGGGTCACCGTCCACACGGGGTACACGAGGGAGTGATCGTCATGGCTGGCGTTCCGTCCATTTGTCCGACACTGCTCTACGCCGACGCCAAGGCCGCGATGCGGCAGCTCCAGGACGCGTTCGGCTTCACCCAGGTCGCGGCCTACGAAGGGGAGGACGGCTCCGTGATGCACGCGGAGCTGTCCTACGGGAACGGCGTGGTGATGCTCGGCAGCAAGGGCCGCGGCGGGGTCTTCGACCAGGCCATGGCCGCGGCGGGCCCGGCCGGGGTCTACGTGGTCGTCGACGACGTGGACGCCCATCACCGCCGGTCCGTCGAGCACGGCGTGGAGATCCTGATGGAGCCCACCGACCAGGACTACGGCTCGCGGGACTACATGGCCCGCGACGCCGAGGGCAACGTCTGGAGCTTCGGGACGTACGCGCCGCAGGGCTGACCCCGCGGCGCGTGCGCCGGTGGACCTCGCGGCCCCCCGCCCCGGGCGTTACGCGCCGCCGGTGTGGACCTGGAAGGCGGCCCGGCGGACCGCCTTGGCCAGGGCCGGGTCCGGGTGGGCGGCGGCCAGCGCGACCAGGACCTGCACCGTGCGGGGATGGCCGACCGCGCGGACCTCGTCCAGCAGCCGCGGGACCGTGGTGCGCACGGCCGAGTCCAGGTGGCGGGCCAGCAGTTCGGCTTCGCCGTGGTCGGCGATGGCGGCCGCCGTGTCCACCCACAGCCAGGTCTGCTCCTCGGCGGTGAGCACGTCCTGCGCCTCGTCGGGGTCGACCCCGTCGTGCACGGCGAGCCAGAGCAGGGCGTAGGGGCGCAGCGTGGCCTCGCGGGTGGCCGCGCGGACCTCGGGCTCGGCGGGGGCGCCGACCACGCGCAGCGCCTCGAAGGCGAGCCCGCGCAGCAGCGCGTCCTCGCCGCGGGCCGCGTTCAGCAGCTCGGAGACGGCGTGGCCGACCGGCCGGGCGGCGAGCCAGGCCTGGTACTCGGCGCGGGCCGGGCCCGGGGTGAGCCGGGCGCAGCCGCGCAGCATCGCGGCCGCGGACTGTTCGATGTTCCCGGCCGGGCTCTGCGCGGCCACGCAGATCTGCTCCAGCTTGACCCAGACGGCCCAGCTCCCGAGCGGGGTCAGGGCGGCCCGGGCGGGGCCGAGGGTGACCGCGTCGACGGCGGCGAGCCCGCCGAGCGCCCAGCGCAGCAGCCGGGCGAGCGGTACGGGGGCCGCGGGCGGGGCCGGAGCGGCCGCCGGGACGTCCGCCGGTCCGGCGTCCGCGCGGCCGGCGTGGTCCCGTACGGGGCCGGCCGCCTGCGCGGTGGTCTCGTAGGGGACCTCGCACCGCTCGTCGCGCAGTTCCTCGACGCGCTGCCCGAGCAGGTCCAGCAGATCCGGGACGGTCACGGGACCGGCGGAGAGCTGGAGCAGGGACAGGAGTTGGGGCATGGCCTCGACGACCTCGGCGACGGCCGCGGGGGCGATGTCGGCGGGGGCGGGGTGGACCAGCGACCAGGCGTCGAAGAGGGCGACCCAGCCGCGCAGTACGGCGGTGTCGTCCCGGTCCCAGGCGCGCAGGCGCCAGCCGGGCCGGGCCTGGCCCCCGTGCACCTCCACCAGGCCCGCGAGCCGGGAGCGGTCCCAGCCGACCCGGATCTGGCCGGGCGTCAGGCGCAGCTGCGCGGCGGCGCGTTCGACGTCGGCGGCGGGCAGGGCGCCCGCCGGGGCAGGCCTGCCGCCGTCCCCCGCGCCGAGGTGGGCCTCGGCCCAGCGGGCGAGGCGTACGGCATCGGCGAGCGAGGCGCGGGCCCTGTTCGCGAGGTCGGCCGGGGCGGGGGTACCCGCCGGTGGCCTGGGTGCGGTCCGGGTTCGCCGGTCGGTCACCGACGTGCGGGCCGCACCCACGGTTTTCGGGTAGACGAGTCGGAGTCTGGAGTCGCGAGCCAACTGCTCATCAGGCTTTCGGGACGTCACGTGAGCAGTCTCGCCCGTCACCGGCCGAAAGCCCAAACGGAACCGGCCATTGCCACAGACGACCGATGAGACAGATCAGGGCAATTCGCCATCCGTGCCCCGTGCGCACCACGTTCTTCGGACAGGCCGCCGGACGGCGGACCCCGCGGCCCTCCGGACGGCCCGCTCCGCGCGAGCGGACGGCCCGCTACATAAGAGGGGTCAGGAAGCGGCGCAGCGCCTCCTCGTATCCCGCCGGATCGGCGTTCCACATCGCCCCGTGCCCGGCCTGGGGGACGGTCCGCAGGGTGACGAGGCCGGGCCGGGCGGCGGCGAGCCGGCGCGAGGGCTCCCAGGGGGCGAGGGTGTCGTCGGGGCCGTGGAAGATCAGGACGGGGATCCGCAGGGCGCCGGGATCCGATCCCGGCGCCGGGTGGTCCGCGCGCAGGCCCGCCCGGCCCTCGGCGGCCTTGACCGCGAGGGACAGCAGCGGGCCCGGGGTGCGGCGCGCCGCGACGAGGGCGCGCAGGGTGGCCTGCCAGTCCAGGACGGGCGAGTCCAGCACCAGTCCGCAGATCCGGTCGGCCAGCGCCGAGCGCTCGACGGCGTGCAGGGCCATGGTGGCGCCGGTGGACCAGCCGTGCACGACGATCCGGCGGGCGCCGTAGCGCAGGGCGTAGCGGATGGCGGCGTCGAGATCGCGCCATTCGGAGGCGCCGAGGTGGCCGAGTCCGTCCGGCGGGGCGGGGGCGCCGAGGTCTCCCCGGTAGGCGAGGTCCAGGACGGGCAGCCGCTGGCGGTGCAGGAAGGGCATCACCACCATCGGGTGCTCGCGGGTGGCGCCGAGCCCGTGGACGGTGATCACCCAGGTGTCGCGGGCGGCGGGCACGAACCAGGCGGGCAGCGCGCCGAGCTCGCCGGGGACGTCCACGTCGGCGTGGTCCAGTCCGAGGGCCGTGCCCGGGTTGCCCAGGTGGACCTGGGGGGTGAGGGCGACGCGGGTGCCGGGGTCGAGGCGGCCGTGGGTGACGGCGAGGAGCCGGCGCACCACGGTGTCGGGGCCGGACGGGGCCTCGGGGAGGACGGACCCGACCACGGCGTGCACCCCGGGCGCGGTCAGCCCGTACGTACCGGGGCGCAGGGAGGCCAGTGAGCGCGTCAGCTCGACCCCGCCGGCCGCGGCGGAGTGGACGGTGAGCCGCGGGCTGCCCGGGAGCGGGCGCCCCGGCTCGGTCCGCAGGGCCGCGTCGGCGGCACGGCGGCCGGCCAGGGCGGCGGCGGTGACGGCCGCGCCGGCGCCCAGGAGGGTCGTGGTGACGGCCGCTGCCGTCGCTGTGGCGGTACGCACGGCTCCAGTGTCGAGGCGGATGCGGCGGGGGGCCACCGGAGGCGCTCGCTCCGGACCGCGGCTCCGGCGTCTGGCGAGGGGGCCCGGAAGGGCCCTCGGCGAGGTGATCTGGGTCTCCTCCGGAAACTTTCCGTCCGGATCGGCGAGCCGGAGGTCCCGCCCCTCGCGGGGCCGCCGCGCGGTCGTGACGTGCACCGATGGAGGGAACCATTCCGATATCGGGACGAAGGTCCCGATCCGGTCCCGGGGCGATACACCACACGATCGCCGCCAGTTCACCTTCCGTTCACTCAGATTGCCTACGGTCCACGAACCACTGACGTCAAACAGAAGCCTGGGTAAATGGAGCACATAACGCTTCTCCTCGGGATCGTGATCATCACCGCTCTCGTGTTCGACTTCACGAACGGTTTTCACGACACGGCCAACGCGATGGCCACCACCATCTCGACCGGCGCCCTCAAGCCCAAGACTGCGGTGGCGATGTCCGCCGTACTGAACCTCGTCGGCGCTTTCATGTCCGTGGAGGTCGCCAAGACGATCTCCAAGGGCCTGGTCAACGAGGAAGGCATCCAGCCGGAGGTCATCTTCGCCGCCCTGGTCGGCGCCATCCTCTGGAACCTCGTCACCTGGCTGGTCGGACTGCCCTCCAGCTCGTCCCACGCCCTGATGGGCGGCCTCATCGGTGCCGCGGTCGCCTCCGCCGGCATGGGCGCGGTCAACGGCAGCGTCGTCGTCACCAAGGTGCTGATCCCCGCGGTCGCCGCGCCGCTGGTCGCCGGCGCCGCCGCGTACCTGGCCACGAAGGTCACGTACAAGGTCGGCAAGGGCATGGGCGACAAGACGTCGGCCAAGGGCTACCGCGCCGGGCAGATCGCCTCCGCCGGTCTGGTCTCGCTCGCGCACGGCACCAACGACGCGCAGAAGACGATGGGCATCATCACCCTGGCGCTCATCGCCGGGAACGCCCTGCCGGCCGGCTCCAACCCGCCGGTCTGGGTCATCGTCTCCGCCGGCATGGCCATCGCGATGGGGACCTACCTGGGCGGCTGGCGCATCATCCGCACCATGGGCAGCGGCCTGACCGACCTGCAGCCGCAGCAGGGCTTCGCCGCCCAGACCTCGGCCGCCAGCGTCATCCTGGCCTCCTCCTCCCTCGGCTTCTCCCTCTCCACCACCCACGCGTGCTCCGGCGCCGTCATGGGTTCGGGCCTGGGCCGCAGGGGCGGTGTGGTCCGCTGGTCCACCGCCTCCCGCATGTTCATGGCCTGGGGCCTGACCCTGCCGGCCGCCGCCCTGGTCTCCGCGGGCGCCGAGCTGGTCATGCGCACCGGTGACGTCGGCGTCGCCGCCGTCGCGGTCTTCCTGGCCGCCTCCTGCCTCGCGATCTGGTTCATCTCGCGCCGCCAGGTCGTGGACCACACCAACGTGAACGCGGTCCCGTCGGCCGACGCCGAGGAGCCGGGTGTCGTCACCACCGCCATCGCGGCCGTCACCGTCCCGCCGACCGTCGCCGCCGCCGGCAGCACCGCCGCGGTGACGGACGAGGACTTCAAGGCCACCATCCCGGCCGCGACCCCGGCAGCCGCGGCTCCGGCCGCAGCGGTCTGACCCCGAGAACGACAGAGGAATCAGCGGTATGAAGATCGACTGGGAAGCACTCGGCTCCGTCTTCGGTGTCAGCCTCTCCGCCACCGTCGCGCTCGTGACCCTGTTCACCCTGGGTC
This sequence comes from Streptomyces sp. NPDC054961, assembly GCF_053609145.1. NCBI lineage: Bacteria > Bacillati > Actinomycetota > Actinomycetes > Kitasatosporales > Streptomycetaceae > Streptomyces > Streptomyces sp. NPDC054961. Next base: position 61,590 of record NZ_JBSGWY010000024.1, on the reverse strand, counting down.
TGATCGGGCTCTCCAAGCACGAGGCCGCCACCGAGCAGGGCGGCGCCGCCACCCTGGCCCGCAGCGGCGCGTACGCCTGCTTCGCGCTCTGCGCGGCGGCCGTGGCCTACGGGATCTACCTGATCGTCTCCTAGGGGCCCGCGCGGGCACCACGGGTGAAGGCTCCCTCCGGGTTCGTCCCGGGGGGAGCCTTTCGTGCGTCCGGGACCGCTGCTCCCCGACCACCCCGGCGCAGGTCAACTGCAAGTTGACGGGCCTTCGCGCTGCGTGGTGGACTGCCCGAGCCAATACGGCGGCATGGAGAGGAAGTCCGGTGCGAATCCGGCGCGGTCCCGCCACTGTCACCGGAGCACTCGAGCCGAGTGCGACCGGGAGCCAGGAACTCTCGTCGCCGGACACGTCGAACCAGGGCGCGGACCCTGAGTGAGGACCTACCTGCCACCATGCGTGCCGATCGCGTCTTCGCGTACGGCGCCACGGCCGGCCTGATCGGCGACCGGATCCTCGGGGATCCTCGCCGCGGGCACCCCGTGGCCGCCTTCGGACGAACCGCCGCCGCCGTCGAACGCGCCCTGTGGCGCGACGACCGCGCCCGGGGCGCCCTTCACACCCTCGTGTGCGCCGGGGGCGCCGCCGCCGTCGGCGTGCTCGGCGCCCGCGCCGTGCGCTCCCGGCCCGCGGTGGCCCGCATCGCCCTGACCGCCGCGGCCACCTGGGCCGTCGTGGGCGGCACCTCGCTGGGCCGCGAGGCCCGCGCCATCGGCGGGGCACTGGCCGCCGGGGATGCCGAGGCGGCCCGCGCCCGGCTGCCGCACCTGTGCGGGCGCGACCCGCAGGCCCTGGACGAGCAGCAAATGGCCCGCGCCGTCGTGGAGTCGGTCGCCGAGAACACCTCCGACGCCGTGGTCGGGGCCCTGGTCTGGGGGGCCGTCGCCGGCGTCCCCGGGCTGCTGGCCTTCCGCGCCGTGAACACCCTGGACGCGATGGTCGGCCACAAGTCGCCCCGCCACCTGCGCTACGGCTGGGCCTCGGCCCGGCTCGACGACGTCGCGGGCTGGCCGGGCGCCCGGCTGACGGCGCTGGCCGCCGTACTGGCCGGCCCCGACCGGCGGGGAGCCGTACGCGCCTGGCGCGCCGACGCCGCCGCGCACCCGAGCCCGAACGCGGGACCGGTGGAGTCCTCCTTCGCCGGGGCGCTCGGCGTACGCCTGGGCGGGACCCTGGCGTACGGGGGACGGGTCGAGCACCGGGCCGTGCTGAACGGCGGGGCGGGACGGCCGGTGGAGGTCGCGGACATCGAACGGGCCGTACGGCTGTCGCGGCAGGTGACGTGGGTGGCGCTGGGGGCCTGTGTGGCCGCACGGACGCTGCTCTCCCGGACGAGCCGAACCGGCCCGACGGGTCTGCTGGGCCGGACGATTCGCACGAGTCGCACGAGTCGCACGAGGAAGGGACGCGCATGAGCGGCGCGCAGCGCGGCGGGGGGCTCCTCGTCGCCGGTACGACATCGGACGCGGGCAAGAGCGTGGTCACGGCGGGCATCTGCCGGTGGCTCGCGCGCAGCGGGGTGAAGGTGGCCCCGTTCAAGGCGCAGAACATGTCGCTGAACTCCTTCGTGACCCGGGAGGGCGCCGAGATCGGGCGGGCGCAGGCCATGCAGGCGCAGGCCGCGCGCGTGGAGCCGACCGCGCTGATGAACCCGGTGCTGCTCAAGCCCGGAAGCGACCGCAGCAGCCAGGTGGTGCTGCTGGGCAAGCCGGTGGGCGAGATGAGCGCGCGCGGCTACCACGGGGGCAGGCAGGAGCAGTTGCTCGGCATCGTCACGGACTGCCTGGAGCAGTTGCGGGGCACGTATGACGCCGTGATCTGCGAGGGGGCGGGCAGTCCGGCCGAGATCAACCTGCGGCGCACCGACATCGTGAACATGGGCATCGCGCGGGCCGCGCGGTTCCCGGTGGTCGTGGTCGGCGACATCGACCGGGGCGGGGTCTTCGCCTCCTTCTTCGGTACCACGGCGCTGCTCTCCCCCGAGGACCAGTCGCTGATCGCGGGGTACCTCGTCAACAAGTTCCGCGGGGACGTCACCCTGCTGGAGCCCGGTATGGAGATGCTGCGCGGTCTGACGGGCCGTGCGACGTACGGGGTACTCCCCTTCCAGCACGGGCTGGGCATCGACGAGGAGGACGGCCTGCGGGTCTCCCTGCGGGGTGCGGTACGGGAATCCGTGGTCGCCCCGCCCGTGGGCGAGGACGTGCTGCGGGTCGCGGTCTGCGCGGTTCCGCTGATGTCGAACTTCACGGACGTCGACGCGCTCGCGGCGGAGCCGGGGGTGGTGGTGCGGTTCGTGGACCGGGCCGAGGAGCTCGTCGACGCGGACCTGGTCGTCGTACCGGGGACCCGCGGCACGGTGAAGGCCCTCGCCTGGCTGCGCGAGCGCGGGCTCGCGGACGCGCTGGGCCGGCGGGCGGCGGAGGGCCGCCCGGTCCTGGGGATCTGCGGCGGCTTCCAGGTGCTCGGCGAACGGATCGAGGACGAGGTCGAGTCGAAGGCCGGTTCCGTCGAGGGCCTCGGCCTGCTGCCGGTCCGGGTCCGCTTCGCACGGGAGAAGACGCTGGCGCGGCCGGTGGGTTCGGCCCTCGGCGAGCCGGTCGAGGGCTACGAGATCCACCACGGGGTGGCCGAGGTCCTGGGCGGGACGCCCTTCCTCGACGGGTGCCGCGTCGGGGAGGTCTGGGGCACGCACTGGCACGGCTCGCTGGAGTCCGACGGCTTCCGGAGGGCGTTCCTGCGCGAGGTCGCCTCGGCCGCCGGCCGGCGGTTCGTCCCGGCCCCGGACACGTCCTTCGGCTCCCTGCGGGAGGAACAGCTGGACCTGCTGGGCGATCTGATCGAGGAGCACGCGGACACCGGCGCCCTGCTCCGCCTGATCGAGAAGGGAGCCCCGGCGGGTCTCCCGTTCCTCCCCCCGGGCGCGCCGTGACGGCGGGCCGGTCCCTGCGGGGGCCGTCCCCTACCCACCCTTCCGCCGTTCGCCGGGCGCTGCCCGGACCCGGTCCTCAGACGCCGGACGGGCTCCATACAGCCCCGCCGGCGTTTGAGGCGCAGGGTCCGGGGCGGAGCCCCGGGGAACGGCGGAAGGGCGGGTCGGGGACACGGCCCCGCGCAGCGGCAACACCCGAGCCGCCGCACGCCGCCCGCCCGCGCACCCGTACCCGTACCCACGCAGAAGGAGGGGCCACCGCATGAGCACGCCCTACCCGTTCACCGCACTGGTCGGCCAGACCGACCTGCGTCTCGCGCTGCTGCTCAACGCGGTCAGCCCCTCGGTCGGCGGGGTGCTCGTGCGCGGCGAGAAGGGGACGGCCAAGTCCACCGCCGTCCGGGCGCTCTCCGCCCTGCTCCCGCAGGTGGACGTCGTGCCCGGCTGCCGGTTCAGCTGTGCGCCCGCCGCCCCGGACCCGGTCTGCCCCGACGGCCCGCACGAGCCCGGCCCGGCCTCCGCGCGGCCCGCCCGCATGGTGGAACTGCCCGTCGGCGCCTCCGAGGACCGCCTGGTCGGCGCCCTCGACATCGAACGCGCCCTCTCGGAGGGCGTGAAGGCCTTCGAGCCCGGCCTGCTCGCCGACGCGCACCGCGGGATCCTGTACGTGGACGAGGTCAACCTCCTCCACGACCACCTCATCGACCTCCTCCTCGACGCCGCCGCGATGGGCGCCTCCTACGTCGAGCGCGAGGGCGTCTCCGTCCGGCACGCCGCCCGCTTCCTGCTCGTCGGCACGATGAACCCCGAGGAGGGTGAGCTCCGCCCGCAGCTCCTGGACCGGTTCGGGCTGACCGTCGAGGTCGCGGCCTCCCGCGAACCCGTCCAGCGGGTCGAGGTCGTGCGCCGCCGGCTCTCCTACGAGGACGACCCCGCCGCCTTCGCCCTGCGCTGGGCCACCGAGGAACAGGACGTGCGCGCCCGTGTGGTGGCCGCCCGCGCCCTGCTCCCCCAGGTCGTCCTCGGCGACGCCTCGCTGCTGCAGATCGCCGCGACCTGTGCCGGTTTCGAGGTCGACGGCATGCGCGCCGACATCGTGATGGCCCGGACCGCGACCGCGCTGGCCGCCTGGGCCGGCCGGACCCGGGTGCGGAAGGAAGACGTGCGGCAGGCCGCCCTGCTGGCGCTCCCCCACCGGCGCCGCCGCAATCCCTTCGACGCGCCGGGCCTGGACGAGGAGAAGCTCGACCGGATCCTGGAGCAGTTCCCCGACGACGACGAACCGGACCACGACCCCGGCCACGAGCCGGAGCCGGATCCCGAGCCGGAGGGTCCGGGCGAGGGCCCCGACGACAGCGGCCCGGACGGCGGCGGTCCCGACGGGGGCGGCGGCGTACCCCCGCAGGGCTCCGGACCCGACGCCCCGGAGACCGGGCCCGAAGCAGAGGCCGGGGCCGAATCCGATCGGCGGCCCGAGCCCGAGCAGCCCGCCGAGGACCCCGCGCCGCAGCCCTCCGCCAACGGCGCGGACGCGCCCGAGCAGGCCGCCGTACGGGCCGCGGCGCCGTTCCGCACCAAGATGCTCAGCGTGCCGGGGCTCGGCGAGGGCGCGTCCGGCCGCCGTTCGCGCGCCCGCACCGCGCACGGCCGCACCACGGGTGCCCAGCGCCCCCGCGGCCACCTGACGAAGCTGCACCTGGCGGCGACCGTCCAGGCGGCCGCCCCGCACCAGAAGGCGCGCGGGCGCACCGGGCGCGGCCTGGTCGTCCGCAAGGACGACCTGCGGCAGGCGACCCGCGAGGGCCGCGAGGGCAACCTCGTCCTCTTCGTCGTCGACGCCTCCGGCTCCATGGCCGCCCGGCAGCGCATGAGCGCGGTCAAGGGCGCGGTGCTGTCGCTGCTGCTGGACGCCTACCAGCGGCGCGACAAGGTCGGCCTGATCACCTTCCGCGGCTCCACGGCCGAACTGGCCCTGCCGCCGACCTCTTCCGTCGACTCGGCCGCGGCCCGGCTGGAGACGCTGCCGACCGGCGGCCGCACCCCGCTCGCCGCCGGGCTGCTCAAGGCCCGCGAGGTGCTGCGCATCGAGCGGCTGCGGGACCCGAGCCGGCGTCCGCTGCTCGTGGTGGTCACGGACGGACGGGCCACCTCGGCCGGCTCCGCGGGCGGCCGCGCGGACGGCACGCCGCGCGAACTGTCCGGCCGCAGCGCCCGGCTGCTGGCGTCCGAAGGGGTCGCCTCCGTGGTCGTGGACTGCGAGTCCGGGCCGGTCCGGCTGGGCCTGGCCGGGGAGCTGGCCGCCGACCTGGGTGGCCCGGCCATCACCCTCGACGGACTGCGGGCCGACACGCTGGCCGGGCTCGTGAAGAACGTACGTACCTCATCCCAGACCCTCAGGAGGGCCGCGTAATGCCGCAGGGACAGCCGTCCGTCGTTCCGGACGACGGACTCACGACACGTCAGCGCCGCAACCGCCCGCTCGTCTTCGTCCACACCGGACCGGGCAAGGGCAAGTCGACGGCGGCCTTCGGCCTGGCGCTGCGCGCCTGGAACCAGGGCTGGTCGATCGGGGTGTTCCAGTTCGTCAAGTCGGCGAAGTGGAAGGTCGGTGAGGAGAACGCGCTGAAGGTGCTCGGCGCCTCGGGCGAGGGCGGCCCGGTCGTCTGGCACAAGATGGGCGAGGGCTGGTCCTGGGTCCAGCGGGACGCGCAGCTCGACAACGAGCAGGCGGCCAAGGAGGGCTGGGAGCAGGTCAAGCGCGACCTGGCCGCCGAGACGCACCGCCTGTACGTGCTCGACGAGTTCGCGTACCCGATGCACTGGGGCTGGATCGACGTCGACGAGGTCGTCGAGGTGCTCCGCAACCGTCCCGGCACCCAGCACGTGGTGATCACCGGCCGCAACGCCCCGGAGAAGCTGGTCGAGTTCGCGGACCTCGTCACCGAGATGACCAAGGTCAAGCACCCGATGGACGCCGGCCAGAAGGGCCAGAAGGGCATCGAGTGGTGAGGGCGTCCTCGTACGACGTGCCGCGTCTGGTCATAGCCGCGCCCTCCTCCGGGAGCGGCAAGACCACCGTCGCGACGGGCCTGATGGCGGCCTTCTCGGAGCGCGGCCTCGCCGTGTCCCCGCACAAGGCCGGGCCCGACTACATCGACCCCGGCTACCACGCGCTGGCCACCGGCCGGCCGGGGCGCAACCTGGACTCCTTCATGTGCGGGCCGGAGCTGATCGCCCCGCTGTTCGCGCACGGGGCGGCGGGGTGCGACCTGGCCGTCGTGGAGGGCGTCATGGGCCTCTACGACGGGGCCGCGGGGCGGGGTGAACTGGCGTCCACGGCGCAGGTCGCGAAGCTGCTGCGGGCGCCCGTCGTGCTGGTCGTGGACGCGTCCTCGCAGTCGCGGTCGGTGGCGGCGCTGGTGCACGGCTTCGCCTCCTTCGACCCGCAGGTGCGGCTGGGGGGCGTGATCCTGAACAAGGTCGGTTCCGACCGGCACGAGGTGATGCTGCGGGAGGCGCTGGAGGAGGCCGGGATGCCGGTTCTCGGCGTCCTGCGCAGGGCTCCGCAGGTCGCGGCGCCCTCGCGGCACCTCGGGCTGGTGCCGGTGGCCGAGCGGCGGCGCGACGCCGTCGCCTCGGTGGCGGCGCTCGCCGATCAGGTCCGGGCCGGCTGCGACCTGGACGCGCTCATGGCCCTGGCCCGCACCGCGCCGCCCCTGGCCTGCGAGGCCTGGGACCCGGAGCGGGTCCTGGCCCTGTCGGGAGCGGCCTCGTCGGGAGCGGTCGCGCCGGGAACGGTCGCGCCGGGAGCCGCCTCGTCGGGAGCGGCCTCGCCCGCGCCCGTCATCGCCGTCGCCGGAGGGGCCGCGTTCACGTTCTCCTACGCCGAGCACGCGGAGCTGCTGCGCGCGGCCGGAGCCGAGGTGGTCACCTTCGATCCGCTGCGCGACGAGGCGCTGCCCGAGGGAACCACCGGCCTGGTGATCGGCGGCGGGTTCCCGGAGGTGTACGCGCCCGAGCTGTCCGCCAACGAGCCGCTCCGCAGGGCCGTCGCCGCCTTCGCCGCGGCCGGGGGCCCGGTGGCCGCCGAATGCGCCGGACTGCTGTACCTGGGACGCTCGCTGGACGGGAAGCCCATGTGCGGGGTGCTCGACGCCGACGCGCGGATGTCGGAGCGGCTCACGCTCGGCTACCGCGAGGCCGTCGCGGTGTCGGACAGCGTCCTCGCGCCGGCCGGTACCCGGCTGCGCGGGCACGAGTTCCACCGGACGGTGATCGAGCCGGGCGCCGGAGCGGCGCCCGCCTGGGGGTTCACGCACCCGGAACGCCGCGTCGAGGGCTTCGTGGAGCACGGTGTGCACGCCAGCTACCTGCACACGCACTGGGCGGCCGAGCCGTCCGTGGCCCTGCGCTTCACCGCAGCCGCGGCAGCCCGTCGGTGAACGGAAGACCCGCGGCCGAGGCCGCCCGGCCGCTCCGCTCGCGCCCGTCCCGCTGCCCGGTCCGGCCGCTCGGGGCGGCCGGGGCGGTCCGGCCGCTCCGGTCGGCCGGGTCGGTCCCATCGGTGGGGGCGGTCCCGTCGGTCCGGGCGGTCCGGTCGCTCCGGTCAGTCCGCGAGGCCGACCACCAGCCAGATCCCGGCCACCCCGCCCACCGTGCACATCAGCGTGGACAGCGCGGGGTGCTTGTGGTGGGCTTCGGGCAGGATCTCGGCCGCCGCCAGGTAGAGCAGGACCCCGCCGAAGAAGCCGAGGTAGGCCCCGAGCGGTTCCTCCGGAAGGGTGAACAGCACAGTGGACGCGGCGCCCACCACGGGGGCCACGGCGTCCGCGAAGAGCATGAGCTGCGCCCTGCGGCGGTCGTTCCCGTACAGCCGGGTGAGCGTGTAGGTGTTGAACCCGTCGGCGAAGTCGTGGGTGATGACGGCCAGGGTCACGGCCACCCCCATCCCGCCCCCGACCTGGAACGCGGCGCCGAGGGCCACCCCGTCGGCGAGGCTGTGGCCGACCATGGCGGCGGCCGCCGCCAATCCGACCTGGGGGGCCCGGCCCCCGTGCGCGCCGTCCGCGGAACCCTCCGCGTGCCCGCCCCCGTGCCCGCCCCCGTGCAGGTGCCCGTTCTCGTGCCCGTTCTCGTGTCCGTTCTCGGGGGCGTCCCCGTTGCGGCCTCCGTGGGAGGCCTGGCGGACCGCCAGCAGCCGCTCCGCGCAGTGCGCGACGAGGAATCCGCCGACGAAGAGCAGCAGGGCCATCGGGACCCCGAACACCTCCTCTCCCGCGGCGTGCATGGCTTCCGGGAGCAGGTCGAGGCCCACGACACCGAGCATCAGCCCGCCGGCCAGGCCCAGCACGAGGTGGCGGCGGTCGGTGACGCGTTGCGCCGTCCATCCGCCTGCCAGGGTCATCAGGAACGCGCCCAACGCCACGATCACGGCCATGTGCCCCTGCATACCGACTCCTCGCCGCCCGCGCACCTCCGTGCGCGGGCGGTGGACCACCGCCGGTTGACGGCCACGACGCCGATCATGACCATGACCACGACGAGGGAAAAGGGGTGAACCTGGTGGGCGAGTACGCGACGCAGCTGGTGGTCGGGGTCGGTGGCCGGGCGGGGGTGTCCGTGGCGGAGGTCTGTGCGCTGGTGGAGGAGACCCTGCGCGGCGCCGGGCTGTCGGCGGAGGCGGTGACGGCGCTGGCCACGGTGGAGGCGAAGACGGCGGAGGCCGGGATCGCGGGCGCGGCGGAACGTTTCGGCGTGCCGCTGCTGAGCTATCCCCCCGACCGGCTGGCGGCCATCGCGGTACCGCACCCCTCCGATACCGCACGCGACGCCGCCGGCACCCCGTCGGTGGCCGAGGCCGCCGCGCTCGCGGGGGGCGGGGAACTCCTCGTACCCAAGCGGCGGTCGGTGGCGGCGACCTGCGCGGTCGCCACGACGCACGCGCACGACCTGCGCCACCACGGGGACGCGGAGGTGGTGGACGCGGGCTCGGCGCTGGTCGATCTCGCCGTGAACGTACGCACGCACACGCCCCCGCAGTGGCTGAAGGAGCGGATCGCGGCTTCGCTCGACGTCCTCGCCGCCTATCCCGACGGCCGCCCGGCCCGCGCGGCGGTGGCCCTGCGCCACGGGCTGCCGGTCGAGCGGGTGCTGCTGACGGCGGGGGCCGCGGAGGCGTTCGTGCTGATCGCGCGGGCGCTGGGCGCCGAACGGCCGGTCGTGGTGCACCCGCAGTTCACCGAGCCGGAGGCGGCCCTGCGCGACGCGGGCCACCAGGTGGAGCGGGTCCTGCTGCGCGCGGCGGACGGTTTCCGCCTGGACCCGGCGGCGGTGCCGGAGGAAGCCGACCTGGTGGTCGTCGGGAACCCGACCAACCCGACCTCGGTCCTGCACCCGGCGGCCACCCTGGCGGCGCTGGCCCGGCCCGGCCGGATCCTGGTGGTGGACGAGGCCTTCATGGACGCGGTCCCGGACGAGCGGGAGGCGCTGGCCGGGCGGACGGACATACCGGGGCTCGTGGTGCTCCGGAGCCTGACCAAGACCTGGGGACTGGCCGGTCTGCGCATCGGCTACGTGCTGGCGGAGCCCGAGGTGATCGCGAAGCTCTCGGCGGCGCAGCCGCTGTGGCCGGTGTCCACTCCGGCGCTGGTGGCGGCCGAGGCGTGCATGTCGCCCGCGGCGCTGGAAGAGGCGCAGGCCGCGGCCCGGCAGATCACGGTGGACCGGGAACACCTCCTGGCCGGGCTGGCGGAGTTCGAGGAGATCTCGGTGGCGGGCACGGCGCACGGCCCGTTCGTGCTGATCCGGACCGAGGGCGCGACGGAGGTCCGCACCCGGCTGCGCGCCCTGGGCTTCGCCGTGCGCCGCGGCGACACCTTCCCCGGGCTGGACCGCTCCTGGCTCCGGCTGGCGGTCCGCGACCGCGCGACGACGGGCCGCCTCCTCCAGGCCCTGGACATCGCCCTGGCCGCTCGCTGACCCGTCGGTCCCTGCCCCCGGCCCCGGGGGGAGCGGGCGGCGGCGGATCTGACCACCGATCCGATCGTGTCCGGCGAAGCGGAGCGAGCTCAGGCGTGGGGTGTCACCCGGACGGCCCCGCATCCCGGTTCGCCCATGGCCAGGGGGAGCCGCGTGAGCGAGGATTTTCCGCGGGCAGCGGCCGCGTGACACCGGGGGTGCGGGGATGAAGGCAGTCGGCAGGATAGGCGCGGCGGTGGCCGGGCTGGCCGTCGTGGGCGGCGCGGCGTACGGCATGCCGCAGCTGCTCTCCGCGGAGGGCAAGGACGGCGCGGCGGCCGCCGGGCAGCGGCTCCGGGCGAAGCCGGAGGCCTCCTCGGCCGACGCGCCGAGCCCCGCCGGCTCCGCTCCCGCTCCCGCTCCCGCTCCCGCCGACGGGAAGCCGTTCACGCTCGTCGGGACGGGCGACATCATCCCCTACCCCTCGATCATCCAACGGGCCGCCGACGACTCCCCGGAGAAGGGCGGTTACGACTTCCGGAAGATGCTCGCCGGGGTCGAACCCGTCGTCTCCGGCGCCGACCTCGCGCTGTGCCACCACGAGATACCGTACGGCCGGCCCGGCGGCCCCTACACCGGATATCCCCTCTTCAAGGCCCCGCACCAGCTGGCCGACGCCCTCAAGGACACCGGGTACGACAGCTGTTCCACCGCCTCGAACCACACCCTGGACGACGGGTTCGAAGGCCTCGTCCGCGTCCTCGACCACCTCGACCGGGTCGGCATCCGCCACGTGGGCTCCGCCCGCGGCCCCGAGGAGGCGAAGGCCCCGGCGCTGCTCGCGGCCGGCGGGGCCAAGGTCGCCCAACTCGACTACACGTACGGGACGAACGGCATCCCGCTCCCCGCCGACAAGCCCTGGGCCGTGAACCTCATCGACCGGGACCGGATCATCGCGGACGCCCGCGCCGCGCGCGCGGCCGGCGCGAACGTCGTGGTCCTCAGCGTCCATTGGGGCTCCGAGTGGCAGACGGCGCCCGACCGGCAGCAGCTGGACCTGGCGCGGGCGCTGACCGCGTCGCGCGGGGCGGACGGCCTTCCCGACCTCGACCTCATCCTCGGCACGCACAATCACGTGCCGCAGCCCTACGAGAAGGTCAACGGCACCTGGGTCGTGTACGGCATGGGCGACCAGGTGGCCAGTTTCTACGAGGCCGACAAGGCCCGCGGCAACATGTCCTCGATCCCCCGCTTCACCTTCGCCCCGGCGGCCGCCCATCCGGGCCGGTGGGACGTGGTGAAGGCCGAATACCTCACCCAGTACGCGGACATGCGGCCGCCGTTCCACGTCGTCTGCGCCTCCTGCGACGGCGGCGACGGGGCCGGCGGCCGCGCCGACGGCACGTACGCGGCCGTGGACCGTGAGGTCACCGCGGCCGTGCTGTCACGCGGCGCCGGCGAGCAGGGGCTCACCCGCGCCACGCGCTAGTAGTGCTTCCGGCACGGCCCCGCGACTCCCCCCACGGATGGACCCGGGGCCGCGCGGGCTACGAGGTCCTGCCGCGCCGGGTGATGACCAGCGCGACCGCGCCGACGCCGAGCAGGACCAGCGCGCCGCCCGTCACGTACGGGGTGAGCGAGCCGCCGCCGGTCTCGGCGAGGCCGTTCCCGGTGCCGGTGCCGTTCCCGGTCCCGGTGCCGGTGCCGCCCGGGGAACCCGAAGTCCCCGTCTGCACCTTGATGTCGGGCGTCCCCGCGGGGCTGGGGGCGGGCGCGGCCGGGGACTCGCAGCGCGCTTCGGCGAGCACGATCTCGCCCTCCACCTGGGCCACGTTCAGGTCGAGCGGGTTCACCGAGACCTTGAGCCGCAGCGCGGTCGCGGCGGCCGTGGTGGAGGTGTTCTCGGTGGCGGAGAGCTCCAGGCTGACCAGGCCGACCTTGGGGACCTCGACCTTGGTGGGTCCGGCCGCGGAGAGGGTGACCTTCTTGCCGAGCACGGTCACCTTGCCGAGCAGGTTGGAGCTGGCGACCGGCTTCTTGCCGGCCTCGCACACGGCCTTGGAGGTGACCTTCTCCACCTCGATCAGCGAGAGCAGGGGCAGGCCCGGCACGTGCACCCGGGCCTTGGCGAGGTTGGCCTCGGCCTCGGCGCGGTTCTTGTCGGCGGTGGCCTTGGAGGTGGCGACGTCGGCGCGCAGCACGCTCACCGGCTGCCCGCCCTCGACCCCGTCGAGAGTGACGGTCAGCGCCGTCTTCGACGCGTCCGCCGGTGCGCTGACCTCGTTGAGGGTGGCCGTCAGCGGGACGTGGACGGTCTTGTTGAGCAGGCCCACGTCCAGTCCGGCGCGCAGGACGACGGCGCTGGCCTTTCCTTCGCCGGCGCCGTGCTGCCCCGTGGCGGAGGCGGGCGGGGCACAGAGCAGGGCCACCGCTCCCGTGGCGAAGAGCGCGGCCACGGGCATGCGGAAGGTGTTGCTGTTCAAGGTGGTGGAACCCCCAGGGAGATGGGAGCCGTCGCGCCGCCAATGGGGGACATTGCGCGCGCCGACGGCCTCGACCCCGGAATCTTTACGCACTGAGAGTGAACGGGCGCCAACCCGGCGTGAGTTCACCCCAAAGGGTGGTTTCCGGGCGTAGGTTCGAATTGATGCGCCTCGCTCGGAACGAGAGTTCCCTCCTGTCCCGGGCATTGCGGGCATTCGACTCCACGGAGGGCGTGAACAACGACCACGGGCCCGTCGAGGTCACGCCCCGTCAACCCGGATGGTCAACCCGCCGATCCGGCCCGTGACCGCGCGTTTCCGGCCCGCCCGCCGCGCGGGAGCCGGCCTCCCGCCACGCGTTTCCGGCCCGCCGGCGCGGCGTCGCCCCTCAGGCCACCACCCTGCCGTTCACCACCACCCGCAGCGGCTGCGCCAGCGCCCGTACGTCGGCCCGCGGGTCGCTCGCGTAGACGACCAGGTCGGCCGGCGCGCCCTCGGTCAGGCCGGGCCTGCCGAGCCACTCGCGGGCCCCCCACGCCGTCGCCGAGAGGGCCTCCAGCGGCGGGATCCCGGCCTTGACGAGCTCGGCGACCTCGGCGGCGACCAGGCCGTGCGGCAGGGAACCCCCCGCGTCGGTCCCGACGTAGACCCCGATGCCGGCGTCGTAGGCGGACCGGACGGTGTCGTAGCGCCGCTCGTGGAGTCGGCGCATGTGCGCGGACCAGGCGGGGAACTTGGCCTCGCCGCCCGCCGCCATCTTCGGGAAGGTCGCGATGTTCACGAGGGTGGGGACGATCGCCACCCCGCGCTCCGCGAACAGCGGGATGGTGTCCTCGGTCAGCCCGGTGGCGTGCTCGACGCAGTCGATGCCCGCCTCGACCAGGTCGCGCAGGGAGTCCTCGGCGAAGCAGTGCGCGGTGACCCGGGCGCCGAGACGGTGGGCCTCGGCGATGGCCGCCTCGACCTCGGCGCGCGGCCAGCAGGCGGTCAGGTCCCCGGCCTCGCGGTCGATCCAGTCGCCGACGAGCTTGACCCAGCCGTCACCGCGCAGCGCTTCCCGGCCGACGTACTCCACGAGGTCGGCCGGCTCGATCTCGTGGGCGAAATTGCGGATGTAGCGGCGGGTGCGGGCGATGTGCCGGCCGGCCCGGATGATCTTCGGCAGGTCCTCGCGGTCGTCGATCCACCGGGTGTCCGAGGGGGATCCGGCGTCGCGGATGAGGAGGGTGCCGGCGTCCCGGTCGGTCAGGGCCTGGCGTTCGGCGGTCCGCGCGTCCACCGGCCCGTGGGCGTCGAGCCCCACGTGGCAGTGCGCGTCGACCAGCCCGGGGAGCACCCAGCCCGCGACCTCGGTGACCTCGACGGGCCCGCGCGGACGCTCGTAGGTGACGCGGCCGCCGACCACCCACAGTTCGTCGCGCACCTCCTCGGGCCCGACCAGCACCCGCCCCTTCACATGCAGCACACCGCTGTCGCCGTTGACGTCGTCGCTCATGCGGGCACTGTACGTGCGCACTCGGTAGGCTCTCCAGGTCCCCCGGACGACCCGGGGCGACCCGGACGAAGAGAGCAGCACCGTGAACCACCCCCTCCTGGACCTTCCGCCCCTCACCGCCGCGCGGTTCGCGTCGATCGAGCGGGGGGTCGCGGAGCTGCTGCGGACCCGGGCGGACGTGGTGATCACGCAGGGCGAGGCGCTGCTGCCGCTGGAGGGCTGCATCCGCTCGGGCGCGCGGCCGGGCGGGGCGGCGCTGAACGTGGTCACCGGCCCCTACGGGAACACCTTCGGCAACTGGCTGCGCGACTGCGGGACCACCGTGGTGGACCTGGCCGTCCCCTTCGACACGGCCGTGAGCGCCGACGAGGTGGACCGGGCCCTGGCCGCGCACCCGCAGATCGACTTCGTCTCGCTGGTGCACGCGGAAGCGGCCACCGGCAACACCAATCCGGTCGCGGAGATCGGCGAGGCGGTACGGGCCCACGGGGCGCTGTTCATGCTGGACGCGGTGGCCTCGGTGGGCGCGGAGCCGCTGCTGCCGGACGAGTGGGGCGTGGACCTGTGCGTGATCGGCGCGCAGAAGGCGATGGGCGGCCCGGCCGGTGTCTCCGCCGTCTCGGTCTCGGAGCGCGCGTGGGCCCGTTTCGCCGGGAATCCGGCCGCCCCGAGGCGCTCGTACCTCTCCCTGCTGGACTGGAAGGAGCGCTGGATCGACGCCGGACGCAAGGCGCTGCCGCACGCCCCGGCGCAACTGGAGATGCTGGCGCTGGAGGCCTGCCTGGACCGCATCGCGGCCGAGGGCCTGCCCGCGGTGACGGCCCGCCACACGGCCGCCGCGGCGGCCACCCGCGCGGGCGCGGCGGCGCTGGGCATCGCCCCGTACGTCACCGAGGACGCGGCGGCCGCCCCGGTGGCCACCACCCTGCGGGTCGCGGAGGCCTCCCTGGTGACGGCCAAGGCCCTGGCGGCGGATCCCGCGGCTCCCCTCGCGGCGGGCGGGGGCGCACTGGCCGGCGAGATGATCCGGGTCAACCACTACGGCGCCGCGGCCCGCGCGGACTCCGTCCGTTCCGCCCTGACGGCCCTGGCGACGGCCCTGTCCGTCTCCCCGGCCCCCGCCCTCGAAGCGGCGACGGGGGCTTGGCGGGCGGCCCTCTCCTAGATCTCCCCTTCCGGAGCGTGCCGGGCCCGCGGTGTCCGGCGCCTGGGCGGCACGGCCCTCGCCTCGGCCCCGTCGCCACGCCGTCCGGCGTCGGGGGCGACCGCCGTCCCGGCGCGTGGGGGGTCAGCCCGCGAGGACGTCCAGCAGCCGGTCCACGTCCGCCTCCGTGTTGTAGAGGTGGAAGGAGGCCCGCAGGTTGCCCGCGCGGGCCGCCGTGACGACGCCCGCGGCCAGGAGGGACGGCTGGCGGTCCGCCAGGCCCGGGACCGAGACGATCGGGGCGTCGCCGGGGACGGGTTCGAGGCCCAGGCGGGCGAGTCCGGCGCGGTAGCGGGCGGCCAGGGCGGTGTCGTGGGCGTGGACGGCGCCGATGCCGATCCGCTCCAGCAGGGCCAGCGCGGGCTCGGCCGCGTGGTAGCCGAGGAAGGCCGGGGACTCGTCGAAGCGCCGGGCCCCGTCGGCCAGTTGCCGCACGGGTCCGTAGGTGGCGTCCCACATGGACGCGGCGGCCACCCAGCCGGCGTGCAGCGGGGTCAGGGTGTCCTGGGCCTCCTCGGAGACCGTGAGGTACGAGACCCCGCGCGCGCCGAGCAGCCACTTGTACCCGGCGGTGACCGTGTACGCGTAGGGCGAGGCGTCGAAGGGCAGCCAGCCCACCGCGTGGGTGGCGTCGACCAGCATCCGCGCCCCGTGCGCGGCGGTCGCGGCGCGGACCGCCGCCAGGTCCGCCGTACGCCCGTCCGCGGACTGCACGGCGCTCAGCGCGACCAGCGTCGTGTCCGGGCCGACGGCTTCGGCGATCGACTCCAGCGGGGCGAAGCGGACCTTGACGTCCGCGCGCACCACGAAGGGGTTGATGACGGAGGCGAAGTCGCCCTCGGGACAGAGGACTTCGGATCCGGCCGGGAGCGAGGCGGAGATCATGCCGACGTGGGTGGAGACGGCCGAGCCGACGGCCACCCGGTCCCGGGCCACGCCGACGAGGCGGGCGAAGGCGTCCCGGGCCCGGTTCACCCGGTCGAAGTCGCCGGAGCCGGCCGGGATTCCGGCGCCGGCCGCGTCGGCCAGCCGGTGAACCTCGGCCACGGCCGCGAGGGGCAGGACTCCGCAGGTGGCGGTGTTGAGGTAGGTGGTGGAGTGCGCGAACTCGGCGCGGACGGCTTCGGGCGGCAGAAGATCCATGGCGTCCACTCTCCGCCAGGATCAACCCAAAGTCCATTACCTTGTTTTGCGCACTCCACCAAAGAATTACTTATATGAGGCGCCCGCACCCGGCCGGGGCGGCGGGGCCGGGCGACGGGGCCGGGCGACGGGGCCGGGCGACGGGGCCGGGCGACGGGGCCGGTCAGGCCTGCGGTACCGCGCAGGCGCCGTCGGGCTCGCAGACCTCGCCGTCGGGGGCGGCGGGCACGAGCACCTCACGGCCCGCCCAGGCCTGCTCCAGCGCCCGGGTGAACACCTCGGCGGGCTGGCCGCCCGAGATGCCGTAGCGGCGGTCGAACACGAAGAACGGCACGGCGTTCGCGCCCAGTTCGGCCGCCTCGCGCTCGTCGGCCCGCACCTCGGCGGCGTAGGCGGAGTCGTCGGCCAGCACCGTGCGCGCCTCGGCCTCGTCCAGCCCGGCCTCGACGGCGAGCGCGACGAGGGTCTCGGAGTCGAAGACCGAGCGCTCCTCGGCGAAGTTGGCACGGTAGGCGAGGTCGAGCAGCTCCTCCTGGCGGCCGCGGGCGGCGGCCAGGTGCAGCAGGCGGTGGACGTCGAAGGTGTTGCCGTGGTCGCGGCCGTCGGTGCGGTACGTCAGCCCCTCGGCGCGGGCGCTCGCGGCGACGTGCTCCTCCATGCCCCGGGCCTCGTCGAGGGTGCGGCCGTACTTCTTGGCCAGCATCTCCACGACGGGCGCCACCTCGCCCTTGGCGCTGTTCGGGTCGAGCTCGAAGGAGCGGAAGACGACCTCGATCTCGTCGCGGTGCGCGAACTCGGCCAGGCCCTTGGTGAAGCGGGCCTTCCCGATGTAGCACCAGGGGCAAGCGATGTCGCTCCAGATCTCGACACGCATGTTCCTTCTTCTCTCCGTGGTCCGGGGCACCCCGGGGATCGCCCGGGGAATGAACGGTTACGTGTTCAACCAACCAGTGTCCGGCCTCATTCCCCGGCGGGCTCATTCCCGGCGGGCCCACTCCCCCGAGGGCTCATTCCCCGGCAGGCTCCCGGGCGGGCTCATTCCCCCGCGGGCTCCCGCACCGTGAGCCAGAGGACCCGGTGGGAGCCGGCCGGGGCGGCGGAGGTGTCCGGGACCCAGCCGAGGGTGGCGTAGAAGGCCTGGGCGCGGAGGTTGTGCTCGTAGACCTCGAGGCGGACCCTGCGGATGCCCGCGCGGCGCCAGGCGTCGAGGCAGGCCGCGTGCAGGGCGGCCCCGGTGCCCCGGCGCCAGTGCACGGGGTCCACGTGCAGCTGGGTGAGGGTGGTCTCGCCGTCCTCGGTGCGGAAGGCCGCCACGCCGGTGACCTCGCCGTCCCGCTCCGCGCAGAGGACCCCGCCGTCGGCGCTCTCGCGGGCGACCGCCCGGGACCAGCCCTCGCGGGTGCGCTCCAGCTCGGCGGCGCCGCCGTAGGCCTCCTCGGGTATCCGGCCCCGGTAGTAGGTCGCGCGGGCCCGGGTGTGGAGGGCCGCTATGGCGTCGAGGTCGGCGGGGTGTGCTCTCCTGATCATGGAAAAGAAAACGCACCGGGAGCCCTCGCGGTTCCCGGCGCGTCTCCCGCATCTGCGGCACGCTCCCGATTCGGCCACGCGTACGAGGCGTTCGGCGCGGCTATTTCTTCAGCCACGCCTCCATCATCTTCTGCGCGACGGGCGCGGCCAGCTTGCCGCCGCCGATCTCGGAGCGGTCGGTGTCCGACCGCTCGATCACGACGGCCACCACGATCTGCTTGCCGTTCAGCTTTCCGTACGAGGTGAACCAGGCGAGCGGCGACATGCTGTTGTTCACGCCCCGCTGGGCGGTACCGGTCTTGGCGCCCACCTCGGCGCCCTGGACCAGCGCGTTCTTGCCGCCGCCCTCGGTGGCCACCGTGATCATGGCGTCCTGGATCATCGAGGCGGTCCTCGCGCTCATCACCTGCTCGGACTTCGGGTTCTTGAAGCTCTCCAGGACGTTGCCGTTGGAGTCGGTGACCTCGGATACCTCGTACGGGGAGACCAGCTTGCCGCCGTTCTCGATCGCGGCCGTCACCATCGCCATCTGGAGCGGAGTGGCCTGGACGTCGAACTGGCCGATACCGCTCTGCGCGACCTGGTCGACCGACATCTTCTTCGACGGGTACTTGCTGGCCGGGCGGGCCTCGACGGGGATCTTCTGCACCACGTTGAAGCCGAACTTCTCCGCCATCGCGCGCATCTTGTCCTGGCCCAGCGTGTGGGCGAACTCCGCGAAGACGTTGTTGCAGGACAGCTTCAGCGCGGTCCGGGGGGAGACGTTGTTGCAGGCCGCGTCCCCCGCCTCGCTGGGCAGCTTGGTCCGCGTGCCGGGGATCGTGTAGTCGCCGGGGACCGAGGTGGGCGTGTCGATGTTCGTGACCAGGCCGTTCTCGATGGCCGCCGCCAGGGTGACCAGCTTGAAGGTGGATCCGGGCGCCTGCGGCTTGCGCAGCGCCACGTTCTCCATCGCCCTGCCCTCGTCGGCGTTGAGTTCCTTCCAGGCCGCCTCGTCCGTGGCGCCCGTGATCCGGCCCGGGTCGAAGGAGGGGTTGTTCACGATGGCCAGGATCTCGCCGGTGGCGGGGTCGATGGCCACGGCGGAGCCCTGCTTGCCCTGGAGCGCGTCGTACCCGGCCTTCTGGACGGCGCCGTCGATCGTGGTCAGGACGTTGCCCGGGTCGGCGCGCTTGTTGGTGAGCGTGTCCATGATGCTCTTGAGCCGGGGGTCCGAGCCGTTGAGGACGTCCTTGTAGACGCCCTCCAGCATGCTCGAACCGTAGGCCTGGGAGCTGTACCCGGTGATCGGCCCGTACAGCGGGCCGTCGGTGTAGGTCCGCTTGTACTGGAAGTCCCGCCCGCCCGTCTTCGTGGACCCGGTGACCGCCTCCCCGCCCACGATGATGTTCCCCAGCGGGTTCTCGTACTTCCCGATGAGGTTCCGCCGGTTGTTCTGGTCGTCTGCGAGGGCCTGGCCTTGGTACGCCTGCACCCAGGTGACCCGCACCAAAAGGGCCAGCACCAGGAGCAGACAGAAGACCGACGCTCGCCTGATCGTCTTGTTCATCCCCCAGAAGGACGTCCCAGCCGTCCCGGCCGTTCCGCTCTGCCCCGATTGTGGCGGAGTTCTCAGCTTTTCTTCATGAGGAAACCTCCCTCGTACGCCGCGATGACCGCCTGGGTGCGGTCCCGCGAGCCGGTCTTGGCCAGGACCGCGGCCACGTGCGTCTTGACCGTCTGCGGGCCGACGCCGAGGCAGCGGCTCACCTCGTGGTTGGAGAGCCCGGTGGCCATCAGGCGCAGCACGTCCGCCTCCCGGTCCGTGAGCCGGGCCACCCAGGGCGCGGGAGCGGGACCGGCCCCGGCCCCGGCCGGGACGCGGGCGGCGGCCAGGGAGCGGACGGCCGCGGGGAAGAGCAGCGAGTCGCCGCGGGCCACCAGCCGGACCGCACCGGTCAGCTCGTCGGGACCGGCCCGCTTGAGGAGGAACCCGGCGGCTCCCGCGCGCAGCGCGTCGTACACGTACGCGTCGTTCTCGAACGTGGTGACCACCACGATCCGGGGCGGCTGCACCATGGTGGCGAGGATCCGCTCGATGGCCCGGATGCCGTCGACCTCCGGCATCCGGACGTCCATCAGCACCACGTCCGGGGCGAGCGCGCGCACCACTGTCACGGCCTCGGCGCCGGTGGCCGCCTCCCCGACGACCTCCATGTCGGGCTCGGCGTCGAGGATGACCCGCAGGGCGGTGCGGACCATCCGCTCGTCGTCGGCCACCACCACGCGCAGCGGCTCGCGGACCGGCGGGGTCACCGGGCGCCCCCGCCGAGCGGGAGGACGGCCCGCAGCCGCCACCGGCCCTCGTGCGGCCCGGCCTCGACGTGCCCGCCGAGCAGCACCGCCCGCTCGGTGGCCCCGCGCAGGCCCCGGCCCCCGGTGGTGCGCGCCTGCGGGGCGGTGCCCCGTTCGTTCGTCATGGTGATCTCCAGTTCGGTGTGTCCGCCGCGTTCCCCTACGAGGATCCGCAGGTCGACCGGGCCCGCCCCGTGCCGCAGGGCATTGCTCAGCCCCTCCTGCACGATCCGGTACGCCTCGCGCGAGACGATCGCCGGGAGCCGCTCCCAGTCCCCGGCCGGTCCCGGGTCCCGGCGGGCGCTGATCGGGATCCCGGCGGCCCGGCTGCGGTCCAGCAGCCCGTCGAGGTCGGCGGCGAGCGTCGGCCCGGGCGCGGACCGCCGTGCCCCGCCCGCCGTCCCGCCCGCCATCCCGCCGGCCGCACCGTCGTTCTCCGCGTCGCCGTCCCCATCGCCGGCCCCGTCCCCGTCCCGCAGCAGGCCGAGGACGGCGTCCAGCTCCCCCACCGTGCGCCGCGTGGTGTCCTCGATCGCGGCCAGCGCCTCCCGGACGAAGCCGGGGTCGCTGTCGAGCACCCGCCGGGCGGCGGCCGCCTGGAGGGTGACCGCGCTCAGCGCGTGCCCGACCGCGTCGTGCAGCTCCCGCGCCAGGCGGCCGCGCACCGCCAGCTCGGCGGCCCGCTCCTCGGCGGCCGCCAGCCGGTCCGCCGTCGTCGGCCCGAGCAGCACGGGCGCGAGGCGGGCCAGCAGCGCCCCGGCCCCGGCGGCGCACAGGACGACCCCGGCCAGCAGTGCGACCCCGGCCAAGGGCGCCAGGTACATCGGTGCACCCGTACCGAACCGGCCGGGGCCGAACGGGAGCTCGCGCAGCGCGCTCACGAACGGCAGGGCGATCAGCACCACCGCCATGGGCGGCGCCGCGAGGCTGATCCCGCTGACGAGCGCGCCGACCCCCAGGTGCACGGTCCACCAGAGCGAGGTCCGGGCCCGGGCCGCCCAGGTCCGCGCCGGCCCCTCGGCGAACCGCTCCCCCGGCACTCCGCACAGGGCCCGCGCTGCGGCCACCGCCATCGGCCGGACCAGTGCGAACAGCCCGGTCGCGGCGACGAGCGGCAGGGCCACGGCGTAGGCGCCGAAACTGAGCGGCAGCGAGTCGGGTGCGTTGGCCCCGCCGCAGACGACGCCGACGGCCACCTGCGCCAGCAGGTAGTACGGCATCAGCAGGGCCCCGCCGAGGATCAGATGGATCCATCGGAGAGGAAGCCGGCGCGGGAGCGGGCGGCTCCGCCTCGGCCATGACCGGCCCGCCCGTGTCCGGGCACCCGGCCGCTCCACGCCCGTCTCCTCAGACCGCGCGGCGGCCGGCGAGGAACCGGCCCATGACGGCGGTCGCGAGGAGGGCGGTGACCATCTGGCCAGCGTAGATCAAGTAGGCGGCGGCGGTGGTCCGTTCGTCCGGGCCGGTGTCCCCGCCCGCGAAGGCGGCCAGCATCCACATCCCCCAGCACAGGGTCGCCGCCGACCCGGTCCACGCGACGGCCAGCGGCCACCCCGCCCGCCGGGTCCCGCCCCTGGCGAGCAGCACCGCGCCGGCCGCCGCGGTCAGCGCGCATATCCCGTGGACGGCGGAGCCCACGCCGGTGTCCGAGGAGTACTGCGCGATCTGCTCCCCAGTGAGCCCGGCCGTGCCTCCGAAAGCCCAGTAGAAGTGCGTCGCCGAGACCACCAGGGCCAGCGCCGCCGCGGCTCCCGCCACCACCCCCGTGGGTGACGGGAGCCGCGTGCCGAGGGGGCCTTGCCAGCGCCGTCCCCAACGCTCCCGCGCGTAGGGCAGGAACAGGCCGGCCAGCGCGAGCGCCTGGACGATGAAGCCCGTATAGACGACGTGGAAGACCCACGGGTCGAGGAAGGGCTCCTGGGCCGCCCGCACGGCCGCGTCCGGGCCCAGGCCCAGCGCTCTCAGGAGGAGTTGGCCGGGGAAGGCGAGGCCTATGGGGGTGAGGAGGCCGGTGGCGACGAAGGCCGGTACGACCAGCAGCCATGACGGCACCCGCGCGCCCCAGGGTCTGGTGAGCACCAGCACAAGCACGATCACGGTGGCGTCCATGAGCACCGTGACGGCGTTCGCCACGATGATGAACGGCCGGGGCTCCAGCAGCACGCTGCCCGCCGGTATCCCGAGGTGACTCCCGGCCAGCCAGGCGGTCTTCAGCGCCAGATAGGGCACGGTGGCGGCGACGGCGGCCGTGGCCAGGACCGTGCGCCGGACCCGCGGGCGGGCGGAGGGCGGCGGTGCCGCGTCGTGCGTCGGCCGTGGGGAGCGCCGCGTCTGAAGGGCTCGTGTGGTCATGACCCAACGGTCCCGTGTCCGCGCCCCCGCCACCTCCCCCTTGAAGGGGAACCGCCTCCCCCGCGCGGGGGAGGCACCCCGCCCTCCACCGCGCCGCCCCCGCCTCCACCGCGCCGCCCCCGCCCTCCACCGCGCCGCCCGCGCCTACATCCGGCGCGTCACCACCGACAGCCGGTCCCGGGCGTCGAACAGCGCCGCCTTGATGACCTGCTCGTGCCCCGGCGTCAGTCGCGCCACCGGCACCGAACAGCTCACCGCGTCCCGCGCCGGCGTCCGGTACGGCACCGCCACCCCGAAGCACCGCAGTCCGAGCGTGTTCTCCTCCCGGTCCACCGCGTACCCCTGCTCCCGCACCAGCGCCAGCTCCTCGATGAGCCGGTCCCGGTCGGTGATGGTGTGTTCGGTGACGGATTCCAGCCGCCGCGGCAGCAGCCTCCGCACCTCCTCGTCGGTGTGCGTGGCCAGCAGCGCCTTGCCGAGCGCCGTCGAGTGCACCGGCAGCCGCCGTCCGACCCGGGTGAAGGGCCGCAGGTAGTGCTGGGACTGCCGGGTCGCCAGGTAGACCACGCTCGTCCCGTCCATCCGGGCCAGGTGGATGGTCTCCGTCGTGTCGTCGGAGAGCCGGTCCAGCGTCGGCCGCGCCGCCGCGACGACCTCGTCCCCGTCGATGTACGAGCTGCCGACGAGCAGCGCCCGGACGCCGATGCCGTACCGCGTGCCCGTCGCGTCCGTCTCGACCCAGCCCAGGTTCACCAGGGTGCGCAGCAGCATGTAGAGGCTGGATTTGGGCAGGGAGAGGTCGCTCTGGATGTCGGCCAGGCTGTGCAGCCCCGGCCGTGACGCGAAGTGTTCCAGCAACAGGACCGTGCGTACCGCCGATTTGACGGCCGCAGGTGCGCCCGAGCCCCCCGGCTCAGCTGTCGTCGTCATGCGCCTTTGTGCCCCTCTGTCGCTCGCTCGGCTCCCGCCCGCTCCGGTTCGTCCCTTGTCAACCCGGAAGGCGTGGAAATAGAGTCCACGGTGGATGTGATCATTCATCCACCGGAACGGCGTTCACCATACTGAACGCGACCGCGCGGGTCAGCGGAGATCCAGGAGGCAGTTCGCCATGGCAGCAACACCAGTCTGGAGTGTGGACCCCCGCACCGGGAAGCGGCGCGAGCAGGTTGCGGTGGAGGCCACACGCCGGGAGGTGGACGAAGCCGTGCGCGCGGCCCACGCCGCCCGCGGCGCCCTGGCCGACGCCACCACCCGCGCCGCCTTCCTGCGCGGGGCAGCCGCCCTCCTCGACGAGGCCGCCGCCCACGTCGTCGAGGCCGCCGACGCCGAGACCGCGCTCGGCCCCGGCCGGCTCACCGGCGAGCTGGCCCGCACCACCGGCCAGCTGCGCGCCTTCGCCGACGCCGTGGAGGAGGGCTCCTACCTCGACATCCGCATCGACCGCGCCGATCCCGCCTCCGCCCCGCCGCGCCCCGAACTGCGCCGCTACAAGGTGCCGCTGGGCGTGGTCGCGGTCTACGCCGCGTCCAACTTCCCGCTGGCCTTCTCCGTTCCCGGCGGGGACACCGCCAGTGCGCTGGCCGCCGGCTGCCCGGTGGTGGTCAAGGCTCACCCGGACCACCCCGCCACCTCCGAGCTCTGCGCCTCGCTGCTGCGCCGGGCGGCCGTCGCCGCCGGGCTGCCGGCCGAAGTGGTCGCCGTGGTGCACGGGTTCGAGGCGGGCCTCGAACTGATCGGGCACCCGCTGGTCACCGCCGCCGGGTTCACCGGCTCCATCCGGGGCGGGCGGGCCCTGTTCGACGCCGCGTCCGCACGGCCCGTTCCGATCCCCTTCCACGGGGAACTGGGCTCCCTGAACCCCGTCGTGGTCACCCCGGCGGCGGCCGCCGAGCGCGCCGAGGAGATCGGAGCCGGGCTGGCGGGCTCGGTCACGCTGGGGGTCGGCCAGTTCTGCGTCAAGCCCGGCCTGGTCCTCGTACCCGAGGGAGCGGACGGCGACCGGGTCGCGGGCGCGCTCACCAAGGCGCTCGGGGAGACCGAGCCGGGGGTGCTGCTCGACCACCGGATGCGGGAGAACTTCGTCGCCGGGGTCCGCGAGCGGGCCGCGCTGCCCGGGGTCGACGCGCCCGTCACCCCCGGCTCCGGCGGTGAGCACACCGTGGGAGCGGGCTACCTGAGCGTGCCGGCGCGGACCCTCCTGGAGGGAGGGCCCTACGAGGTCCTCCTGGAGGAGTGCTTCGGCCCCGTCACGGTGCTCGCCCGCTACGCCGGCCAGGACGAGGCGTCCGCCCTGCTCGGCCGGCTCCCCGGGAACCTCACCGCGACCCTCCAGCTGTCGGCGGCCGAGACCGACGGCGGCCCGGGTCCCGCGGCGGAGCTGCTCTCCCAGGCCACGACGCTGGCCGGCCGGGTCGTGGTCAACGGCTGGCCGACCGGTGTCGCGGTGGCCCCGGCCCAGCACCACGGCGGCCCCTACCCGGCCGCGACCTCGCACTCCACCTCGGTCGGCGGCACGGCGATCGAGCGCTGGCTGCGGCCGGTGGCCTACCAGTCGGTCCCGGACGCCCTGCTCCCGCCGGAGCTGCGGGAGGCCAACCCGCTGGGGCTGCCGCGCCGGGTCACGGGCGACCTGACGTCCTAGTCGCGGGCCGCCGCAGGGGCGGGGGACGGGACCGCCGGGGAGGGGCGGGGCGGGCTCGACCGCCCCGCCCCTCCCCGCTGCCGCGAGCGGGCGGACGGGCGGACGGACGGACGAGCGGACGGGCGGTCTGCCGCGCGGGCGGACGGGCGGGGGCGGGCCTACGCTGGTGGCCTGTGCTGTCGCCCTGGCCCTCGTACGACAGGAGGCCTTGCCGTGAGGCCGAACCGGATGCGGCTGCGCCGGGCCTGTGTGGCCGTCGCGGCCGCGAGCGTCCTCCTCGCCCCGGCCGCCGCGGGCTCCGCGTACGGGACGACCGTCCCGCCGCCCTCCGCCTCCTCGGCTCCCTCTCCGGACAGCGACACAGACTTCCCCCAGCTCACACCGGCCGTCGCCGCGCAGCTGGACGCGGCCGTCCGCCGGGTCATGCGCGAGACGGGGGTGCCGGGCGTGACCGTGGGCCTGTGGGCCCCCGGCAAGGGAAGCTACGTGAAGAGCTTCGGCGTGGCGGACAAGGCGACCGGCGCGCCGATGGAGCCCGGCCTGAACATGCGGATCGGCAGCGAGACCAAGACGTTCACGGTCACCGCCCTCCTCCAGCTGGTCGACCAGGGGAAGGCCGGCCTGGACGACCCGATCGGCACCTACATCGCCGGGGTCCCGAACGGGGACCGCATCACCCTGCGCGAACTGGCCGGCATGCGCAGCGGGCTCTACAACTACAGCGAGGACGAGGACTTCAACAAGCGGCTCGACACCGGCTCCGACCGCCCCTTCACGCCGCAGGAGCTGCTCGGCTACTCCTTCAAGCACCCGGTGCAGTTCGCGCCGGGCGAGGAGTTCGAGTACTCCAACACGAACCTGATCCTGATCGGCCTGCTGATCGAGAAGGTCACCGGCCGTCCCCTCCACGAGGTCATCCAGAAGGACGTCCTGGAGCCGGCCGGACTGCACCACACGCTCTTCCCGACCGGGGCGGAGTTCCCCGATCCCCACGCACACGGCTACACCGACCAGTCGGCCTCGGGCAAGATCGTGGACTCGACCGACTGGAACCCCTCCTGGGGCTGGGCCGCCGGAGCGATCATCTCCGACCTCCAGGACCTGCGCAGCTGGTCCCGCACCCTCGCCACCGGGGCGCTCCTGACGCCCGCGACGCAGGCCCAGCGCCTGAAGACCTCCCCGGTCGGCATCCCCGGCGCCGGGTACGGGCTGGGCATCTTCGACGTCCAGGGCTGGATCGGCCACAACGGCTCGCTGCCCGGGTACGAGAGCCTGGCCGTCTACCTGCCCGAGGCGCGGGCGACCCTGGTCGTCCTCCTCAACACCGACGTGCTGCACGACGGCAAGGAGCCCAGCGCGTTCTTCGGCGAGGCGGTCACCGCGCTCGTGACCCCCGACCACGTGTACCCCGGCCACAAGGCGTCCGTGCCCAGGAACCGCTGACCCGGCGGGCCGGACGGTTAATGCGTTGCCGCCAGCCCCGGGCCGCGGCACGCTGCCTCCCATGCCGAAACCGCACGGATTCTCTTACGAACAACTGGGCGACCACGTCGTGGCCATCACCCACCGGGGCCGCTCCGCGACCACGCTCCGGGGCGCCCGGGCCGACAAGTTCCTGGCCGAGGTCGAGGCCGGTGACGCGCAGCTGGTGATGGCCCGCTGGACGGGTGCCTACAAGTTCGGCAACGAGCGGACGGCCAGGAACCACCCCCGCAACCGGGGCTGAGCGGACGCGGATCCCGCGGGCCGCGCGACGTCGAAATCTTTGGCGAAAGCAAGGGAACGGCAAAGCGGCCTCGGTCGTTCTCCGGGCATGACCGCTATGACCCCTGGTTCCAATCTGCCGCTCAACACCGTCCGCGTCACGGTCGACG
Source organism: Streptomyces sp. NPDC054961 (assembly GCF_053609145.1). Lineage (NCBI taxonomy): Bacteria > Bacillati > Actinomycetota > Actinomycetes > Kitasatosporales > Streptomycetaceae > Streptomyces > Streptomyces sp. NPDC054961. Next base: position 34,600 of record NZ_JBSGWY010000024.1, on the reverse strand, counting down.
TGGCTGCCCCGGTGCGGCTCGACGTGTCCGGGCTCCTCCTCGCCGCCGACGGCAAGGTGCGTTCCGACGCGGATTTCATCTTCTTCAACCAGCCGGCGGGACCCGGTGTCAGCTACCGCTCCGGCGGCGGCACGACCCCGGACTCGATCACGGTGGACACCGCCGCGGTCCCGCCGGGGATCGAGCGGATCGTGATCACCGCCAGCCCGGACGCGGCCGGGCAGACCTTCCAGGGCATCGAGCCCACCGCCACCGTCCGGGACGCGGCCGGCGGATCGGTGATCGCCACCTTCACCCCGCCGCAGCTCGGTACGGAGACCGCCCTGGTGGTCGTCGAGGTCTACCAGCGCGGCGGCGTCTGGAAGGTCCGCGCGGTCGGCCAGGGGTACGCGAACGGCCTCGCCGGCATCGCGACCGACTTCGGGGTCTCGGTGGAGGACGAGCCGGCTCCCGCCCCGGTGGCCGCGCCCGCCGCCCCGCCCGTGCCGCCGGCTCCGCCGGCGCCGCCCGTGCACCCGGTCTCCCCCTGGCTCGGCGGCCAGACGCCCGCGGCGCCCCCGGCGCCCGCGCCGGCCCCCGCGCCGCAGGCCGCCGCCCCGGGCGCCGGGAAGATCAACCTGGACAAGGGCCGGGTGAGCCTCCAGAAGAACCAGACCGTCTCCCTGGTCAAGGGCGGCCGCCCGCTCCTCTCCCAGGTCAAGATGGGTCTCGGCTGGGAGCCGGCCTTCGGCGGCCGGGACATCGACCTCGATGCCTCCGTCATCGCGTACGGCCCGCAGCGCAACCACATCGACAGCTGCTACTTCGGCAAGCTGTCGATCCTCGGCGGCTCCGTCAAGCACTCCGGCGACAACCTCACCGGCGAGGGCGCGGGCGACGACGAGGTGATCGTCGTGGACCTCGGACGGCTCCCCGCCGACACCACGGGCCTGGTCTTCACGGTCAACTCCTTCTCCGGGCAGAAGTTCTCCGAGGTGGCCAAGGCCTACTGCCGCCTGATCGACGCCGCGAGCGGCGAGGAGCTGGTGCGCTTCGACCTCACCGGCGCCGAGCCGCAGACGGGCGTCATGATGGCCAAGCTGATCAAGCAGTTCTCCGGCGAATGGGAGATGACGGCCATGGGCGAGTTTGTGAAGTCGCGCACAGTGCGGGGCATGGTCAAGCCGGCCGCTCAGGCACTCTGAGCAGGTGAGCGGGCACATGGAGCGACCGTGCGCCGCTCCGGAGCGTGCCGGGTGATTGATTCCACCCCGAAAGCGGAGGTCTCTGTCAGTGCCCACCCGTAGCCTTGGAACCATGCACCAGACACTCCAGCCCGCGGGACCCGACCGCCCGTCCGCCGCCGAGGCGAACGAGGCGATCCGGCGACTCGTCGAGAGCCGGGTGGACGGCGAGTGGCCCTCCGAGGCGTACGAGTTCCTCCTCGAGGAGTGGGCCGCGGCCAGCCACGCCGAAGACCTCCCCTAGCCAGACCCGCGGCGCCCACCGCCGCCACGAACGACATGAGAGAGCCGCCGGGGCCCGTGGGCCGCGGCGGCTCTCTCATGTCCGGGGGCCGGGAGCCCGCCGGTTCAGTGCGCGCGCCGCCACGGGCCCGTGATGGCCAGCATGATGCCCGGGTCCTGGATGTTGGCGAACAGCGTCCGCTCGTCCGGCGAGAAGCAGACCCCGGTGAACTCCGAGTACTCCGGCTCCTCGGCCGTGCCCATGTTCATCTCGTTGCGGGCCAGCGGGTAGGTGCGCCCCGACTCGGTCGCGCCGAACAGGTGCTGCAGGCCCGAGCCGTCCTCCGCGATGACCAGACCGCCGTACGGGGAGACCGTGATGTTGTCGGGGCCGTCGTAGCCGCCTTCCACCGTCGTGTCGGCGTTCACCCCCATCAGGACCATCAGCCGGACCGTGCGCCGCTTGGCGTCGTAGAACCACACCTGGCCGTCGTGCGCCGCACCCGGGCTCTCCTCTCGGGCGTAGGAGGAGACGAAGTACGCACCGCCGTCGGCCCACCACATGCCCTCCAGCTTGCGGGCGCGGGTCACGGCCGAGGCCCCGAACTGCTTGCGCACGGGCACGGTGCGCGCGTCGCGGTCCGCGACCGGCACCCAGTCGACCCCGTACGTGGTGCCGATCTTCGTCGCCCGCGAGAGGTCGTCGACGAACCGGCCGGAGCTGTCGAAGCACTTGGCGGCCGCCAGCACGCCGGCGTCGTCGGCGAGCGTACGGAGCTTGCCGCGCCCGTGCCGGAAGCCGCTCGGCGGGGACCAGCGGTAGAGCAGCCCGTTGGGGCCGGAGGCGTCCTCGGTCAGGTAGGCGTGGCCCTGGCGCGGGTCGATGACCACGGCCTCGTGCGCGTACCGGCCGAAGGCCTTGACGGGCTTCGGGGCACGGTTGGCGCGGCGGTCGTGCGGGTCCACCTCGAAGACGTAGCCGTGGTCCTTGGTCATCCCGTTCTTGCCGGCCAGGTCCTCGGTCTCCTCGCAGGTCAGCCAGGTGTCCCAGGGGGTCGCGCCGCCGGCGCAGTTGGTCGACGTGCCGGCGACGCCGACCCATTCGGCGACCTCGCCGCCGCGCCGGACCTCGACGACCGTGCAGCCGCCGGCCGCGGCCGGGTCGTAGACCAGGCCCTCGGCGAGCGGGACGGGGTGCGCCCAGCCCGAGCGCGGGCCCTTCAGCTCGTGGTTGTTGACGAGGAGGGTGACTCCCCGGTGGCCCGCGAAGGCGGCCGTACCGTCGTGGTTGGACGGGGTGCTCTCGCCGGAGTCGAGCTTCGTGACGCCACTGTGGGTGATCACCCGGTACGTGAATCCCGCGGGGAGGGCCAGGATGCCGGCCGGGTCCGGGACGAGCGGGCCGTAGCCGGGGACGTGCGGGCGGCCGTGGCCGCCCTGCGACGCGCCGTCGTCGGCGGCGAGGGCACCGGGGGCGGTGGCGAGTGCGCCGACCGTTCCCGTGAGGGCGACTCCCGCCCCGGCGAGGACGGTGCGGGCGGTGAAGTCTCTGCGGCTGAGCGGCATCTGGTCTCCAGGGGTGGGGAGGTGGTGCGCATGTCATGCGGTCGTCGGCGCACACGCTCCCGCCCGCACGTGAACGCCGACTGAACTACCCGGGAAATCGAACCGTCCCCTTCCCCGCGCCCCCGATGGCCGACTCCCCTGGAGGAACGGCTGGTTACCGCCGCCTCACGCGGCGCGCGAGCGCGCTTTGAAGGCCGCCTTCCGGGCCTCTTTCGCGGCCTTCTTGTCGGGGTGCAGCCGCCCCATCGCCTCCAGGACGTACGCCGTCGCCGGGTGGTCCACCCGCCACGCCTGGTCGAAGAAGCCGGTGTGATGGACGGTCAGCGACTCGATCAGCAGGGGCAGTTCCCGCGCCTCGGCCTCACCGTCCGCGGCGAGCTGCGCGGCGATGGTGTCGATCGTCAGCCAGAACACCATCGTCTCGCCCGGAGCCGGTACCTCGGCCGCCCCGCGCTCGGCCAGCCAGACCCGGGCGAGCCCCCCGAGTTCCGGGTCGTCGAGCACCGCGCGGACCGCCGGTTCGGCCTGCTCCCCCGCCGGGGCGAGGGCCTGCTGGCAGCGCAGCCGGCGCAGCGGGGCGCCCTCGTCGGCGCCGCGGGCCGCGGCGAGCAGCTCTTCGGCGGCGCTGGACACCGGGCGGCCGGACAGCCAGTGGTCGATCTCGGCCTGGGCCGCGGCCTCGGAGTAGTGGGAGACCACGTCGAGCAGCACGTCGGCGCCCTTGTCCGCCAGTTCCCCGAGGGCCGGGGCCTCGACCCCGGCTTCCAGCATCCGCGCGCGGATCCCGTACAGGCCGAGCGGGGTCAGCCTGACCATCCCGTAGCGGGAGACGTCCTCGTCGTCGGCCACGGCCCTGCGCGGGTTCGCGCCCGCCGCGAGCTCCTCGTCGTCGGCCTCCGCCATCAGCGCCTCGTCGACGGGGCGGAACTCCACCAGTCCGATCGGCTCCAGCTGCCGGAACTGGTCGTCGAGGCGCATCATCGCGTCCGAGACCTGCTCCAGCACGGCGTCGGTCGGGTCCCCCATGTCCTGCGGCACCACCATCGAGGCGGCGAGGACGGGCAGCGGGACCGGCTCCTCGGCCGCGCCGCCCTCGGCGACGGTGAGCAGGTAGAGGTTGGCCAGGACCCCGTCCAGGAAGTCGGCCTCGTGGCGCGGGTTCCAGTCGAGCTGGTCGAAGTCGATCTCGCCGCCCGCGTCGAGGGCGTCCACGAGGTCGTCCAGCGCGGGTACGGCCGCGTCGGCGAGGACGGTGTCCAGGGCGGCCAGCCACAGGTCGAGCACGTCGCCGGGGGAGCCCTCGGTCACCAGGGCGAGGTCCTCGCCGGGCTCGGCCGTCCCGTACGCCGCACCCGCGTCGGCCGGTTCACCGGAACCGGAGCCCTCGTCGGAATCGGAGCCGGGGCCCGGGCCCGGGCCGGAATCCGCGCCGGAGTCCCAGCCCTCCTCCTCCGGTTCGGTGACGTCGACCAGGCCGGTGTCGACGGCCACGCGCCAGGCCTGGCTCGCGTGCGCGGCGGAGTCCTCGTCGGCTTCGTCGAGGCGGAGCACGGCCACGGCCTCGGGCAGCTGCGCGGCGACGAGTTCACCCCCGGCGTCCACGCGGGTGTCCGGGCCGGCCCAGCGGGCCAGCCGTACCGCGCGGGCGAACAGCGGGGCGGCGAGGGCGTCGCGGGCCAGTTCCGCGTCGGAGAGCAGCCGTACCGGCGGCAGCGTGGGGTGCGAGTCTGCGGACATGGGGGCGGTTCTCCTCGCGGGCACGGATGGTTCGGGTGTGCGGGCGGCTCCGGCAGCCGGGGCGGCTCGGGCAGCCCGGTCGGTGCGGGCCGTACGGCGCCCCAGCGTAGACGCATTTCGGGCGCGCCCGGCGGGTGATCCCTCTTGGTTCATCCCACAGACAGCCGCCGTATTCCCTGGAGGGCTTGACAACTTTGCTGACCAAGAAGGAAATTGACGCGCGTAGATATTCGCTTCCCCCTCCTCACACCGGAGTTCCCGCCCATGCGCTCCTCGCATCCCCGTTCCGCCGCCGTCGCGGCCCTCGTCGCCTCCGCCCTGGCCACCGGCCTGCTCGCGGGTACCGCCGAGGCGGCCGAAGGCGCCGCGTCCGCCGATCCGATACGCATCCACGACATCCAGGGCGCCACCCGGATATCCCCGCTCGTCGGCAAGCAGGTCACCGACGTCGAGGGCATCGTCACCGGTGTCCGCACGTACGGCTCGCGCGGTTTCTGGATGCAGGACCCGGACGCCGACGACAACGACGCCACGAGCGAGGGCGTGTTCGTCTTCACCAGCTCCGTCCCGACCGTCGCCGTCGGCGACGCGGTCAAGGTCTCCGGTCTGGTCGGCGAGTACATCCCCGGCGGCGTCTCCTCCGGGAACCAGTCGGTCACCCAGATCTCCAAGCCGGTCGTGACCGTGGTCTCCTCGGGCAACGCGCTGCCCGAGGCCACCTCCGTCAACGAGTACTCGGTCCCGTGTGCGTACGCCCCGGCCGGCGACCCCGCCGCCGCCGGCAGCATCAACGGCCTGACCCTGGAGCCCTCCCGCTTCGCCCTCGACTACTACGAGTCGCTGGAGGGCATGAACATCAAGATCGGCACCTCCCGCGTAGTCGGCGCCACCGACCCGTACGCCGAGCTGTGGGTCACGGTGAAGGGCTGGGAGAACACCGCGAAGCGCGGTGGCACGCTCTACGGTTCGTACGAGTCCCAGAACACCGGCCGCCTGCAGATCCAGCAGCTCGCGCCGCTCGCGCAGCAGCCGTTCCCGGTGGCCAACGTCGGCGACAAGCTGGTCGGCGTCACCGAGGGCCCGATGGACTTCAACCAGTTCGGCGGCTACACGCTGGCGGCCCGCACCCTCGGCACGGTCAAGGCGGGCACCCTCGCGCCCGAGAAGACCAAGGCGCAGGCCGCGAACGAGCTCGCGGTGGCCACGTACAACGTCGAGAACCTCGACCCGAGCGACCCGCAGGAGAAGTTCGACAACCTCGCGAAGGCCGTCGTCGAGAACCTCGCCTCCCCCGACATCGTGGCCCTGGAGGAGATCCAGGACGACAACGGCGCCAAGAACGACGGCACCGTCTCGGCCGAGGCCACGCTGACGAAGTTCACGGCGGCGATCGCGGCCGCGGGCGGCCCGGCGTACCAGTGGCGGACCATCAACCCGGAGAACAACAAGGACGGTGGCGAGCCCGGCGGCAACATCCGCCAGGTGTTCCTCTTCAACCCGGCGCGCGTCTCCTTCACCGAGCGCGCCGCGGGCGACGCGGTGACGGCGACCGGTGTGACGACGGAGAACGGCAAGGCCGCCCTGACCCACTCCCCCGGCCGCATCGACCCGGCGAACCCGGCGTGGGCGGACAGCCGCAAGCCGCTGGCCGGCGAGTTCGTCTTCCGTGGCAAGACGGTCTTCGTGATCGCCAACCACTTCGGTTCCAAGGGCGGCGACGAGGGCCTGACCTCCGTGCACCAGCCCCCGGTCCGCTCCTCCGAGGCCAAGCGGCTGCTGCAGGCGCAGGCGGTGAACGGCTTCGTGAAGGACATCCTGGCGGTGGACAAGAAGGCCTCGGTCCTCGCCGTCGGCGACATCAACGACTTCGAGTTCTCGGGCACCACGACGGCGCTGGAGGACGGCGGGGCGCTGTACTCGGCCATGAAGTCCCTGCCGAAGGCCGAGCGCTACTCCTACGTCTACCAGGGCAACGCGCAGGTGCTGGACCAGATCCTGACGAGCCCGGCGATCAAGCAGTTCACGTACGACAGCGTGCACATCAACGCGGAGTTCGCGGCGCAGAACAGCGACCACGACCCGCAGGTCGTGCGCTTCCGCCCGTAGCGGGGCCGTCGAGGGGGCCGGGCCGCGGTGCGGCCCGGCCCCCTTGGCATGATCCAGGCATGATCTTCCGTACCGCGACGCGCCAGGACCTGCCCGCCGTACTCGCCCTGCTGGCACAGGACACCGCGGCCGCGGCCGCGTCCGGCACAGGCACAGGCACAGGCACCGAAAGCGGCACCGGGACCGCCACCGGCACCGACGTCGCGGTCACGGAGGCCCACGCGCGGGCCTTCGCCGCGATCGACGCGGACCCGCGCAACGAGTTGCTGGTCCTCGAGGAGGACGGGACCGTCCTCGGCTGTCTGCAGCTCACGTACATCCCGGGGCTCGGACAGGGCGGGCGGGACCGGGTGCTCGTGGAGGCCGTACGGATCCGCGCGGACCGGCGCGGCGGCGGGCTGGGGGCCGAGCTGATGGAGCGGGCGGTGCAGCGGGCCCGCGAGCGGGACTGCGGCCTGGTGCAGCTGACCAGCGACAAGAGGCGGGACGCCGCGCACCGTTTCTACGAGCGGCTGGGCTTCGCACGGAGTCACGAGGGCTTCAAGCTGAAGCTGGCCTAGGGGCCCGGCGGGCGGGCCGGAGGGGCCGCACCCGAGGGACAGCAGGACCTTTGGCCCTGGCGTGACACTCGGCACATCCCTACCCATTCGGGCGGTTCTGGTGTTGAGTGTCCCCACGCCCGATCTTGCACCGCACTCCTCGGGAGGACCGCGTGTTCCCCTCCATCTCCCTCGCTCAGGAAATCGGCATCGCCGTCCTGCTCGTGGCAGCCCTCGTCTGGCTCATCGGCCTGGGCCACATGCTGTGGGACAGCCGTTTCCACCAGCCGGAGCCAGGCGCCTTCGAGGGCCTCTCGGTCATCCCGGCCCAGCGCGGCTCCGCCGCGCACCCACTGGAAACGGTGGAACTGACCGAGGCGGAACAGCAGGCCTTCGCGGGCCTGATCCGCACGATCCCCCTGCACTGACGGGCCCCGCCCGGACCCGCGCAGGTGCGTACCCTCCCCCGCTCGGGTGGGGAGGGCGCGCGCGGTCGGTAGGATCGCGACATGACGTCACATCAGGCGGATGCCCCGTAGCTCCCCGCGCACGCTGAGGGCCCGCCGCCCCGACGGCACGACCGGCGCCCTGAGCACGCTGCTCGTCACCGCGTGTCCCGGTCCACCGGTGTGCGCCGCGGTCCACACCTACCTCTTCGTCGACGGCCTCGATCTGGTGGCGCGCAGCGACGGCGCCATGGCCGGCCTCGATCCGAGCCGGCTCCTGCGCCCGGGCGGACCGCTGTATCCCGCGGACGCGCCGCGCGAGGCGGTCCTGGCGGCACCGCGGGGCCCCGATCCCGGGCCGAACACCTCCCTCGGCGTCGTTCCGCAGGTCGGGAACAGCGTCGGGATCGTCGCGGACCACTCCGGCATGGTCCTCGACGTGGCCGGAGCCAGCCAGAACCACGCCGCCCCCGTGGTCCAGGCGGCTCCGCCCGGCGGCGAGCCCAGCCTCAACGAGCAGTGGCAGTTCCGCCCGCCCGTCGGCTAGCCGAAGGCCGCCGGCGGCGGCCGGGTCCCGCCCGGGCCGGCGTGGAGGAGCAGCACGACGGCGAGCGCCCTCCCGGGCGGCCTCGGCGGGCCGTGGGAGGGCGCTCAGCGGTGAGCTGGTGGTGACGACGGGCGAGTGGCCCGTGGCGACGGCTCGTCCGCCGGCCGGCGCCTCGGCCGTCGACCCGGTCGCGGGCCGGGCGACGGGGCGTCAGTTGTGGCTGTGGAGAACCTCGTTCAGGCCGCCCCAGACCGCGTTGTTCGGGCGGGCCTCCACGGCGCCGGTGACCGAGTTGCGACGGAAGAGGATGTTGCTGGCGCCCGAGAGCTCCAGGGCCTTGACGATCTGGCCGTCCGGGAGGGTGACGCGGGTGCCCGCGGTCACGTACAGGCCGGCCTCGACGATGCACTCGTCGCCGAGCGCGATGCCCACGCCCGCCTCGGCGCCGACCAGGGTGCGCTCGCCGATCGAGATGATCTGCTTGCCGCCGCCCGACAGGGTGCCCATCGTGGACGCGCCGCCGCCGATGTCGGAGCCGTCGCCGACCACGACACCCGCGGAGATGCGGCCCTCGACCATGGAGGTGCCCAGCGTGCCGGCGTTGAAGTTGACGAAGCCCTCGTGCATGACGGTGGTGCCCTCGGCGAGGTGCGCGCCCAGGCGGACCCGGTCCGCGTCGGCGATGCGCACGCCCTTGGGGGCCACGTAGTCCGTCATCCGCGGGAACTTGTCGATCGAGGTGACCTGGAGGTGGAGTCCCTCGGCGCGCGCGTTCAGCCGTACGGTCTCCACCTGGTCGACGGCGACCGGGCCGAGCGAGGTCCAGGCGACGTTGGTCAGCAGGCCGAAGACGCCGTCCAGGTTCTGGCCGTGCGGCTTGACCAGGCGGTGGCTGAGCAGGTGCAGGCGCAGGTACGCGTCGTGCGCGTCCAGCGGCTTGTCGTCGAGGGAGGAGATCACGGTGCGGACGGCTACGACCTCGACGCCGCGGACCGCGTCCCGGCGCAGCGCCTTGGGCGCGGTGGCTCCGAGCAGTTCCACGGCCTGTTCGGCGGTGAGGCGCTCGGTGCCGGCCGGGCCGGGCTCGGCGACCAGCTGGGGGGCGGGGAACCAGGTGTCGAGGACGGTGCCGTCGGCGGTGAGGGTGGCAAGTCCGGCGGCGACGGCGCCGGTGGTACGCGTAGCAGTCATGCCCGAAACCTAACCGGCGACGGGCCGCTGTCGCGAACCGGTCTCATGTGCCGGGCGCGGCTCGGGCCGCGGCTCCTCCCCCACGGCCCCGACGGCGCCCGCGTCCCCCACGGCCCCGAGGACCTCCGCGTCCCCCTCGGCCCTCGCCGCCTCGCCCGCCGACGGCTCCGACCGGACCGAGGGGGCTGACCGGGCCGACATCCACAGCACCGCCCCGCCCGCGGCCGCGGCCAGCGTCGCGCACAGCGGCCACAGCAGGCCGGGCGCGGCGGAGTACAGCGCGCCGCCGAGCGGTGCGCCGAGTACGACGCCGCTGACCGAGACCCCGGCGTACAGGCTCTGGAACCGCCCGATGGCGTGCGCGGGCGCCTGGTCGGCCACGTAGGCGATGGCGGTGGTCTTGTACAAGATCTCGCCGAGGCTCAGCAGGACCATCATCGAGATGACCGCTCCGGTCCCGGCACCGGACAGCAGCGCCGCGTATCCGGCCCCGACCAGCACCAGTCCGGTGCCCACGATGCGCAGCGGCGGCCGGGTGCGCAGGGCGACGGCGGCCGGCAGTTCCAGGACGAGGATGACGGCGCCGTTGAGGGCGATGATCAGCCCGTACGCGCCGGTGGCGAGGCCGTGGTCGGCGAGGAAGAGCGGGAAGGTCGAGTACTGCTGGCGGTAGATGACGTCGACGACCAGGATCGCGCCGAGCAGGACGAGGACCGCGGGGCGGGCCCGGAGCTCGCCCCAGACCCCGCCTCGCCGGGATCCGCCACGAGCGCCGCCGGGGATCCCGTCCGAGGCCTCGCCGGGGGTCGTACGAGGGGTCCCGTCCGAGGGCTCGCCGGAGGTCCCGTCCGAGGCGTCCGCGGGGGTACGGGCGGCGCCGCGCGCCGGGACGACGCGGGCGGTCCACAGGGCGAAGACGAGGGTGCCGACGCCGTCGGCGACGAAGAGCCAGTCGTAGGAGAGGCCGGTCGCGATCAGACCGCCGAGCGGGGCTCCGAGGGTGAAGCCGCCGTTGGCCACACAGCGGACGACGGCGAAGGCCTGGCGGCGCACCCCTTCGGGGACGATCACCGCGACCAGCGCCGATTGGGCGGAGCGGACGACCCCGAGGGCGTACTGGGCCAGCGGCAGGACGGCGTAGAGCGCGGCGGCGGGCAGCAGCGGCAGCAGCGAGAGGGCGGCGCCGGCCAGGACCGAGGCGGTGAGCAGCACGCGGCGGTGGCCGAAGCGGTCTCCGTACCACCCGCCGGTGAAGTTGCCGGCGACCGCGCCGATCCCGCCGAGGCCGGTGATCAGGCCGGCCACGGGGATGCCGAGCCCGCGCGGGCCGGTCAGGTAGACGAAGACGAACACGAAGGTGAAGCTGGCCACGGCGTTGACGAACACGCCCGCCGAGAGCAGCCAGACGGCTCTCGGCACCTCTTTGAAACCTCGCAACACGCCCACCCCCGGAGTGAGTTCCCTTTGGGAACGGACTATGTCAGCATGGCAGCCCCCGGTCAAAGGACTAAGGAGCGCCCATGACTCAGCGCACGCACCTCGGCGACTCGGACTGTTCCATCGCCCAGGCCCTCGACGTCGTGGGCGACTGGTGGACGCTGCTGATCGTGCGGGACGCGGCGCGCGGCCTGGCCCGCTTCGAGGAGTTCCAGCGGGAGCTGGGCATGTCCCGCAAGGTGCTGACGGAGCGGCTGAGGCTGCTGGTCGAGACGGGCGTGCTGACCCGTGAGCCGTACCAGGAGCGGCCCGTGCGGCACGCGTACCGGCTGACGCCGCGCGGGCGCGGTCTGCTGCCGGTGCTGGTCGCCCTCCAGGACTGGGGCGACAGCTGGGTCCTACGAGAGGGAGAGACGACGGCGACGACGGAAGAAGTCTCGCGGGAGGCGGCGCGGGTGCACGCGCTGCGCGGCACCCAACTGCCGCACATGCTGCTGCCGGACCGCTTCGGCGAGCTCCGCGACCCGGTCGCGGACTCGCCCTTCACGGTTCTGTACTGCTTCCCGGGCGCGTTCGCGCGGGCCGAGTCCTACCCGCCCGGATGGGCCGGGATCCCCGGGGCCCGGGGATGCACCCTGGAGTCGTGCTCCTACCGGGACCAGTTGGCGGAGTTCACCGGGGCGGGCGCGACCGTGCACGGGGTGTCCACGCAACGGCCGGACGAGCAGCGTGAGTTCGCGGAGAAGGAGGGGCTGCGCTTCCCGCTCCTGTCGGACGCGGAGCTCGGACTCGTGGCGGCGCTGCGGCTGCCGACGTTCCGGGCGGGGGGCGTCAGCCGGCTGAAGCGGCTGACGCTGGTGGTGGACCGGGAGCGGACGGTCCTCGACGTCCAGTACCCGATCCGGGACATCGAGGCGAGCATCGCCTCGGCCCTGGCGACGGTCCGCGCGGCGGGCTCGCAGACCCCGTAGACCCACCGGCCCCGCGAGGACCCGCAGCGCGACAGAGCGGCAGAGCGGCAGAGCCGCGCACCTGCGGGCCCGCGGACCTGCACATCCGCGGGCTCGCGGACCTGCACATCCGCGGATCCGTGGGCCCGCAGGACCGCGGGCCCACAGCCCCGCAGGCCCCAGCGAGCCGGGGCCCCGGGCCGGGCGGGTCTCATCCCCGCAGGACCCGCCCCAGGATCTCGCGGGCGTACGCCTCGTCGTACTCCGCCCCCGTCAGCAGGGCCTGCAGGCCGAGCCCGTCCATCACCGCCACCAGCGCGCGAGCCGTCACCGGATCGACCCGTTCCCGGAGGGCCTCGGAGACGGCCTCGCCCCACTCCGCGGCCACCGGGCGCAGCGCGGGCCGGCGCAGGGCGGCCAGGTAGAGCTCGTACTCCAGTTCCGCCCGCGCCCGGTCCGCCGACAGCAGCTTCCCCAGCAGGCGCGCCAGCGCCTCCGCGAGGTCGGCCCCCGGCTCCAGCACCGGCGCGAACGCCTCGTTCGCCTGCCGCAGCGCGGCCACCAGCAGGTCGTCCAGGGTCGCGAAGTGGTACGTGGTCGAGCCGAGCGGGACGTCCGCCTCCGCCGCCACGCTCCGGTGACTCAGCCCCGCGATGCCCTTGGCACCGACCACCCGGATCGCCGCGTCGATGATGCGCTGCCTGCGCTCGGGGTCGTAGCGGCGGCCCATCAGTGGCTCGCCCCGCCGACGTTGAGCAGGACGACCCCGGCGATCACCAGGGCTATCCCGCCGATCTTCGCCGCGGTCGCGGCCTCGCCCATGAAGACCATGCCGATCGCGGCGATCGCCGCCGTGCCCACGCCCGCCCAGATCGCGTACGCCGTGCCGACCGACATCGATTTCAGGGTCTGCGCGAGCAGGCTGAAGGCAATGACGTAGCCGGCCAGCGTGATCAGCGAGGGCCACAGTTTCGTGAAGCCCTCGCTGAACTTCATGGCGGTGGTCCCGGCCACCTCGGCGACGATGGCGGCGGCGAGCAGTACGTAGGGCATGCGTACAACTGTACACAACAATGGGTACGGGCGTACACATCCCTGCGGACGCCGCCGCCCCTCCACCCGCGCCCGGCGCTCCCCGCGCCCGCCACCCTCGCCCGCCGCCCTGCGGCCTAGCTCACCGTCCCGGCCGGGCGGGCCGGTTCAGGGTGAACCAGGCCGCCCGCGCCTTCTTCCACTCCGGGTGGGTGAGGTCCTTGGCCTCGGTCCCGTCCCCGTACAGGTCCGCCGATCCGCTGTCGGTGTTCAGCTGCACCCGCGCGCCCGGCGCCGACAGGTCCGGGACCGCGACGATGGCCTCCCAGCCGCCCGGGTCGGTGGTGGGCAGGTCCGCCCGCTTGACCGGGGCGTGGCCGGCGATCCCGTCCCACTGGTAGAGCGCGTACGGGTCGGAGTTGTCGTCCGCCGCCCAGGAGCCCGCCAGGATCAGGTACTGGCCGGCCGCGTTCTTTCGGATGTCACGGATCGCGAGGCCGCCGAGGTCGAGCTCGATGCCCGCGCCGAAGGTGGCCCTGGAACCGGTGGAGAGCACCTCGTCGAAGTTGGTCACCGGCACGATCAGCGCCTTGCCGCCCGGCACGACCGGGGCCAGCGGGGCGCGGAAGCCGAGGTACGCGGTGCTCGTGGAACCCGGCGCGAACTCCAGGCCCTCCACGTTGAAGCCGTCGATGCTCTTGGGGACCTTGCCGGCGGCCGTGCCCGCCGCGAAGCCGTAGCGGTTGCCGTTCGCCGTGTCCCAGGCGATCAGGTCCTCGCGCAGGCCCTTGTAGGCCGAGCCGAAGACGATCTCGGTGGCGGCGCCGGAGCCGATGAGCTTCGTGGTGAAGACGGTGTTGCGCTCCGCCTTGTACTTGCCGTCCTTGTTGTTGCCGAGCGAGCCCGTCCAGTAGACGGTGTCGCCGGCCCGGGCGGCGGCCTCGATGTCGGCTTCCTTCTTGATGCCGAGCGCGGCGCCGAGGTCCCAGGTCTTCACCGGGGCGCCCGAGCGGGAACGGTCGTACAGGCGCAGCACGTTGGTCTCGTCGTCGGCGACCAGCGCGTAGCCTCCGCCCACGTCCACGGCGGCCGAGGCGTCGGAGGAGCCGGTGAGGTAGCGGGTGGTCAGGGTGGTGAGGGGGCCGCCGCCCACGCGCGCCGAAGCGGCGTAGGAGAGGGTGGCCGTGGCCGTCCTGCCGCCGCGGCCGGTCACCCGGACCGTGAGGTCGGTGTAGCCGCGGCCGCGCGCGCGGACGGTCAGCTCGCGGCCGGTACGGGTCCGCTCGACGCGCACGTCGCCGGGGCGGGCGACCGCCGGGTTGCTGGAGGAGACCACGGTGACCTTGAGGGAGGCCGCGGGCGTCCCGGCCTGCGCGACGTCCAGCGCGACTCCGGGATCCGCGACCGCGCCGACGGCCCCGGACAGGTGGGTGGCGGAGAGCGCGATGGTCGGCTCGGCGGCGGCGACCTGGCCGGCGTACGCGGGCGCGGTGAGCCCCGCGACGAGCAGCGCGGCGGCCCCGGCGGCTCCCACCGCACCCAGGCGACGGGCCGGTGAAAGGCGAACGGTCACGGAAGGATCCTCTCGAGTGCGCCGTCACGTCGTGACGGCCGTCGAAAAGATTCGGCCATCGCGGCCAACTCCCGGTGCACGCGGCCCGTCCGGCGGGAAAACAGACGACCCCCCGCACACCCGTGCGGGGGGTCGTCGGTTCACCCTGCCGTCGGAAGGCGCTCAGCCCTCGGACCAGCTGGGATCAGACGTTGAAGCCGAGTGCGCGGAGCTGCTCGCGGCCGTCGTCCGTGATCTTGTCCGGGCCCCACGGCGGCATCCAGACCCAGTTGATGCGCAGTTCGTTGACGATGCCGTCCGTCGCCGACTTGGCCTGGTCCTCGATGACGTCCGTCAGCGGGCAGGCCGCCGAGGTGAGGGTCATGTCGAGGGTGGCGATGTTCGCGTCGTCGACGTGGATGCCGTAGATCAGGCCCAGGTTGACGACGTCGATGCCCAGCTCGGGGTCGACCACGTCGTAGAGGGCCTCGCGGACCTCTTCCTCGGTGGCCGGCTTGATGGACGCCTCGGGCGTCGCGTTCTCGGTCATGCCGTCTTCCTCTCGGCGTCGCCCAGTGCCTGGGCGGTCGCGTCCTTCCACGCCATCCAACTCAGCAGAGCACACTTCACCCGGGCGGGATACTTGGAGACGCCGGCGAACGCGACCGCGTCCTCCAGCACCTCCTCCATGGCCTCGTCGGGCTCCAGCTTGCCCTTGGACTGCATCAGCTCCAGGAACACGGCCTGGATCTTCTGCGCCTCGGCCAGCTGCTTGCCGACGAGCAGCTCGTTCAGTATCGACGCGCCGGCCTGGCTGATGGAACAGCCCTGGCCCTCGTAGGAGATGTCGGTGAGCGTCTCGCCGTCGTACTTGACGCGCAGCGTGATCTCGTCGCCGCACGTCGGGTTGACGTGGTGCACCTCGGCATCGCCGTCGCGCAGGCCACGCCCGCGCGGGTGCTTGTAGTGGTCCAGGATCAGTTCCTGGTACATCGATTCCAGCTTCACTGCGCCCTAGCCGCCCTCGTCGCTTCGCTCGGCTTAACCGAAGAATTTCCGTACGTTCTCCAGCCCGACGACCAGCGCGTCGACCTCGGCGGGAGAGGAGTACAGATAGAAAGACGCTCGCGTGGTCGCCGGAATTCCGTACCGGAGGCAGACCGGGCGGGCGCAGTGGTGACCCACGCGGACCGCGATGCCCTGCTCGTCCAGTACCTGGCCGACGTCGTGCGGGTGGATGTCACCGAGCACGAAGGAGATCGCGGCGCCGCGGTCCTCGGCCGTGGTCGGGCCGATGATGCGCAGGTCCGGGACCTCCAGGAGACGCTTGATCGCGTACTCCGTGATCGCGTGCTCGTGCGCGGCGATCTTGTCCATGCCGATCGCGGACAGGTAGTCCACGGCCGCGCCGAGGCCGACGGCCTGGGCGATCGGGGGCGTACCGGCCTCGAACTTGTGGGGCGCGGGGGCGTACGTCGAGGAGTGCATCGAGACGGTTTCGATCATCTCGCCGCCGCCCAGGAAGGGCGGCAGGTCCTCGAGCAGCTCCTGGCGGCCCCAGAGGACGCCGATGCCGGTCGGGCCGCACATCTTGTGGCCGGTGAAGGCCACGAAGTCGGCGCCGAGCGCCTGCACGTCGAGCGGCATGTGCGGAGCGGCCTGCGAGGCGTCGATCAGCACCAGGGCGCCGACGTCCTGCGCGCGCCGGACGATCGCCTCGACCGGGTTGACCGTGCCCATGATGTTGGAGACCAGCGTGAAGGAGACGATCTTCGTCTTCTCCGTGATGACCTCTTCGATGTTGGACAGGTCGAGCCGGCCGTCGTCGGTCAGGCCGAACCACTTCAACTTCGCGCCGGTGCGCTGCGAGAGCAGCTGCCACGGCACGATGTTGGAGTGGTGCTCCATCTCCGTGATGGCGATCTCGGTCTCGCGGTCGACCCGGTAGGGCTCGTCCGCCCAGCCGAGCATGTTGGCGACCAGGTTGAGCGACTCCGAGGCGTTCTTGGTGAAGATCACCTCGTTGCGGCTCGGGGCGTTGATGAAGGCCGCGACCTTGTCGCGCGCGCCCTCGTACAGCGCCGTGGCCTCCTCGGCGAGCACGTGCACGCCACGGTGGACGTTGGCGTTGTGCTGCTCGTAATACTCGTTCAGCGCATCGAGCACCTGGCGCGGCTTCTGCGAGGTCGCCGCGTTGTCCAGGTAAACGATCTTCTTCCCGTCGTGGACCACACGATCCAGCAGGGGGAAGTCCTTGCGGATCGCCTCGGTGTCGAGGAGGCCAGGCAGCTGTGTCACGCGGTCGCGCCACCCTTCGTGCTGTACGCCTCGTAGCCTTCCGCCTCCAGCTTGTCGGCGAGCTCGGCGCCGCCGGACTCGACGATGCGGCCTTCGGAGAAGACGTGGACGAAGTCGGGCTTGATGTAGCGGAGGATCCGCGTGTAGTGCGTGATCAGCAGCGTGCCGACCTCGCCCGTGGCGCGGACGCGGTTGACGCCCTCGGAGACCTGGCGCAGCGCGTCGACGTCGAGGCCGGAGTCGGTCTCGTCGAGGATCGCGATCTTCGGCTTGAGGAGCTCCAGCTGGAGGATCTCGTGGCGCTTCTTCTCGCCGCCGGAGAAGCCCTCGTTGACGTTGCGCTCGGCGAAGGCCGGGTCCATCTGGAGCTGCTCCATCGCGGACTTGACCTCCTTCACCCAGGTGCGGAGCTTGGGCGCCTCGCCGCGGATCGCGGTCGCCGAGGTGCGCAGGAAGTTGGAGACCGAGACGCCGGGGACCTCGACCGGGTACTGCATGGCGAGGAAGACGCCGGCGCGGGCGCGCTCGTCGACGGACATCTCCAGGACGTCTTCGCCGTCGAGGGTCACGGTTCCACCGGTGATGGTGTACTTCGGGTGACCGGCCAGCGAGTAAGCCAGCGTGGACTTGCCGGAGCCGTTCGGACCCATGATGGCGTGCGTCTCACCCTGCTTGACGGTGAGGTCGACGCCCTTGAGGATCTCGCGGGCGCCGTTCTCGGCCTCGACGGAGACGTGCAGGTCGTGGATTTCAAGCGTTGCCATGGATACCTCAGGACTCCTGGGTGAGGGAGACGAGCACGTCGTCCCCTTCGATCTTTACGGGGTATACGGGGACGGGGCGCGTCGCGGGAAGACCGGACGGCTTGCCGGTGCGCAGGTCGAAAGCCGATCCGTGCAGCCAGCACTCGATCATGCAGTCTTCGACCTCGCCCTCCGAGAGCGAGACGTTCGCGTGCGAGCAGATGTCGTTGATCGCGAACACCTCCCCCTCGGTGGAGACGAGGGACACCGGCGTGCCGTCGAGTTCCACCCGCTTGGGGGTGTTCTCCTCCAGCTCGCTCAGCGCACAGGCCTTGACGTAATTCATCAGACGGAACCCTGGAGCTCGGTCTCGATCTTGGAGAGCAGGCGCTCCTCGATGTCGTCGACACCGATCTGCTGGACGAGCTCGGCGAAGAAGCCGCGCACGACCAGGCGGCGGGCCTCGTCGGCCGGGATGCCGCGGGACTGCAGGTAGAAGAGCTGCTCGTCGTCGAAGCGGCCGGTCGCGGAGGCGTGGCCGGCGCCGACGATCTCGCCGGTCTCGATCTCCAGGTTCGGCACCGAGTCGACCCGCGCGCCGTCCGTGAGGACGAGGTTGCGGTTCATCTCGTAGGTGTCGGTGCCCTCGGCGGTCTTCTCGATGAGGACGTCACCGATCCAGACGGCGTGGGCGCCGTCGCCCTGCAGCGCGCCCTTGTAGACCACGTGCGACGTGCAGTGCGGGGCCTTGTGGTCGACCAGGAGGCGGTGCTCCTGGTGCTGACCGGCGTCGGTGAAGTACAGGCCGAGGAGCTCGGCCTCGCCGCCGGGGCCCGCGTAGTTCACGCGCGGGTGCAGGCGGACGACGTCGCCGCCGAAGGTGACGATGATCGACTTGAAGGTCGCGTCGCGGCCGACCAGCGCGTTGTGCTGGGAGCAGTGGACGGCGGTGTCGTCCCAGTCCTGCACGGAGACGACGGTGAGCTTGGCGCCGTCGCCGACGAGGAAGTCGACGTTGGCGGCGCGCACGCCGTCACCGGTGTGGTCGATGACGACGACGGCCTCGGCGAAGGCCTGGACGTCGAAGACCGTGTGGCCGAAGGTGGTGCCGCCCTCGCCGTGCAGCGAGACGCGCACGGGCTCGGTCAGGACGGCCTCCTTGGGCACGGTGACGACCGTGGCCTTGGCGAAGGACGAGAACGCCTGGGCGGCGATCCGGTCCACCGGGATGCCGGCCTTGCCGATGCGCGCGTCGCCGCGCTCCACCGACTCGACGGTGACGCCCTCGGGCGCGTCGATCTGGGCCTTCATGGTGCCGTTGGCGACCGCGGTGCCGTCGTGCAGGCCCTTCAGGCGGGCGAGCGGCGTGAAGCGCCACTCCTCCTCGCGGCCGTGGGGCACGGGGAAGTCCGCCACGTCGAAGGACGGGGGGGCACTCATCCGGGTGGCGACGGTGGACTCGGCGGCCACCGCGATCGCGCCGGCGGTGGTCGAACCCGCCGGAATGTTCTGAGCCTCAGCCATGGCTGTCGTGTTGCTCTCTTCCTAAAGAATCTGCTGTGGGACGTCGGGCGGGCCGGTACTAGCCGACCGAGCCCTCCATCTGCAGCTCGATCAGCCGGTTCAGCTCCAGCGCGTACTCCATCGGGAGCTCACGGGCGATCGGCTCGACGAAGCCGCGCACGATCATGGCCATCGCCTCGAACTCCGTCAGACCGCGGCTCATCAGGTAGAAGAGCTGGTCGTCGGAGACCTTGGAGACGGTCGCCTCGTGGCCCATGGACACGTCGTCCTCGCGGACGTCCACGTAGGGGTACGTGTCCGAGCGGGAGATCGTGTCGACCAGGAGCGCGTCACACAGGACGTTGGACTTGGAGCCGTGGGCTCCCTCGCCGATCTCGACCAGGCCTCGGTACGAGGTGCGGCCGCCGCCCCGGGCCACCGACTTCGAGACGATGTTGGAGGAGGTGTTCGGCGCCATGTGGACCATCTTGGAGCCGGCGTCCTGGTGCTGGCCCTCGCCCGCGAAGGCGATGGACAGGGTCTCGCCCTTCGCGTGCTCGCCCATCAGGTAGACGGCCGGGTACTTCATGGTGACCTTGGAACCGATGTTGCCGTCGATCCACTCCATGGTCGCGCCCTCGTACGCCACGGCGCGCTTGGTGACCAGGTTGTAGACGTTGTTCGACCAGTTCTGGATCGTCGTGTAGCGGCAGCGGCCGCCCTTCTTCACGATGATCTCGACCACGGCGCTGTGCAGCGAGTCCGAGGAGTAGATCGGGGCGGTGCAGCCCTCGACGTAGTGGACGTAGGCGTCCTCGTCCACGATGATCAGCGTCCGCTCGAACTGGCCCATGTTCTCCGTGTTGATACGGAAGTAGGCCTGGAGCGGGATGTCGACCTTGACGCCCTTGGGCACGTAGATGAACGAGCCTCCCGACCACACGGCGGTGTTCAGCGACGCGAACTTGTTGTCGCCGACCGGGATGACCGTGCCGAAGTACTCCTCGAAGAGCTCCGGGTGCTCCTTCAGCGCGGTGTCCGTGTCGAGGAAGATGACGCCCTGCTCCTCCAGGTCCTCACGGATCTGGTGGTAGACGACCTCGGACTCGTACTGGGCCGCGACACCGGCGACGAGGCGCTGCTTCTCCGCCTCGGGGATGCCGAGCTTGTCGTACGTGTTCTTGATGTCCTCCGGCAGATCCTCCCAGGAAGCGGCCTGCTTCTCGGTGGAACGCACGAAGTACTTGATGTTGTCGAAGTCGATGCCGGAGAGGTCGGAACCCCAGTTCGGCATGGGCTTCTTCCCGAAGAGCTTGAGGCCCTTGAGGCGGAGGTTCAGCATCCACTCAGACTCGGACTTCTTCGCCGAGATGTCGCGGACGACCTCTTCGGACAGACCCCGCTTGGCGGTCGCACCGGCCGCGTCGGAGTCGGCCCATCCGTATTCGTAGGTGCCCAGGCCATCGAGCTCAGGGTGAGCAGTCTCCGTGGTCATGCGGGGTTCCTCCCGGCCGTACTTGCAGATACTGAGGTGTCGGTCTGTGTGGCGTCCCTGACGGGGGCGCCGTTCGCGCTGCGCGGAATGAACGTCGTGCACACCCCGTCGCCGTGGGCGATCGTGGCGAGCCGCTGCACATGCGTCCCGAGCAAGCGGGAGAAGATCTCCGTCTCCGCCTCGCAGAGCTGCGGGAACTGCTCGGCTACGTGCGCGACCGGGCAGTGGTGCTGGCAGAGCTGTTCACCGCTGTGCGGACCGGGAGCGTTCTTCGCCGTAGCAGCGTACCCGTCCCCGGTCAACGCCCTGGCAAGGGCCTCGGTGCGGTCCGCGGGCGCGGCGGCCTCCACGGCTTCCCGGTAGGTCTCCGCCTGAGCCGCCAGCCGCGCCCTGGCGAAGGCGGTCACGGCCGCCTCTCCCCGCTCCCCGCCGCCGGCGGCCTGCGCGATCCAGCGCATGGCGTCCGCGGCGAGGGAGTCGTAGGACTGGTCGAAGGCGTCGCGGCCGCAGTCGGTGAGCGCGAAGACCTTGGCGGGCCGGCCCCGGGTGCGCGCGCCGTACACGCGCTGCTCACGGGGTTCGACCACGTCGTCGGCGACGAGCGTGTCGAGGTGGCGGCGTACGGCGGCCTGGGTGAGGCCGAGACGCTGGGCGAGGTCGGCGACGGTGGAGGGGCCGTGGTCCAGGATCGACCGCGCGACCCGGTTGCGGGTCGACCGCTCCCCGGTCGCGAGTTCGCCCTGTGGGGCCTCGCTCATCCGTTCGCCGTATTTCACAACGCCATTGTTGCGTAAATAGCCGGGGCCCGACAAGCCGTGACGGAGGCCACTCCTGGTGGCCTCCGTCACTAAGGGTTACCTAATCTGCCCACGGAGCGTGAGGCGGAGGACCCTCTCCGATCCCCGCGGGGCCCCGCCGTCGGACCGCTCGACGGCTCCCACCAGCGGTCCTCCGCCCACGACGTGCCCCGCCACGGGGAGCACCGGACCCCGGAGAGGATCTCCGGGTCCGGCTGGGCCATCCGGGACCGCGGGGCCGAAAACCGCCCCGTCCGCCCCGCGCGTCCGCCTCCGACGGCGACGGAATCGGCCCCACCGCCCGCGCGAGTCGTAGGAAAACATCAGGAACGTACGGGTCTGTGACCCTTCGGCGGCGGGACCCACGACCCCGTCCCGGCAGCCTTCCGCGGCTCCGTAGACTCGACGTCCATGAGCAACGACCCCGCCGTGGACATCCGCGGACTGGTGAAGCGGTACGGCGCCAAGACAGCGGTGGACGGGCTGGACCTCACCGTCCGCAGGGCCTCGGTCACCGCGGTCCTCGGTCCCAACGGCGCGGGCAAGACGACCACCGTGGAAACCTGCGAGGGCTACCACCGCCCCGACGCCGGAACCGTCCGCGTCCTCGGCCTCGACCCCGTCGCACAGGCCGACGCCCTGCGCCCGCGCATCGGCGTGATGCTCCAGTCCGGCGGCGTCTACTCCGGCGCCCGCGCCGTCGAGATGCTGCGCCACATGGCCAAGCTCTACGCGAACCCCCTGGACGTCCCCGCCCTGGTGGAGCGCCTCGGCCTCGGCGGCTGCGGCCGCACCGCCTACCGCCGGCTCTCCGGAGGCCAGCAGCAGCGCCTCTCCCTCGCCATGGCCGTCGTCGGCCGCCCCGAGCTGGTCTTCCTGGACGAGCCGACCGCCGGCCTCGACCCGCAGGCCCGTCGCGCGACCTGGGACCTCGTACGGGAGCTGCGCGCCGACGGCGTCTCCGTCGTCCTCACCACCCACCACATGGACGAGGCCGAGCAGCTCGCGGACGAGGTCGCCGTCGTCGACGCCGGCCGGGTCATCGCCCACGGCAGCCCCGAGCAGCTGTGCCGCGGCGGCGCCGAGAACACCCTGCGCTTCACCGGCCGCCCCGCCCTCGACCTCCCCTCGCTGCTCAAGGCCCTGCCCGACGGCAGCCGGGCCGCCGAGCTCACGCCCGGCGTCTACCGGGTCGACGGCGAGGTGGACCCGCAGCTGCTGGCCACCGTCGCCGCCTGGTGCGCACAGCACGGGGTGATGCCGGACAGCCTCTCGGTGGAACGGCACACCCTCGAAGACGTCTTCCTCGAACTGACCGGCAAGGAGTTGCGCGCATGAGCACCGGTACGTTCACCCCCGGACCGGGGGCCGCGCCCGTGTCCCGCATGATCCTCGCGCAGGCCTCGCTGGAGACGCGGATGCTGCTGCGCAACGGCGAGCAGCTGCTGCTCACGGTGATCATCCCGTCGCTGCTGCTGGTGCTGTTCTCCGCGGTCGACATCATCGACGTGCCCCTCCAGGAGGGGGGCTCCGGCAAGTCCGTGGACTTCCTCGCTCCCGGCATCCTGGCGCTGGCCGTGCTGTCCACCGCCTTCACCGGCCAGGCCATCGCCACCGGCTTCGACCGCCGCTACGGGGTCCTCAAGCGCCTCGGGGCCTCGCCGCTGCCGCGCTGGGCGCTGATGGCCGCCAAGACGCTGTCCGTGCTGGTGACCGAGGTGCTGCAGATCGCCCTGCTCACGGTGATCGCCCTCGCCCTGGGCTGGTCCCCGCACGGCGATCCGCTGTCGGTCGCCGTCCTGCTGCTGCTCGGCACCGCCGCCTTCTCCGGTCTGGGCCTGCTGATGGCGGGCACCCTCAAGGCGGAGGCGACGCTGGCCGCCGCCAACCTGGTGTTCCTGCTGCTGCTGGTCGGCGGCGGGGTGATCGTGCCGCTGGATAAGTTCCCGGACGCGGTCCAGAGCGTCCTCGGCCTGCTGCCGATCTCGGCGCTCTCCGACGGGCTGCGCGAGGTGCTCCAGCACGGGGCCTCGCTGCCCTGGGGCGACGCGGCGGTCCTCGCCGTCTGGGCCGTACTCGGCCTGGGCGCCGCCGGACGCCTGTTCCGCTGGCAGTGAATCCCTTCCCCTGAACCTCGCCCCGGCAGGAGGATGGACGCGTCCACACGACAGCGCACCACCGACGCCGGGGGGCGGGCATGGCGCAGCGGGAGGCCGTTCTGCGGCTGGACGAACAGTGGTCACGGGTCCGGTCGGGCGCCGCGCGGGCACAGCCCGCGGAGGCCGACGCCCTGCTGGCCGAGCTGATCGGCGCGCTGCGCGAGCCGGCCCGCACCGACGCCGAGTGCGCGGCCCGGCTGGGCCTGCGGCTCGGCGACCTGGCGGCCCGCCGCTTCGCCGCCGGCGACCGGGGCGGCGCGCTGGCCGCCGTCGAGGAGGGGCTGCGGTTCTCGCAGCAGGCCGCCGGCCACACCCCCGAATTCGCCCGCTGGTACGCCCGCGGCCTGATCAACCAGGGCGTCTGGCTGTCCTGGCCGCTCAGCGACGGGGAACGGCTGCCGAGGTACCCCCTGGGGTCCGGCTCCGAGAGCGGGCCGAGCGCCATGGAGCGGGCCGCCGGCGAGCGCGCCCTGGACCTGACGCGCGGCGCCCTGGAGGTCTGGGCGGGCCTGGACCAGGCGGATCCGGTCAATCAGCGGGGCCTCGCGCAGGCGAAGGTCTTCCTCGGCGACCGGCTCGCGGAGCTGGGCCTGGCCGAGGACGCGGTGGCCTGGGCCGTGGACGCGGAGGGCTCCTTCCGGCGGCTGCTGCTCGCCGGTCCCGGCGCGGAGGAGTCCCAGGAGGCCGAGGAGGCCCTGGACCACATCGGCCGACAGCTCGAACTGCGGCTGCGCTACCTCACCTTCGACGCGCTGGTGAGCCTGCGCGCCCGGGGGCTGCTGCCCGAACGGCTGCTGCCCCAGGCCGTGGTGGCCGCCCGGATCCAGGGCGTCACCGAGCCCGGGATCGCCGCCCGGCTGCGCCTGGAGGCCGACCAGGTCCGCACGATGCTCGAGGTGACCCCCTGGCTCGCGGTCTGGCGCATCGAGGTCCGCGGCTCCGACGGACTGTGGAACGTACAGTCACATCCCTGGCACAGCAGCATGGAAGTAAGAAACAGGACGGCTGAGGACATAGGCGCCGAATTAGTACGGGGCTTCGCGGCCTCCACCGACTACCCGGGCGAAGCCGCCCCTTGGCGGATCCGCGTCTGGTGGCACACCGAAGGCGACCCGGCCGGAGCCCGGTTCCACGCGGTCATCGGCCCGGAAGCCGCAGCGGCCACCCCCTCGTGAAACTTTGCACAAGGGTCCGCGTACGATAAGGGCCGTGTTGACCCCCCTCGCTTACCTCTCCCGCCGCTGGACTCCGTCACCCCGGACCGTCCGGCGGGCCGCGTTCGCCGCGGTGCTCATGAGCATCGCCATCGTCGTCACCGGCGGCGCGGTGCGGCTGACCGGATCCGGTCTCGGCTGCGACACCTGGCCCAAGTGCACGAGCGACAGCCTGATCGTCACCCAGGAGCAGGGCTTCCACGGCGCCATCGAGTTCGGCAACCGCATGCTGACGTACGTGCTCTGCGCGGCCGTTGGCTGGACGATCGTCGCCGCCCGCTGCGCCAAGCCGTGGCGCCGCTCGCTGACCCGGCTCGGCTGGCTCCAGTTCGCCCTCGTGATGGGCAACGCGGTCCTCGGCGGCATCACCGTCCTGACGGGGCTCAACCCCTACAGCGTGGCCGGGCACTTCATGCTCGCCACCTCGCTGATCACCGTGACCACGATCACCTGGCAGCGCACCCGCGAGGGCGACGGCCCCGTCCGGCCGCGCGTGCCGGCTCCCGTGCGCAAGCTGTCGTGGGCGCTGGTCGCGGCCGCCGTCGTACTGATCGCCGCGGGCACCGTGGTCACCGGTTCCGGCCCGCACGCGGGTGACAGCAGCGAGATCAAGCGGATGCCCTTCGACTGGTCGGCCGCCGCCCACGTGCACGCCGTGTCCGCCTGGCTGGTGTGCGCGCTCGCCGTCGCGATGTGGCTGGTGCTGCGGGTGGTCGACGCCCCGGTCGACACCCGGGCGCGCGCCCGCGACCTGCTGATCGTGCTGCTCGCCCAGGGCGGCATCGGCTACGTGCAGTACTTCACCCAGGTTCCCGAGGCCCTGGTGGCCGCCCACATGCTCGGCTCCTGCCTGGTGTGGATCGCGGTGGTCCGGGTCGCGCTGAGCCTGCGCGAGCGCCCGGCGGAGCAGGCCGGCATCCCGGCCCAGGGCGACGTCCGGCTCACCACGGTCTGAGCCGACCGCGCCGGGGCCGCGCCTCCCCGGCGGCCCCCGGCGCCGCGCGGCCCCCGGCGCCGCGCGGGACCTCAGGTCCGCTCGTCCAGCCGGTAGACGCGGCGCGCGTTGCCCGCCGCGACCATCGCCGCCACCCGCTCGGCGTCCCGCCAGGACCAGGAGCCCTCGGCGACCCATCCGCCCAGGACCCGGCCCAGCGCCTCGCGGAAGACCCGGGCGCCCACCACGTGCAGTTCGGCCAGCTGCCGTCCGCCGCCGCCGAACATCAGCTTTCCGAACGGGGCGCTCTCCAGGCACTCGGCCAGCACCCCGGCGGCCCGTTCCCCGCTCTGCCCGGGAGCCGCGCCGAGCTCGGCGTACACGTGCGGGAAGAGCGTCGCCAGCCGCGCGGCCTGGCGGTGGTACGGGTATCCGCCGAGCAGCACCAGCCGGGTGCCGAGCCCCGCGGTGGCCCGCAGGAAGTCCGTCAGCCGCTCCGGCTCCCCCGCGCCCCCGCCGGTGTGCAGCTGGAGCGGCAGCCCCGAGGCCACCGCGCTCCACACCAGGTGGCGCAGGAGCACGGGGTCCCGTACGGCGCCGCCCCTGGGCCGCCCGGCGAGCCAGCGCCCGGCCGCACCCCGCACCTCGCCCGGGCCGGGCGGCTCCGGCGAGCGCGCGAGGGCGGTGCTCCAGGACAGGGCCGCGGCCCCCGCCTCGCCGCCGCAGGTGAAGCCCACGGCACCGGCGGCGGCGTGGTGGACGGCCTCGGAGAGGTTGGCGAGGAAGGCGGCCGCGGTCCCGGAGGTGTCGGCGGCTTGTTCGGCCAGCAGCTCCAGCCGCACGAGCTCGAAGGCCTCGCCGCCGCCCGCCAGGGCCAGCTCCTTGGGCCCGGTGAGGTCGCCGGGCACTCCGGTGTCGACCAGCCGGACGGCGACCCCGGAGCCGCGCAGCAGTCTGCGGGCCGACTCGGCGGCGCCCAGTTCGCGGCGCCGGGCGAGGTAGCGGGCGGGTGCGCAGTGCGGTTCGAGGCCGAGCAGCGGCGGGCACCAGCGGCGCAGGGCGAAGCCGGTCTGGGTGTCGAAGAACGTGGTGCCGGCGGCGGGTGGGCCGGCCGGGCGGATCAGCTGGGCCTCGAAGGTGGCGAGGCCCAGCTCCGTGCGGAGCACTCCCTGGCAGTACTGGTCCACCAGGGGCGGCGTTTCGATCATCCGGGCATCCCGTTGCGGACGTGAGGAAGGGGCTTCCACACGTCCTAACGGGTGCGCGGGGTGTGAGGTGTTGCTCGGGCTGTTGACCGAGCGGGTGACACGCCCGGGACCGTGACCATCAAGCCAATGATCCGCAGGGATCCGGCCGCCCCGTTCAGGCCGCCGGGCTCGCCGGGCTCGCCGGGTTCGCCGGCCCGCCGAGCTGCATGCCGGCCATCCGGGTCCACTCGTACGGCCCCGTCCTCACGCGCGCGGCGAACTCGCCGTCGAACTCCTCGTGGAGGGTCAGCCCGGCCTTCTCGGCCGCGAGCCGCGCGGTGTCGTACGTCGGGGCCACCAGGTCGCCCCAGCCGCCGTCCGTGCCGACGAGGACGATCCGGGTGCCCGCCTGGCCGATGTGCGCGAGCTGGCCCTCGGCGCCGCCGTGCTGCTTGGCGAACGCGCCGATCTGCTTGGCCAGCTTCGCGGCCGTACGGTCCTGCTTCTTGTCCGCCGTGGCGGCGGTCTCCTCGGTCTCTGCCATGGAAGGCATGCTACCGGTGAGTAATCAACGGAGGAAGGGATCCACGGCGACGGCGACGAAGAGCAGCGACACATAGGTGATCGACCAGTGGAACAGCCGCATCTCCTTGAGCTTCGCGCCCGTCACGCCCGACTTGGCCCGCGCGTTGAGCGCGTGCGCCTCCCACAGCCACCAGCCACCCGCGACCAGCGCGACCGAGGTGTAGAACCAGCCGGTGTAGCCGAGCGGGGTCAGGAGCAGCGAGACCGCCACCATCACCCAGCTGTAGAGGACGATCTGCTTGGCCACGGCCTTGTTGCCCGCCACGACCGGCAGCATCGGCACGCCGACCCGCGCGTAGTCGTCCTTGACCTTCATCGACAGCGGCCAGTAGTGCGGCGGCGTCCAGAAGAAGATGACGAGGAAGAGGATGACGGCGGCCCAGGAGACCTCGTTCTTCACCGCCGACCAGCCGATGAGCACCGGCATGCAGCCCGCGATGCCGCCCCAGACGATGTTCTGGGAGGTGCGCCGCTTCAGCAGCATCGTGTAGACGACCACGTAGAAGAGGAGCGCGCCGAGCGAGAGTGCCGCCGACAGCCAGTTGATCAGCAGGCCGAAGAACAGGGTCGAGATCACGGCGAGGCTGATGCCGAAGGCCAGGCACTCCGCCGGGCTGACCATGCCGGTCACCAGGGGGCGCTGCGCGGTCCGGTCCATCAACGCGTCGATGTCGCGGTCGATGTACATGTTCAGCGCGTTGGCGCCGCCCGCGGACAGGTAGCCGCCGAAGCAGGTCGCGAGGACCAGCCACAGGGACGGCACGCCCTGCTCGGCGAGGAACATCACCGGCACTGTGGTGATCAGCAGAAGTTCGATGATCCGCGGCTTGGTCAAAGCCACGAAAGCCATGACCCGGGCCCCGAACGGCCGGTGACCGGGGCTCGTCCCGAGCACCCCCGCTGGACGGGATTCGACGGCCGTCACGCACACCCCTGACAGAGAATCCAGCAAGCCCCCGGCCTTGTCCCCGCGATGCGTGGGGGTTTGGTGAGGCTTGCGCGTACCACGCCACTCTAGACGTAGCGCTTACCCCGCCCTGCGCGGGGGTCGCCCCGTGTTGGTCCGATCGGCGCTCAGACGTCACAACTCGACCGCGGGTACTCGAATAGCTGCACGCTGTGGCGGGGGTAGGCTCGGAATCGCCGGTGCACCGTTCGTCACCGGGACTAGACATGTGGAGAGGAGCCCTGACCCACGGTGAGCACCAAGCCGACGACCACAGAGCTCGACTGGACCGAACTGGACCA
Organism: Streptomyces sp. NPDC054961; assembly: GCF_053609145.1. Lineage (NCBI taxonomy): Bacteria > Bacillati > Actinomycetota > Actinomycetes > Kitasatosporales > Streptomycetaceae > Streptomyces > Streptomyces sp. NPDC054961. Next base: position 5,889 of record NZ_JBSGWY010000024.1, on the reverse strand, counting down.
GCGTGCTGTCGACACCGCCCGGATCCTGGCCGCCGACGCGGTCCAGAAGGTCGGTAACGGCCACCCCGGCACGGCGATGAGCCTGGCCCCCGTCGCGTACACCCTCTTCCAGAAGGTCATGCGGCACGACCCGGCGGATCCGGAATGGGTCGGCCGCGACCGTTTCGTGCTCTCCGCGGGTCACTCGTCGCTGACCCTCTACACCCAGCTGTACCTGGCCGGCTTCGGCCTGGAGCTGGACGACCTCAAGGCCTTCCGCACCTGGGGCTCCAAGACCCCCGGCCACCCGGAGTACGGCCACACCGCGGGCGTGGAGACCACCACCGGCCCGCTGGGCCAGGGCATCGCCAACGCGGTGGGCATGGCCATGGCCGCCCGCTACGAGCGCGGTCTGTTCGACCCCGAGGCCGCCCAGGGCGCCTCGCCGTTCGACCACATGATCTACGCGATCTCGGGCGACGGCTGCCTCCAGGAGGGCATCTCCCACGAGGCGTCCGCGCTGGCGGGCCACCAGAAGCTCGGCAACCTGGTGCTCCTGTGGGACGACAACCACATCTCCATCGAGGGCGACACGGAGACGGCCGTCTCCGAGGACACCCTCAAGCGCTACGAGGCGTACGGCTGGCACGTCCAGCGCGTCGCGCAGCAGGAGAACGGCGACCTCGACCCGAAGGCGCTGTTCGCCGCCCTCCAGGCCGCCAAGGCCGAGACGGAGCGCCCCTCCTTCATCGCGGCCCGCTCGATCATCGCCTGGCCGGCCCCGCACGCCCAGGGCACGGAGGCCTCGCACGGCTCCGCCCTCGGTGACGACGAGGTCGCCGCCACCAAGCGCGTGCTCGGTTTCGACCCGGAGCAGACCTTCGAGGTCTCCGACGAGGTCATCGCGCACACCCGCAAGGCGCTGGACCGGGGCCGCGAGGCCAGGGCCGCGTGGGAGAAGGACTTCTCCGCCTGGCGCACGGCCAACCCGCAGCGCGCCGCCGAGTTCGACCGGATCAACGCCAACGAGCTGCCCGCGGGCTGGGAGGACAAGCTCCCCGTCTTCGAGACCGGCAAGGGCGTCGCCACCCGCGCCGCCTCCGGCAAGGTCCTCGAGGCGCTCGGCGCGGTCATCCCGGAGCTGTGGGGCGGCTCGGCCGACCTGGCCGGCTCCAACAACACCACCATCGACAAGAACTCCTCGTTCCTGCCGGTGGGCAACCCGCTGCCGGAGGCCGACCCGTACGGCCGCACCGTCCACTTCGGCATCCGCGAGCACGCCATGGCCGCGACCATGAACGGCATCGCCCTGCACGGCCACACCCGTATCTACGGCGGCACCTTCCTGGTGTTCTCCGACTACATGCGCAACGCCGTGCGCCTCTCCGCCCTGATGCACGTGCCGGTCACCTACGTGTGGACGCACGACTCCATCGGCCTCGGCGAGGACGGCCCGACGCACCAGCCGGTCGAGCACGTCGCCTCGCTGCGCGCCATCCCGGGCCTGAACGTGGTCCGCCCGGCCGACGCGAACGAGACCGCCATCGCCTGGCGCGAGATCCTGCGCCGCCACACCAAGGTGTTCGGCAAGGGTGCCCCGCACGGTCTGGCGCTGACCCGCCAGGGCGTGCCGACCTACGACCGCAACGAGGACGCCGCCAAGGGCGGGTACGTGCTCTTCGAGGCGACCGGCCCCGAGGGGCAGAGCGCGGCCGCCCAGGTCGTCCTCATCGGCACCGGCTCCGAGGTCCAGCTCGCCGTCGCCGCGCGCGAGGCGCTGCAGGCCGAGGGCGTGCCGACGCGGGTCGTCTCGATGCCGTCCGTCGAGTGGTTCGAGGAGCAGGACCAGGCGTACAAGGACAGCGTGCTGCCGCCGTCGGTCAAGGCTCGGGTCGCCGTCGAGGCCGGCATCGGCCTGACCTGGCACCGCTACGTCGGCGACGCCGGCCGGATCGTCTCGCTGGAGCACTTCGGAGCCTCGGCCGACGCCAAGGTGCTGTTCCGCGAGTTCGGTTTCACCCCCGAGGCCGTGGCCGCCGCCGCGCGCGACTCGCTCGCCGCCGCCGCCCGCTGACGCCCCCAGACCAGTAGGAGATGCAATTCCCATGACAGACGCACTGAAGCGCCTTTCCGACGAGGGCGTGGCGATCTGGCTGGACGACCTGTCCCGCAAGCGCATCACGTCCGGCAACCTGGCCGAGCTCATCGACCAGCAGCACGTCGTCGGGGTCACCACCAACCCGGCGATCTTCCAGAAGGCGATCAGCGGCGGCGAGGGGTACGAGCAGCAGCTCGCCGACCTGGCCGCCCGCAAGGTCACCGTCGAAGAGGCGATCCGCATGATCACCACGGCGGACGTCCGCGACGCCGCCGACATCCTGCGCCCGGTGTACGACGCCACCGAGGGCCAGGACGGCCGGGTGTCGATCGAGGTCGACCCCCGTCTGGCCCACAACACCCCGGCGACCGTCGCCGAGGCCAAGCAGCTGGCCTGGCTGGTGGACCGCCCGAACACGCTCATCAAGATCCCGGCGACCAAGGCCGGCCTGCCGGCGATCACCGAGGTCATCGGCAAGGGCATCAGCGTCAACGTCACGCTGATCTTCTCGCTGGAGCGCTACCGCGAGGTCATGGACGCGTACCTGGCGGGTCTGGAGAAGGCGAAGGCCGCGGGCCTGGACCTCTCCCGGATCCACTCGGTCGCCTCCTTCTTCGTGTCCCGCGTGGACTCCGAGATCGACAAGCGCCTGGACGGCATCGGCTCCGACGAGGCCAAGGCCCTCAAGGGCAAGGCGGCGCTCGCGAACGCCCGTCTGGCCTACGAGGCGTACGAAGAGGTGTTCTCCACCGAGCGCTGGGCCGCGCTGGACAAGGCGCACGCCAACAAGCAGCGCCCGCTGTGGGCCTCGACGGGCGTCAAGGACCCGGCGTACAAGGACACCCTGTACGTGGTGGACCTGGTCGCCCCCGGCACGGTCAACACCATGCCGGAAGCCACCCTGGACGCCACCGCCGACCACGGCGAGGTCTCCGGCGACACCATCCGCGGCACCTACGACGCGTCGCGCGCCGAGCTCGACGCGGTCGCGAAGCTGGGCATCTCGTACGACGATGTGGTGCAGCTGCTCGAGGAAGAGGGCGTCGAGAAGTTCGCGGTGTCCTGGAACGACCTGCTGAAGTCGACCGAGGCGGAGCTCCTGCGCCTTGCCCCCACGGAGGCCTGAACACTTTGTCTGTAAACGGAGCGAACCCGCTTCGTGACGCACAGGACCGGCGGCTCCCGCGCATCGCGGGGCCGTCCGGCCTGGTCATTTTCGGCGTTACGGGTGACCTGTCGCGCAAGAAACTGATGCCTGCCGTCTACGACCTCGCCAACCGCGGGCTGCTCCCGCCGGGCTTCTCGCTGATCGGCTTCGCCCGTCGCGAGTGGCAGGACGAGGACTTCGCGCAGGAGGTCCACGACGCGGTCAAGGAACACGCGCGCACTCCCTTCCGCGAAGAGGTCTGGCAGCAGCTCGTACAGGGCTGCCGCTTCGTGCAGGGCGACTTCGACGACGACCAGGCGTTCGAGACGCTGAAGTCGACGATCGAGGAGCTGGACAAGGCTCAGGGAACGGGCGGCAACTTCGCCTTCTACCTGTCCGTCCCGCCGAAGTTCTTCCCCAAGGTCGTCGCCCAGCTCAAGAAGCACGGGCTGGCGGACCAGAAGGAAGGCTCCTGGCGGCGCGCGGTCATCGAGAAGCCCTTCGGGCACGACCTGACCAGTGCACAGGAGCTCAACCAGCTCGTGCACGACGTCTTCCCGCCCAACGAGGTCTTCCGGATCGACCACTACCTGGGCAAGGAGACCGTCCAGAACATCCTGGCGCTCCGCTTCGCCAACACGATGTTCGAGCCCATCTGGAACCGGTCGTACGTCGACCACGTGCAGATCACCATGGCCGAGGACATCGGCATCGGCGGCCGGGCCGGCTACTACGACGGCATCGGCGCGGCCCGTGACGTCATCCAGAACCACCTCCTGCAGCTGCTCGCGCTGACCGCGATGGAGGAGCCCGGCTCCTTCCACCCCAAGGCGCTGGTGGCCGAGAAGCTCAAGGTGCTGACCGCCGTGGAGCTGCCCGAGGACCTGGGCAAGCACACCGTGCGCGGCCAGTACTCGGCGGCGTGGCAGGGCGGCGAGAAGGTCGTCGGGTACCTCGAAGAGGACGGCATCGACCCCAAGTCGAAGACCGACACCTACGCGGCCATCCGTCTGGAGATCAACAACCGCCGCTGGGCGGGCGTCCCGTTCTACCTGCGGACCGGCAAGCGCCTGGGCCGCCGGGTGACCGAGATCGCGGTCGTCTTCAAGCGGGCCCCGTACCTGCCGTTCGAGTCGGGCGCGACCGAGGAGCTCGGGCAGAACGCCCTGGTCATCCGGGTCCAGCCGGACGAGGGCGTGACGGTGCGCTTCGGCTCCAAGGTTCCGGGCACCTCGATGGAGGTCCGCGACGTCACGATGGACTTCGCCTACGGCGAGTCCTTCACGGAGTCGAGCCCCGAGGCCTACGAGCGGCTCATCCTCGACGTCCTGCTCGGTGACGCGAACCTCTTCCCGCGCCACCAGGAGGTCGAGCTGTCCTGGAACATCCTCGACCCGATCGAGAAGTACTGGGACACGCACGGCAAGCCCGCGCAGTACCCGTCGGGCACCTGGGGACCGGTCGAGGCGGACGAGATGCTCGCACGAGACGGACGGAGCTGGCGCCGGCCATGAAGATCGACCTCACGGAGACCAACTCCAGCAAGATCAACGCCGCGTTGGTGAAGGCGCGCCGGGACATCGGCACGCCTGCCATCGGCATGGTCCTCACGCTGGTGATCGTGACCGACGAGGAGAACGCGTACGACGCGCTCAAGTCGGCGAACGACGCGTCCCGCGAGCACCCTTCGCGGATCGTCGTCGTCATCAGGCGGATCAGCCGCTCGCCGCGCAGCCGGCAGGGCGCCCGCCTCGACGCGGAAGTCCGCGTCGGGACGGACTCCGGCACGGGCGAAACGGTTGTGCTCCGCCTGTACGGCGAACTGGTGGACCACGCCCAGTCGGTGGTCCTCCCCCTGCTCCTGCCGGACGCGCCCGTCGTCGTCTGGTGGCCCGAGGGCGCCCCGCAGGATCTGGCGGGCGACCCCCTGGGGACGCTCGGCCAGCGCCGGATCTCGGACACCTACTCCGCCGAGGACCCCATCACGACACTCGGCTCGCGGGCCGAGGCGTACGCCCCCGGGGACACGGACCTGTCCTGGACCCGGATCACCCCGTGGCGTTCCATGCTGGCGGCCGCGCTGGACCAGCAGACCCACTCGGTGACCTCGGCCAACGTGGAGGGCGAGGCCGACAACCCCAGCTGCGAGCTCCTGGCCATGTGGCTCGCGGACCGGCTGCAGGTCCCCGTCCGGCGCACCTCCTCGACGGGCCCCGGCCTCACGGCGGTCCGCCTGGAGACCCAGGGCGGCGAGATCGTCCTGGACCGCGCGGACGGCTCGCTGGCCACGCTGTGCATGCCGGGCCAGCCCGACCGTGCGGTGGCGCTCAAGCGCCGTGAGACGGCCGAGCTGCTCGCGGAAGAGCTGCGCCGGCTGGACCCGGACAACACGTACGAGGCCTCGCTGAAGTTCGGCGTGGCGAAGCTGGCGGCCTCCCAGCCGGCGGCCGAGGCAGAGGCCGAGGCCGCCCAGGCTCCGGCCGCGAAGCCCGGAGCCGAGGCTCCGGCCGCGAAGCGGGCTCCGGCGAAGCCGGCCAAGAAGGCCGCGGCCAAGTAGCACGAACGGCGCCGCCGGTCTTGGGATCCGTGCACTCCGGGATGTCCACGATGGTGTCGCGCGGCACGGAGGTGACCGAGGCGTTCTTCCGGTCGGCGGAGATGTGGA